>WYEM01000048.1 GCA_009903775.1 Nitrososphaerota archaeon | reverse complement strand
CCGGGGTCTTCTGGCACTCGACGAACCAGAGCATAGTGTTCATGCAGATGTACTACAACCCGACGTCCAACTCGGTCTACACGCAGGCCGTCTGGCCCCCGAGCTACGCGACCGCCCAGCCGTCTTTCGGCGGCTGACGCCGTCCTTTCCCTTCTTTATTTCCATTCCATGAAACAATGGAATGGCATCAAATGAAGGGCCCCGGGAGCCGGGGAATCCCGCGTCATTGATGCGCGTCACACATCATCCATATATCTTAATATCTTAAATATGCGCCTGGATGCGCGTCACGTATCAATATCTTAAATATGCGCCTGGTGGATACGCGCCACCGGTGCACCGTGAGAAAACCCCCTCCACCGGCGACCGTGAGATGGGCTCCCTGCCCGGGAATGCCCGTGCGCGGGGGATGCGTTCTAGATGAGGTCTATCCCGCGCGCTATTTCATAGTAACTGCGTCGCAGGGCCTGATATGCTGCATTTCGGGTGTAGTAAATACTAATAAACCATGTCGTGCAATACTTGTGCCCGAGAATGGGCGCAGCTGGTGGAATTTCCAGGGCCGAATACGCGAGGAGGATGGGCCGCGCGATCATCAGGCTCATAGTGCTCATAGTGGTCTACGTCGTTATCGCGGCGATCGTCAATAACGTGGCCATACCGATGATATCAACCTACGTGAGCTCAGCGGCCGAGTACGCGCCCTACGTCAACATACTGCTCGGGCTTCTCTTCGGCTACTTCATAGTCTACGCGTTCGCCGACGTCATCTACTGGTCGCTGATGACCAGGTACGACCACTCGACGGCGGCCGCCGTGAGGAACGTGTTCCGCATCATCGGGATAGGCGCCATGGTGGCCACGATTGCCGGGGGCGTGGTCGGGGGCGCCGCCGGCGTGGCGCTCGGCGGCTTCCTGGGGATGGTGGTGGGCTTCGCGTCCCAGCAGGTGCTCGGGAACGCGATCTCGGGGCTCTTCATACTGATCTCGCGGCCGTTCCGCATAACCGATCACGTGACCCTGCTGGGCGACGAGGGCGACGTGGAGGATGTGACGACGCTGTTCACGTACGTGAGGAAGGACGCGAACACGATCGTGGTAGTGCCCAGCAGCCTCATACTGGGCAACAAGGTCTACGTGAGGAGGCCGGCGCAGCAGGCCCAGACCGCCCAGTCCTCCCAGAAACCCCAGGGCTCCTAAGTCTCTTTACATACACGTTTCTTTTATAACACATATAATAATTTTATCAATCGCGCACCGGTTGAGGAATATCGCCTGCCCGCCCGCTCCTCCTCCAGAGCTCCGCGAGCTCGTCCCTCTCGGGGTGGGCGTCGTCCAGCACCTCGTCGGCGCCCCCCGCCCTGTGGATGATGACGCGCGGGCCGGCTCCCACCACCCTCCCTATCTCCGCGTGCGGGAGGCCCCCGAGCGCCCCCTCGACCGCCCCCCTGGACTCCGGCGGGGACGCGAAGAGCAGGACGCCGCTGCTTATCATCCAGAGGGGGTCGAACCCCAGGGCCGCGGCGAACTCGCGGGTGGGCTCCAGCACCGGGATCCTCTCCTCCCAGACCTCTACGCTCACCGAGGAGGCCACCGCCATCTCCGCCAGCCCCTCGGCTATCCCTCCCCTCGTGGGATCGTGCATGGCGTGGACAGCTCCCGCCTCCGCGAGCGCGACCGCCTCCGGGACCACGCTCACGAGCTCCATCAGGCGCCTGGCGGACTCCACCGATGAGCGCGGGACCCCCCTGGACAGGAGCAGGTCCTCGAAGTCCTCGGAGAGGATGGCGGTCCCCTCGAGCGCGGCCCACTTGGTCATGTAGACGAGGTCCCCCGGGCGGGCCCCCGCTGCGGTGATCACCCTGTCCTCCTCGCACACCCCCATGGCCGTGGCGACCACGAGGGGCCTCGAGAGCCCCTCCACCACCCCCGTGTGCCCCCCTATCACCGAGGCCCCCAGCTCCCTCGCCGCGGCGTCAACCTGGGAGGTCAGCTCATCCAGCATGCGCTCGTCCCAGGCCCCCGGCAGCAGGATGACCGGCAGTATCCACGATGGCCTAGTGCCGGCCGTGGCGACGTCGTTGGAGGCCACGTGGACGGCGAGCCACGCGACGTGCCTCACAGCGCCGTGCACGGGGTCCGAGTGCGACACTATCACCCTGCCTCCGCCGACCCTGGCTATCCCCACGTCCAGCCCCACGCCCGGGCCGGACACGACGTCCCCCCTGCGCGCGCCGGACCTGGGAAACACGTACCTCCTCAGGAGGTCAGCGGGCGGCTTTGCCACGCCTCGTCCGGCGCGCCGCCCGAATTAACCTTAACCCCGGCTCCATGTCCTGCGGCGAGGCGAGCGCGCCGGCGCACCCCGGGGCGCCGCCGGGCGGCGTTTTCGCGGCATTTTCACCGGGTAAACTCCCCTTGGGGCGATCCGGGCGGGCGCACGGGGCCTCGCGCCCGGGAGGTGCCTGGGGAGCCCCCGGGTGAGCCCCGCGGCCGAGGGCCGCGCGCCCGCCTCCAGCCCGGGCGGAGGCGGCCCGGGGCGGCGAGCCTTCAGCTTCGCAGCAAAATTTATATAAAAGCTGGCTAGAGGCAGCCCGCCTTTTGGGGGGTGATGCGAGGATGCCGCAGGTCGCAATACCAGCCATGACCTCGACCGGTCAGCCCGTGCTCATACTGAAGGAGGGCTCCTCCGAGACCAAGGGAAGGGAGGCCCTGAGGAACAACATAGAGGTGGCGAAGATAATCGCCGACCTGGTCCGCACCAGCCTCGGCCCCAGGGGCATGGACAAGATGCTGGTCGACAGCCTCGGCGACGTCACCATAACGAACGACGGAGCCACAATACTCAAGGAGCTGGACGTCCAGCACCCGACCGCGAAGCTCCTGGTCGAGATAGCGAAGGCGACCGACGCCGAGGTGGGCGACGGCACCACCACGAGCGTGGTCCTGGCGGGCGAGCTCGTCTCGAAGGCCCAGGAGCTGATAGAGAAGGGCATACATCCGACTGTGGTCGTCGACGGCTACAGGAAGGCCTCCAAGAAGGCCATCGAGATCCTGAACAACATAGCGATAAGGGTTAGCCCGACGGACAGGGAGTGGCTCAGGAAGGTCGCCCTCACCGCCATGGCGTCCAAGGTCGTCTCATCCGTCGCCTCCAAGCTCGCCGACCTAGCGATAGACGCTGTCCTCCAGGTGGCGACCAAGGTGGACGGCGGCTACAAGGTGGACATAGACTCGATAAAGGTCGAGAAGAAGCCGGGCGGCTCCATATCCGACACCATGTTCGTCAGGGGCATAGTCGTCGACAAGGAGGTCGTCCACGGCGGGATGCCGAAGAGGGTGGAGAAGGCGAGGATAGCTCTGATAAACGCCCCGCTCGAGATAGAGAAGCCCGAGTTCGACACCAAGATAAACGTGACGGATCCCGCCCAGATGAAGGCGTTCCTCGACGAGGAGGCCAGGATACTCCGCGAGATGGTCCAGAAGATAAAGGCCGCCGGCGCCAACGTCGTCTTCTGCCAGAAGGGGATAGACGACCTCGCCCAGCACTACCTGG
>WYEM01000008.1 GCA_009903775.1 Nitrososphaerota archaeon | reverse complement strand
CAACTCGGGCGGGCCCGCCGCGATTAGTAGGGCGGCCACCGGGATGAGCAGGGCCGCGGACGAGTATAAGACCTCCAGCGGCAGGCTGCAGGAGCCGCAGTCGCGAAGCATGGGAAAGTACTTGTCCCAGAACACCGGGATGAGCACCGCGGAGCCCGCGATGGCCACCGAGACTCCGAGGGCGCTCAAGAAGTGAGGGCTGCCCGGGCCCTCCAGGACGTAGATGGGGGCCGCGCCCCCCGACGACCTCATGACCTCGAGGAAGTACGAGGCAATTATGCCCGCGGACACCAAGTTCAGGTCGCGGATCAGCTGACAGGCATCACGTTCAGCCACGCTTCAAGCTCATTCCGACGATATATTTCTCGTTGCCTGCCGTCGCGCACGGCGATTTGGTACCCGCAGGAGTCCATGGAGGCCGCCGCAAGGCGGGGCACCAAATGCATGGGGCCGCGAACATCTCAGGCGCCCTCCGCGGCAAACCTTTTCAGCGCACGCATCCCTCCTCATACGTGCCGCAGATAAGGAGGCTGAGGATCTGCAACCCCCTGACCTACGAGGACTCGGGCTGGGGAGGAGGACGCTGATCGTCGGCGTGCGCTACGGATCCGCTAGCCGGGGTGCTGATGCCAGCGGCGGCGCTCTCCGGGCACTTAATTTGAGCGTGTAATATCTCCCTCAGGCGCCCTTCGAGTCCCAGCTCCTTCACCATATTCTTCAAGAGCTCTTCATTAGCTTCCATCATGAGCTCATGAATCTTCTCAGGATCTTTACATGATCCTTCGCATTTTTCTTTGTCTGGCTCGTTGGGGGCTTTAACCAGCTTACACTCGCACTTATCCCCAAATTTCTCATGAATGTATATGCTCAAATCATATTTGTTCACGGTGATCGCGCGCTGTTTGAGGTCTTCCGGGAGCTCACCCAGACAGTCGTCATCGCAGAACGCCAGCGCGGGCACGCCGAATTTCTCGAGCCATCTCAGATACTTCCCCACGGAATCCTTACCCTCGCCGTAGACGATCGCCAGCGGCTCGTATTCCGAGAGGAGCCCCCTGCCCCGAAGTGCCTCGAGGAACACGAGCTCGCCGTAGCCCTCCACGACCACTGCGGCGCTGGAGAAGGGCGCGGCCCTAAAGTCGGGATTCCTCTGCAGCTTAGTTAGGATCTCGTTCATCACTTGCTCCTTGCGATCCTCGCCTTCGAACGGCGCGTGAATTATGGAGGACCCGCACGCCCTAGATATGCGGTACACCCTGACCTTGTCTCCCTTGTTAATGATGAGTTCCGGGTCGAGCATGTAGGGGGAGTGCGTCACTATGACGACCTGGGTCCCCTGCTCGAGCGTGAGCCTTCCTATGGCCCTCAGCAGCTCGACCTGCTTCGTCGGATGGAGGTTCTGGCCCGGCTCGTCGAGCAGCAGGACCCCTCCCCGGGCTGCGACAATTGCGGTCAGCACCGATAGGAGCTCGATGGCCCCCGCCGGAACGAGGTCCGGTGGAAGCTCCCTGTCACATTCTAGTCCTCTCTCAAATCCCAACGGATAATTCAAACACTCACCGAAATCCTTCAATTTTTCCCCGGATTCCGAGGACCCGGGCCTGCACTCCAGGAACTTGAGTTTGACCATGGGGATTTGTTTTTTTACCTCACCTTCCTGCCGATTCTGCTTGAGGCTAGACCTCCGAAACACTTCTTTCATAGTGGACTTCGGTTCCGCCGTATCGAGGTAAAGCTTTGGTATCAGTCCTATCATATTGAACATCGAGCATTTGAGGATTCCTAGGACCCTCTCGTCCGAGAACTTTCCAGTGAAGCTCAGTTCCGCGAGGGCGCGCATGACCTCTTTGACGCCCAGCGAGCGCGTCGCCCCGGAAGCGTAGAGATCGCCAATGTCGATCGCCTCGGGAACCGGGCCGCGGAGCTGCTCCAGCACGAGTATTGAGCGCGCGAGGAGACTCCCGATGAGGTACTCCAAGTTTATTACAACATTCGGATTTATGGGATAACCTATCCTGCGCAGGCCCTCCAACAGCCGCCTGGAAGCTTCGCCGAGGCCTCCAGGCCGCTTGGCGGCATCATCTATGAACGATAGTTCGAGCTCACTCTCATATCCTATGAGTATGCGGGCCACCTTGTTCAGCTCTTCGAGGAGGGCGTCGGCCAGCCCCAGCCGCATGGGTGAGCCGAGCTTCTCGCGGAGCACCTCGACCATCCGTCCCTGCGGCCAAGGTGACTCCAGTATGGGTGCGGGACCTTTATCTATTATGACGCCCGACTCCTTGAGCCGCCGGATCACGATGTCAGCGATGGATGTGGGGCCGCCGGTTCTTGGTGCATACAGGCGCCCGCAATCGGACAGCAATCCCGCGGAGGGATCCCCGGTATCGCGGCAGAGCTCTCCATAGAGCGCTCCATCCGGCGCCCGCAGCCTGAACTTGAATATATACCTGCATTTGACGCCGGTCGGGGTCGGCGGCCCACATTCGAGCGTCACGCCGCTCGGCTCCAGCGTGATCTCATCGAGCGGACCCCCCAGAGCGACCAGGCTCCCTACCAATTCCTGGAGTGTTGGCTCTTCCGCGCGCTCTGTGTACAGCATCTTAGAAATGTCTCTTGCCACGAGCAGACGCAGAAAGTCCCCCACTAGCTCGCGCTCGCCATTATCGACGACCTCGACTTCTGCGGAGATCCTGAGGAGCTTAGAGGGGTCTTTGAAGTAGCGCGGGTCGGGGGCGGCGAGCGACTCCGCGAGGTCGCCCAGCAGCCTCAGCGCCCTCAAGATGTTGGTCTTCCCGGCCCCGTTAGGCCCCACCAATATCGTGAGGTCGCCGAGCTCCAGCCACTCCTCATCCTTATTCTTCTTATTCTTATCAAAGGATAAGACGTCGAAGGATAGAAAGTTCTCGAGCCTCAGCTTAGTTATACGCATGCCCGGGATGGCACATCCGCAATTTATTAGCGCTTGCGATCGGCGCCAGCTCGCCCTAGCGATTAGTGATTGCTCGCCCTCGCGGCCTCCTCCATGCGCCTCCTGAGGTCCTGTAGGCGCCTGCGGTAATCCTCGAGGTCCACCAGCTCCACCCTCCACCTGCCGCCCTCCCTGGTGAGGAAGGGGATGGCCACGCGGACCCTTCCTCCGAAGCCGTAGTCCTCGAGATGCCCCAGGAGATCCCTCAGCTCCTCCTTGTGGATGAGCGCCGCGAGCCCCTCGACGACTACCGTCACCCTGCCCTGGATCCCGCCGTACTTCTCGACGGTCTCCTGGACCTTCTTGAATCCCCCGAAGGGCCCCTCGCCGAAGAGCTCCTCGACCTCGTAGTACTCGCTGTCGACCGCGACGTCCGGGACCACGCCGCCGGCGCCGACCGGCTGCTCGGTCCTGATGCGCTCCCTCAGCTCCTTTATGTTCCGTGACCCGGCCAGCTCGCGCAGATCTCCCCTCGACTCGACCAGGTGCTTGACGACCAGGACCTTCATGTGGTAGTGGTCGTCCGATTCGTTCTCCCCCCTCTCGGTCAGGTAGCGGTATAGGCTCTCGCGCTCCTTGAGCACGTCCG
>WYEM01000030.1 GCA_009903775.1 Nitrososphaerota archaeon | reverse complement strand
CCTCCTCCTGGCGGGGATCCCCGGCCCCACGAGCCTCCTCAGGTCCAGGAGCTCGCCCACGGTGCGCTCGTCCAGCCCGAGGGCCCTCAGCGCGTCCGCGAGGGACTCCCCGCGGGCGACGCGCCTGCCCACCTCGGCCGCCCTGTCGTACCCCACGATCGGGGAGATGACGGTGACCAGCGCCTGGCTCGACTCGGCGTACCTCCTGGCCCTCCGCTCGTCCGGGACCACGCTGGGGATGACGACCCTGGCCATCTTCGACGCGGCCTCCGAGACGAGGATCATCTCCAGGGCCAGGTCGTAGCCGGCCACCGGTATCCCCATGCTGAGCTCGAACTCCCCGAGCATCCCGGCTACCTGGATCGCGTGGTCCAGGCCCATCACCTGGGCCGCGGCCTGCATGCACGCCTCCACGGTCACAGGGTTCGTCTTCCCGGGCATTATGCTGCTGCCCGCCACCTCCGCCTGGCTGGGGATGTCTATCTCCCCGAGGCCGGTCGAGGGCCCGGAGAACATGAGCCTGAGGTCCTGGGAGAGCCTCATGATGTCCAGGGCCGCCGACCTGAGCGCGGCGCTGACGCCCAAGAGGTCCGTGAGGAGCCTCATCGCGGCGAACCTGTCGCCCGCCGGCCTGAAGCGCTCGCCGGTCAGGGAGTTGAGCTCCGCCACCGCGGCCTCCGCGAACCCCTCGGGCGCGTTCAGCCCCGTCCCCACGGCGGTCCCCCCCATCGGGAGCTCCCTGGCGCGCTCCACCGCCGCCTCCAGGGCGTCGGCGTCCCTCGATATCGCGGACGCGTAGGCCCCGAACTCCTGGCCCATCGTGACCGGGAGAGCGTCCCTCAGGTGGGTCCTGCCGGCCTTGACGATCCCCGAAGTCCTGGACGAGAGCTCCCGCAGCGCGGACGCCAGCCCCCTGAGCGCGGGGAGGGCGCGCGCCGAAGCCCTCACGGCCGCGGCCCTCATGGCGCTCGGGACCACGTCGTTCGAGGACTGGGACATGTTCACGTGGTCGTTCGGGTGCACGCCGGATCCCAGGATCTCCGACGCCCTCCTGGCTATCACCTCGTTCACGTTCATGTTCAGGCCGGTCCCGGAGCCCGTCTGGAAGACGTCCACGACTATCTCCTGGTCGTGGGCCCCCTCCATGACCTCCCTGCTCGCGGCCTCTATGGCGCCGGCGACCGGGCCCTCCAGGAGCCCGAGCGCGCGGTTGGCCCTGGCGGCCGCCGCCTTCAGGGCCCCCATGGCCCATATGATGTCCCTCGGGAACCTGGTCCCGGTGTCCAGGAACAGCCCCCTCGCCCTCTCGGTGTAGCTCATCGCGCTGGATGCGCGCCCGCGCGATTTACCGGTTTCCCGCATCGCCCGCGAAGGTCGACCGCGCTCCCCCTCCGCCTCGGGTCGGGGGCGCCCCGGGGAGGCGCGGGCCGCGCGGGCCGGAGGCAACGTTTTTATCGGCGCGGCGGCCACTCGGAGCGTGTCACAGGAGAAGCTGGCGGAGTTCCTGAGGACCGGGAAGGACTGGTCCAGGCTCAGGACGAGCGTCCCGGGGATCTTCGTGCTGAAGCTCCCGGCCTACAAGGGGTCCCCGAGCAGGCTCGCGGTCGAGATAAACCCGGTGGGGGAGGACGGCGCGCCCAAGAAGAGGAGGGGACTCGTGATAAGGGATCCGTCGGAGCTCCGCGAGTTCAGGGAGCTCCTGGGGAGCGAGAAGCTCGAGAAGCTCATGGCGGACCTGGAGCGCGTGAACCCGAAGGCGAGGGAGATCAGGGGAGGAGGGGACGTCCTGGAGATACGAGGGACCCGCCCCGATGGACGAGGCGCTCGCGCGCAACCCCCTCCTGAGGCCGGGCGCCATCGAGCCCAGGGAGTACCAGCTGAACATAGCGAGGGCCGCGCTCGGGAGGAACACGCTCGTGGTCCTCCCCACCGCCCTCGGCAAGACTGTGATATCCGCGCTCGTGGCGGCGGAGGTCCTCTACCGGCACAGGAGGTCCAGGGTCCTGGTCCTCGCGCCCACGAAGCCCCTCGTGTCCCAGCACATGAGGAGCTTCTCGAGGATCCTGAGGCTCGGGCCGGGGAACTTCGCCATGGTAACGGGGGAGGTCCCGCCGGCCGCCAGGGGCTCGCTCTGGCGGGGCGGCTCCAGGCTCGTGTTCGCGACCCCGGAGGCGGTGAGGAACGACGCCGAGGAGGGGAGGGTCGACCTGTCCCAGTTCGGCCTCATCGTCTTCGACGAGGCGCACAGGGCGGTCGGGGAGTACGCGTACGTGAGGATAGCGGACGCCTACTTCTCCGCGTCCCGGAGCCCCCTGGTCCTGGGGACCACCGCCTCCCCCGGGTCGACGGTGGAGAGGGTCCTCCAGGTCTGCAGGAACCTGCGCATAGAGCGCGTGGAGTACAGGGACGAGGACGACCCCGACGTCCGCCCCTACGTCCACCGCGTGGACGTGGAGTGGGTCAGGGTGAGGCTGCCCCCCGCCCACGCCGCGATGGCCTCGATCATAGAGTCGATGCTG
The DNA here is from genome assembly GCA_009903775.1 of Nitrososphaerota archaeon. Classification (GTDB taxonomy): domain Archaea; phylum Thermoproteota; class Nitrososphaeria; order Conexivisphaerales; family Conexivisphaeraceae; genus Conexivisphaera. The sequence continues at coordinate 1,130 of WYEM01000030.1, read as the reverse complement.
CGCAGGAGGCTGGAGTGGCTGGCCTCCAGGGGCTACCTGAGGTCGCCCTCCCCCCGCGATGTGGGGAGGAGGGAGCTCGTGGAGCTGGGGGAGGAGCTCAGGTACGCGCTGGAGGCGGAGAGCGTGGACGAGGAGAGGGGGGTCCTCTTCGAGGCTATCGTGAACCAGTCGGCCGCCATGACCCTCTACCACATGCTGGAGCTCGCGGGGAGCCAGGGGGTCCACGCGCTGAGGGCGTTCATGGAGAGGCTCGAGTCCGAGGAGGAGGGCAAGAGGTCCCACTCGCTCGTGACGGGCGACCCGGACTACGCGAGGCTCAGGGCGCTCGCGCAGGGGACCCGGGAGGACCACCCGAAGGTCGCCAGGGTCAGGGAGCTTGTCGAGGCCCAGCTGGCCTCCAACCCGTCGTCCAGGATCCTCGTCTTCACCCAGTACAGGGACACGGTGGCGCGCCTCGTGGAGGAGCTGTCCCGCGTGAGGGGGGCCAGGGTGGGGAGGTTCGTGGGGCAGGCCTCGAGGGGGGGAGTGGAGGGGATGAGGCAGGAGGAGCAGGTGGCCGCCGTCAGGGCGCTCGAGGAGGGCGAGCACAACGTCCTCGTGGCCACGTCAATAGCGGAGGAGGGGCTCGACATACCGAGCGTGGACCGCGTGATATTCTACGAGCCGATACCGAGCGAGATACGCTACATACAGAGGAGGGGGAGGACCGGCAGGAGGGCGCCGGGGAGGGTCACTATACTCGCGGCCGAGGGGACCGCGGACATGGCGTACCTCTACGCGAGCGCGAGGAGGGCCCGCAGGATGAGGGAGGTCGTGAGGCGCGTCAACTCCCTCCTGGGCCCGGTGCTCAGGTTCCCGGAGCCCCCGGACCCGATGTCCCCGGAGGAGGTGGAGGCCGAGGCGCGCGCGGCGGGCGAGGGGATCCCGGCGTCGGCCGGGGCGAAGGAGCTCCGCGCCGTCTACGACGCGCTCCTCGAGGCGGGCCCATCGGGGATCGGGGAGGGGGAGCTGCTGGAGTCCCTGCGCTCCCGCCTGGGGATGGACCCGGCCTCCGCCTCCGCCGCGCTCAGGGAGCTGGTCCGGAGGGGGAGCGCGGTCGCGCTCGACGGGAGGTACGCGGCGAGGGAGGC
>WYEM01000051.1 GCA_009903775.1 Nitrososphaerota archaeon | reverse complement strand
CCCGGAGGGGGCGATCCCCCTCCCCTCGCGCCGCCCCGGGGCGGCCTACCTGAGGGGGCGCGTGCCCCGGGACGTGGCGCGCTCCCTGCCCGACCCGGCGTCGGTGATACCCAGGCGCGGGGAGCGCGAGCCCAGCCCTCAGCTTATGTAGTCCATGCGCCCCGGGCGCGTCTCGCTCGCCGACGCCTCGCTCTTCGACAGTTCCTCCATCACGGCCTTTATCGCCTTCTCCGCCTCCGCCGCCAGGGAGTCCAGCCTGGAGTAGTCTACCTCCACGCCGGAGAGCCTCGCCAGGGCCTTGAGGACCTCCTTGGAGCTCAGGGCGTCTATGTAGTAGCCGGCCGTCTCCCCGAGCAGGCATATGCCGTCCATGCCCTTCATGGAGGCCATGGCGAATATCAGGCCGTTCATGCCGTTTATCTCGCCGCCGTCCATTATCTTGACCCCGGCCTGCCTGAGCCTGTCCAGGAGCTCCGGCCTGGTCGCCGTGCCGTGGACCGCCCTCTCGGTCGGCTCCCTCCCCAGTATGTAAGCCGCCAGGGAGTACACCTCGACGACCCCGGCATCCCTGGCGACCTCCAGCGCGCTGTCGACGACCTCGTAGCTCGCCTCGTTGCTCTCGAGCTGGGAGGGCCCCGTGAAGAGCAGCAGCGACCTCGAGCCCTGCTCCGCGTGGTATATCTGGAAGCGCGGCAGGTAGGCCACGCCGTTGCTCTGTATGTACACCTGGGGCGGGAACGCGGGGCTGTAGATCTCCGCCACGAGCTCTGCCTGTAGCTCCACTATCAGGTGATCCACCGCGAGCTTCCCCACCTGCCCGGCCCCGGGGACCGCCCCCACGAGCAGCTCGGCCCTGGGCACCCTCCTCGAGACGCCCCTGAGGATCGCACGCACGCGGCGAGTGGAAGGTCCCCGTTAATAAAGGGATGGCCTACTCCCCATCCCCCGCCCCCGGCTCCTCCAGGAGCCCCGCCAGCTCGCCGAACGCGAAGTCCACCAGATCCTGCGCGGTCGCGCGCCCGAACGCGGCGATTATCGCGTTGCGCGTCACGCCGACGGTGAGCCCGCCCCTCGAGGGCAGCGTCACCACAACGTACCAGATCTTGCCGTGCTCCAGGTACTCGTGGTAGAGCGCGGAGTCCCTGAGGGACTCGCCGTAGAGCGCCAGGACCCCCACGTTGGGCAGGTCCACCTGGTCGAAGTATATGACCCTCGCGTCCTCCATGGACCCCTCGAAGTACCTCCGGAACTTCTCGTGGGAGAGGCGCGCCTCCACTATCATCTTAGGGCTCCCGTACATTATGCGCGACAGGTCGGAGGCGACCTCGTTGGCCAGCCCCTTCTTCGCGAGCACGAGGAGCAGCTGCTCCCCGCCCTCGAGCCTCAGGTGGAACGGCACCTCGATGGTCCTCACGGTCTTCACCAAGTCATCGCGCCTCCTGAAGACGAGGGGGCGGTCCTTCAGGACGGTCGCCGAGAGGAAGCCGGAGCCGTACTCGAGGCCCCTTATCTCCTCGACCAGGACCTGGCCCGTCTCCGCGTCCTCGCGCTCGAGCCTGAAGTCCCTGAGCTTGGGGACCAGGACGTCGGGCCTGAGGGGAGCCCTGAGCCTGAAGAGCTTGGCCGCCAGCACCATCGCTCGGGATGCCAAGGGGCCAGATATATGGGCGGCGCCTCGCCGGCCGCGCCCCGGGCGGAGCGGCTCCAGCTCCGGGTCCCTTCCGCCGTCGGCGATCTCGCGCGCGGCCCTCCGGGCGGCCGCGGGCCCGACGCTGAACCCGTAGTTCCCGAAGCCGTAGGCGTAGTACAGGTTCTCGTACCTCTGGCTCCAGCCGACGATCGGGAGGCCGTCGAGCGCGTAGTCCAAGTAGGCGCCCCACTGCCTGAGCACGTTCATGTAGGAGAAGCTGGGGAACAGCTTGACCGTCACCGTGGCGAGCCTCTCGAGGACCCTGAGGCTCTCGTCCACGCTGAATCCCTCGTTGTCGTAGCCCATGTCGTAGACCGAGGCGACGAACTCCTTCCTCAGGGTCTGCGTGAACCTGTAGCCCTTGCTGTCGACCGTGACCACGGGCCGGAACTGGTACTTGTAGGGCTCGGTGACGAGCGCGCCGGCCTGGGCCACCCTTATCGGGGGCACCGCGTCGCCGAGAGCCGCCGCGAGCCCCGCGCTCCTCGCGCCTGCCGCCACCACGTAGGCGTCGGCCTCCACCCTCCGCCCGCCCTCCAGGAGGGCCGCCCTCACCCTGGAGCCCGTCGCGTCGAAGCCGACCACCCTGCTCTTGCGGCGGACGACCCCGCCCCTCGACCTGATCATCATTATGCCGCTGCTGACCAGCGGGAAGTACATCAGCTTGAAGTCGCTGAACGTGACGAACGCGCTGACGAAGGAGCCCTCGTCTATCCAGGGCATGAGCTCCTCCTTGACCTCCCTGGGGCTCATCTCCCTGGCCTCGGCCCCCGCGGCCCTCCAGTACTCGAAGTACCTGGAGAGCCTCGCGCGGTCCTGCTCGCTGAGCGCTATGGAGGCGTGGGGGACCTGCTCCCCCATGACCCCAGTTGGCATATTGAACTCCTCCTTCAGCACCCTGTCGATCTCCCTCGAGATCCCTATGCCCTCCATCGCGAGCCTGGCGAGCCTGGGATCCTTCTGCTGCACGCTCGAGACGCCTATCGACCTCCCGCTGGCCCCCGACTCGGGGTACGCCGCCTCCAGGACCTCGACCTCGACCCCCCTCCCGGAGAGCTCGCGGCCTATGCCCACGCCGATGACGCCCGCCCCTATTATCGCCACCCTCATGCGCTCAGACCTCCTCCAGGCTGCGCCTGGCGAACAGGCCCAGCGGGACGGGCTGGAGCGGCGACCTCACCCTGAACTGGATCTCGTCCATGCCGAACTCGATCCCCATCTTCTTCATCTCGCTCGCGAACACCCTCTGCACCAGGGAGAGGCACCCCCTGCCCTGGCAGAAGCCGGTGGTCGCGGTCGCCAGGCGCCTGTAGTTCTCGAACTCCAGCGCCTCGGGCCCGAACATCCTGATGGCCATCTGCAGGGATTTGATCAGGTCCTCCTGGGTCTTGTCCATGCACCTGCACACGATGGTCGGCTGCTCCCTCACGGAGCTCCTCCCCTCCGCCCCGGCCATCGGCGCTTCACCTCCACGCCCTTCACCTCGAACGCTATGGACTGGGGGACCAGGACGCCCACCATGACGGTGCCGAACTTCGGGCTCTTCATGACGGAGAAGACCTCCGCCTCGCCCAGCTGCCTCCCGGCCCTGTCGAATACCCTCACGACCTCGCCCCTCTTGGGGATTGGCGTGAGCTCGTAGGGCAGCATCACGAGCGCGTATTCCTCGTAGCCGGGCCTCCTGAGGCTCCTCCTCCCGAAGTGGTAATTGACAATGTTTATCGCGAGGCCCGGGCAGGCCTGGGCGCACAGCGTGCAGCCCGTGCACGCGTCCCAGTTGATCTCCGGCCGGTTTATCATGGTCTTCATCGTTATGGCGCCGGTCGGGCACACGTCCCTGCAGGGGGTGCACGGTATGTCCTCGAGGCAGTCTATTATCGGGAGGGCCACCCCCCTCTCGAGGACCTCCGGAGGGGGCAGCCTGCCCTCCCTGCGGAGGTCCTCCAGCGTCACGATGCCGGCCTCGATCCCGATGGTCCCCTCGACCTCCGACATGTCAGGCCGCCTCCTGTATCAGCACCTTGCTGACCCCCTCCTTGATCCTCCTGTAGTCGGGGCTCTCCCTGAAGAGGTCCAGCCACTCGATCGCCTTCCTCCGCTCCTCAGCCATGGCGTCCGTCCCCCTGCCGGCGCTGATCGCGGCCGATAGCCCGGCTATCCTGCCCTCCATCATCGCCGTGGAGGCCTCCTCTATCCCGCTCGCGTCGCCGGCGACGTACACCCCCCTGACGCTGGTCTCCATGTACTTGGTGCGGTAGGGCACGTACCCGCCGAGCTCCGGGACGAACTTTATCCTCGCGCCCATCTTGTTGAGGAGCTCGACGCTGGGGGAAAGCCCGACCGCCATCCACACCCCATCCACCTTCAGCTCCTTCTCGGTCCCCTCGATGGGCCTGAAGGAGCGGTCCACCTGGTAGATAACCGCGGACTCGACGGCGCCGTCGCCGTACGCCCCCTTTATCGTGTGCTCCAGGAATATCGGTATCCGGAGCCTCCTGATCTTGGCTGCGTGAACAAGGTAGGCGGCCGTCTTGGGCAGTATGTCTATCACGGCCCTCACGTTTATCCCGGCCTGCCTGGCCTGGTAGGCCACTATCACGCCCACGTTCCCGGCCCCTATTATCAGGACGTCGTCCGCGGGCTTGATGCCGAAGACGTTCATGAGGGTCTGGGCCGCCCCGGCCCCCATGACCCCCGGCAGGTCGTTCCCGGGGAAGGCGAGGGTCCTCTCCATGGCGCCCGTGGCCACTAGGTACCTGCCGGCCCTAATGTACATGAGCTTGTACTTGTCTACGCCCTCGGCCCTGGCGGCGATCAGGACCCCCTCCGGCGGGTAGTACCCTATGACCTGGGTCGTCGTGTGGAGCTCCACGTTGGGGTGCTCCTTGAGCATCGAGATGAGGTTCCTCGCTATGTCCACGCCCCTCGTGCCGGCGAAGCTCTCCTTGGTGCCGAAGAACTTATGGGTCTGCTTCACCAGCTGGCCCCCCGGATAGGGGGACTGGTCCAGCACGGCTATCCTCATGCCCGACGGCGCCGCCGCGAGCGCCGCCGAGAGGCCGGCGGGGCCCGCCCCGATGATCGCGAGGTCGTAGGAGAGCTCCTGCCTCTCGACCCTCAGCTCGCGCGCCGGGGTGGGGTACTCGGAGTCGTGGGGATCCTCCGACTCTATCACCATCCCGTCCTCGACCGGCAGTATGCAGGTCCTCACGTGCGGCACCCCGTCCACCCTCATCATGCACTGGGAGCACTTGCCTATCATGCAGAACGGCCCCCTCGGCCTGTGGAGGTAGCTGCTCCTCGTGAAGGCCAGGACGCCCGCCGCGTACAGCGCGGCCGCGACCGTCTCGTTGGGGTAGGCGGTCACGCTCCTGCCGTCGTAGCTGATGCTCAGGGGGGTCCCCCTGTCCCACGAGAGCACGGGGTGCTCCCAGATCCTCCTGTCCTGCATCGACTCACCCACGCCGCCCCCCGCCCCGCCTGATAAAAAATTATTTGGCAATGGCACTCATCCACTATTCGATGAAATTACGCGGCATTATGCCTATATATCATTGTTACTCAGCGGGCGTCGGCGCCCCGCGCCGCGGCGCCTGGCGAGGAACCTCTCGATCCCGTCCAGCCCCCTCGCTATCGAGTCCATGCTGGCAGCGAGGGATATCCTGACGTGGCCCTCTCCCGCCGCGCCGAACGCTATACCGGGGACCACCGCGACCCTCTCCTCCTCCAGGAGGGCCCTGGCGAGGTCCGCCGACCCCATCCCCGCGTCTATCCTCGGGAAGATGTAGAAGGCGCCCCTGGGCCTCACGACGCTCACCCCCTCCATCGACGAGAGCCTGGAGTGGGCGTACTCCATCCTCCTCCTGACCTCCTCGACGTACCTCCTGGTGAAGTCCTGCGGGCCCCTGAGGGCCTCCAGGGCCGCGGCCTGGGATATGGAGCTGGGGCAGACCGCGTCGTACATCTGGAACTTGATCGCCTCCTCCACTATCGCCCTCGGCGCCACCATGTATCCTATCCTCCACCCCGTCATGGCGTAGGTCTTCGAGAAGGAGTTCACGATTATCGTCCTCCCGAGCACCTCGGCGTCGAACGACGCCATGCTGACGAACTCCCCGTCGAAGACGAACCTCTCGTAGACCTCGTCCGATATTATCCAGAGGTCGCGCTCCTCCGCGAACGATATTATCTCCTCGAGGGCGCGCCTCCCGTAGACCGCGCCCGTTGGGTTGTTGGGGCTGTTGACCACGACCGCGCGGGTCCTCCCGTCGGCCGCCGCCCTGAGGGACTCCACGGTGGGCGCGAAGCCGTCCTCGGCGCGGGTCGGCACCTCGATGGCCCTGATGCCGAGTATCGAGGCGGCGCCCGCGTAGCCGACGAACGCGGGGGTGGGGACGAGGACGGAGTCGCCCTCGTCCATCGTCGCGGCGAACGCCTCGAGCAGCGCCTGGCTCCCGCCCTGCGTGACCAGGACCTGGTCCTCCCCGAAGCCCGCCCCGTACTCCCTGGCGTACCTCTCCGCTATCGCGCGGCGGAGCTCCGGCAGCCCCGCGTTGGGCGTGTAGTGGGTGAGGCCCCCCTCCATGGCCCTGCGGGCGGCCTCGCGGACGTTCTCCGGGGTCGCGGCGTCTGGCTCGCCCAGCGTCAGGTTCACAGCGTCTGGGTATCTGCGCGCCAGCTCGAAGAGCTCCCGCACGCCGGAGGGCCTGAGGCGCGAGAGCCTGCTGGAGGCCGAGACCATCGCCATCAGCCCGGGCCCCGGGGGTAGAAGCGCCCGCCCCTCCCCGCGATCTCGAGTATCAGCGGATCCGGCTCGTACTCGTCGGACCCCAGCAGCCCCTCGAGCCTCCTGAGGGCCGAGGCTATCGCGCCCGGCCCGTACTGGTCCGCGTACTCGAATATCCCCCTGGGGTAGTTCAGGCCCAGCCTCACGGCCTTGTCTATGTCGTCCCTGCTCGCGACCCCCTCCCTCAGCAGGTAGGCGGCCTCGTTCACGGCGGGGGCTATCAGCAGGACCGGGTCCACCGCCCCCGCCAGCGAGGGGTCCAGCTCGGGCTTCCTGAACTTGGCGCCCGGGTGCTCGTAGAAGCCCCTCCCGGACTTCACGCCGAGCCTGCCCGCGGCGCGGGCCTCGCCGAAGAGGCCGCAGGGCCTCATGCGGAACCCGCGGGCCACCATCGCGCGGATTATGTCGTCCAGGACGTCCATACCTATGTAGTCGGAGAGCTCGAAGGCCCCCATCGGCATGCCGAGGGAGTGGCGGGCGGCGGCGTCCACCTGCTCCATCCCGTAGATCCCCCTCTCGACCAGTGAGCACGCCGCGTTCAGGAACCTGGCCATTATCCTGTTGACTATGAAGCCCGGGACGTCCCTGCTCACGATGACCGGCTGCTTCCCGAGGGCCCTCGCCAGGTCGTACGCCGCGCCCACGGCCGCGTCGCTCGTGTGGCTCCCGCGGACCACCTCGACCAGCTGCATTATCACGGGCGGGTTGAAGAAGTGCATCCCGACCACGCTGCCCCTCCTCCCCTCGGAGACCGACTCCGAGATCTCGGTTATGGGGAGGCTGCTGGTGTTCGTCGCCAGGACGGCCCCGGGGCGCGCGCTCCTGTCGAGCCTCGAGAATATGTCCCTCTTCACCTCCATGCGCTCGGGCGCCGCCTCTATCACGAAGTCCGCGCCCGACGCGCCCGACTCCAGGTCGAGCGTCGTGGATATGCGGGACATCACCTCGTCGGGGCTCCCTATGGTCCCCTTCTCCGCGAGCCTCTCCAGGCTCCACCTTATCCTGGAGAGGGCCCCGTCCAGGAACTCCTGCTTTATGTCGTAGAGGGTGACGGAGAACCCCCTGAGGGCCGCGACCTCCGCTATCCCGTGGCCCATCGTGCCCGCGCCCACGACGAATATCCTGCTGATGCCCGACATAGCCCCGCACCCGACGTCAGGCGCCCCGATCGGGCGGCTTATTAACGTCGCTGGCCCCGGGGGTCCCGCAGCCGGAGCCTATGAACTTTGATATCGCGGCCACGTCCTCCCTGGAGCACCCGCGCCTCTCCGCCTCCCCGTAGAGCTGCTCCGCCAGGGCCGTCAGGGGCACGAACGCGCCCGCCTCCTGGGCCACCGCCAATATGTAGCGGAGGTCCTTGTGCATCAGCTCCAGGGGGAACTGGGCGGGGAACTCGCCCCTCATCATGGGCCCGAGCTTCAGGTCGAAGTACGCGTTATGGTAGGGGCTCGCGCCCAGGACGTCGGCGAGCACGCGGCGGTCCAGCCCCACGCTGTCGGAGAACTCGAGGGCCTCCGCCAGGACCTCGGTCATGCCCGCCAATATCAGGTTGGCCGCGAGCTTGGCGTGGGTCCCGGACGGGATGGGGCCCGCGTAGATGGTCCTCCCGATCAGGGACAGGAGGGGCATCACCCCCTCGACGTCGCGCCGCTCGCCCGAGGCGAGGACGACGAGCCTTCCCTCCTCCGCGGCCGGCGTGCTGCCGACAACCGGCGCGTCCACGAAGCGGCCTCCCCCGGACTCGACGATCGAGCGGATGCGGAGCGAGTCCTGGGGCAGTATGGTGCCCAGGTTCACGACGGTCCTCCTCCCCGCGGGCAGCCCCGACACGACCGAGAGGGTCGCGGGCGAGTCCCTCACCATCACGAAGACGACGTCCGCGGCCCCCAGCTCCCCCAGGTCCGCCGCGGCGACGGACCCCGGGATCCCCGATGCCACCTCCCGCGCCCTGGAGGCCGTCCTGTCCCAGAGCAGGAGCTCGGCCCCCGATAGCGAGAGCCTCCTGGCGATCCTGGAGCCCATGAGCCCCAGCCCGGCGAAGCCCACCCTCATCGGCGCGGGGGCGCGCAGCCCCACCGTAATAAGGGTGCGCCGCGCGACGCGAGCGCCACAGCAATCATGATCGCCAGGGAGGCCGTGGAGCTGGCGGCCAGGCGGATCCCGAGCCGCCTCAGGTCCCTCGGATCCACCCTGCGCCCCCGGTGCCTGATCGCCAGGTACAGGGGGTCCGCGAACGCGAGCCCCAGGGGAGGGAGGCACGCCAGGGAGGCGGCGAGCCCGGCCGCCAGGGGGACGAGGCTGGCGGCGCGCGGGACCCCCCTGGAGGGCAGGGCCCCCTCCACGAGCAGCACGTTGAAGGCGGCCAGCGACCCCCAGGCCGCGCAGAGCGGCGCGGCGTATGGGAGGGGGCTCCCCAGGATCCCGGAGAGGGCCGCGGACAGCGAGGCGAGCGACACGGCGCCCGCGGTCAGCCCCGCGGCCGACCTCCCGCGCCCGCCCAGCGATATGGCCAGGTACGCCGCGAACGCGGCCGCCGGGGGCGCGTACCAGGCGGCGAGCCGGGGGCCCTCCAGTGCGAGCGCGATCGCGTACGGCGCGAGCGCGAGGGCCGGGGGATCGGGGCGGGGGGACCTGGAGGAGGCGGACGCGTAGAGGCGCCCGTAGGAGGCGAGGGTCGCTGCGGCGGCTGCCGGCGCCAGGACAGCGCCGGGGGGGCGCAGCCCCCCTGGGAGGCGAGCGCCAGCGCGAGGGACCCCAGCACCAGCAGGGCCGCGCTCGGCGTGGGCGGCGGCCAGCGCACGCGGCGGGCCGATCGCCGGCCTCAATAGGCGTTTCGCGCGGCCCCGGCGGCGCCCCCGGGCCGACGCTTTTTAAGGCCGGGGTCCCCAGGCCCAGTGTGGGCGGCCTCAGGGCGTGGCTCCTCTCCTTCAGCCCGGTGACGCTGACGAGCGCTTTCTCCTCGGTCACCCTGGGGGCTGCCCTGGCCTGGTACGCGACCGGGAGGCTCGACTGGGGGACTTACCTGCTCACCCTGGGGGGCCTGCTGGCGGCCCAGGCGGGGGTCAACCTGGTCCACGACTACGATGACTACGCGACGGGGGTCGACTCCATATACAGGTCCTCGGGCTTCTCCCACAGGCTCCACCCGATACTGGACCTCGGCCTCAGCCCCTCGAGCGTGAGGGCCGCGGGCTACGCGCTCCTGGCGGCGGCGCTCGCGGCGGCAGTCGCGCTCGCGGCCATCGTGGGGCTCCCCGTCCTGATACTGGGGGCCATCGGGCTCTTCCTGGGCGCTGCCTACAGCGAGCCGCCCCTCAGGCTCCACTACCGCGGCCTGGGCGAGGTGGTGGCGGCGCTGGCCATGGGGCCGCTCGTCGTCTGGGGGTCCTACGGGGTCCAGGTCGGGTCGCTCGGACGGCTCTACCCCCTGCTGGTGGGGGTGCCCAACGGGGCATTCGTCTTCCTGATACTCCTGGGGTCCGGGGCGCTCGAGGTGGAGGCGAGCCGCGCGGTCGGGAAGCTCACGATGGTGCTCCTCCTGGGCATGGGGGGGACGAGGAGGGCCGCGCTGGCGGCCGTCGCCGTCATGTACGCCGCGCTGGCGGCCTCCGCCCTCCTGGGCTACCTGCCGATCCTCTCCCTCGCGGCCCTCGCGCTCGTCCCCTGGACGCTCAGGCTCCTGGGGCCCATACTCAGCGGGAGCGAGGAGGAGGTCAGGAGGAGGTGGAGGGAGCTGAGGGCCCTCTGGGCGGGGCCCTTCAGCGTCAGGCTTGTGATGCTGGCGATACTCATAGCGTCGATGGCCGCCTCCCGGCTCCTGGGGCTTCCCTAGGGGCGGAACAGCCTTGGCATCGCGAGGGAGGCCAGCATCCCGTAGAGCGGGGGGCCCATCAGGATCGCCATGGCCGCGCCGAACCCGACGCGGTATCCGATGCCCAGCACGAGCGCTGTAGCCCAGACGTGGAACGTGGACCCTATGAGCGCGAACTCCCAGGTCCCCTTGGCCGCGAGCCCCTCCGGGTAGATGTGCCTGGGTATCGAGTAGATGTACGGGACCGCGAGCGCCTCCGCGTTTATCAGCGCCACGGCGGCGACGAGCCACGCGCCCGTGGGGCGCGCCATCCACAGGTAGGCGAAGCCGGCGAACCCGAGCGCGTAGCCGGCCGACACGACCGCGGACAGCGCCGCCCGGGAACGGATCGCGTAAGCCACGGCCCCGGAGATGACCGTGAGGAGCGCGGCCGTGATGCCGAACGCGCCCATCGCCAGCGGGACCTCGGAGGGCGCGTACGACGACACGAACGGCGGGAGCGCGACCGCCAGCACCAGGTTGAACCCGGCTATTGTGGCCCACAGGCCGCCCATCAGCCAGGTCCTCCCCATGCGGAAGGTGGTGCCGTGCGATTCGATCCTGAGGGGGGCCAGCGCGGGGCCCAGCCTGGACAGGGTGAGCGAGTACGCCGCTGCCGCCGCCAGCGCCGAGGCCGCCAGGGCCGAGTACACCAGGAATGGATTCGCCAGCGCCAGGACGTATGCGGACGTGCCCATCGCCACTCCCCCGGGTATCCCGGAGATCGACACCGCGGACGCCAGGGTCCTCGTCCCGAAGTCCTCATAGAGGTACGAGTAGGCGTTCGAGAATATCTCCATGAGGAAGGTCACGGTGCCCTGGAGGAACCTGAGGGCCATCAGCTCCGCGAGGGAGGACGCGAAGGGCATCAGCGCGAGCGCCGCGGCTATCAGGGCCGACATCCCGAGGGCGGCCGAGGGGAGGCGCCGGTAGAACCTGAGGGCCCTCCCCAGGACCTTGCCGGCCGGCATTCCCGCGAAGTACAGGACGCTGCCCCAGAGCGCCAGCGAGGGCATCGGCGCCCCGAGCCTCGAGTGGAAGTACTCCAGGTAGAGAGCGTAGGTCGAGAGGGCGGACGTCAGTATGGCGGACGCGGCGAATCCGAGGAGCGGGGCGGCGAGCTTGAGCGCGCGGCTCACGCGCGCCCGCCCCCCAGGATGGACTCCGATATGCGCCTGGCGAGCTCCTCGACCTCCGGCGGGGCGACCAGGTCCCCGGGGTACTCCGCCCCCCCGTACTCCTCGGGCAGCTTCCTGGTCGCGTCGACGCACGCCTTGCTCCCGAACCCGGGGGTCGGCGTGGACGGGTCGAGCTCCTCCGTCGGGTAGCCGTCCACGACCCGGATGTCGCGGCCGGGGTTCACGTTCGCCGAGATAGCGTAGGTCACCGACGTAGGATCCCTCAGGTCGACGTCCGAGTCGAGGACCACGGTCAGCTTGTGGTAGAGGGGCGAGAGGGCCCAGAGGGCCGCGGCGACCCTCATCGCGTGGCCCGGGTACCTCTTCCTTATCGAGACCAGGGTCAGGTAGCCCAGCCCGGCGGGCGGCATGTGCAGGTCGACGACCTCCGGGAGCAGCTGCTGCACGAACGCCAGGGCCGCGCGCTCGCCGAAGCGGATGATGTTGCCGTCCTCGAGCACGGGCCTCCCCGTCACCGTGACGGGGATCACGGGGTCGCGCCTCGAGAAGATGGCCCTCACCCTGACGACCGGGTAAGGCCTGGCCGCCGAGTAGACCCCGGCGTGGTCCCCGAAGGGGCCCTCGAGCGCCGTCTCGCCGGTGAGCTCCCCCTCAATTACGAGCTCCGAGCGCGCGGGGTACTCCACGTCCACCGTCTCTCCCCTCACCAGCTCGAGGCCCTCCCCCCTCAGCATCCCGACCACCAGCGCCTTGTCCATGGGGTGGGGGACGGGCACCCCGGCCATGAGCATCGTCACGGGGTCGGGGCCGAACACTATCGCGACCTGGCGGGACTCCTCGCCGTACGCGGCGCCCCTGCGCCAAGGCATCCAGTGCATTATCAGGGAGTCCCTGCCGAGGACCTGGAGCCTGTAGTAGCCGAAGTCCAAGGCGCCCCCCTTGCCCCTCACGAACGTGATCCCCATCGTGAGGAAGCGCCCGGGCTCGCCCGGCCACTGCCTTATCGCGGGGAGCCTCAGTAGGTCCACCTCGTCCCACGGGACCTCCCTGACCGGGCCCGAGCGGACCGTCCTCGGGGCTACCCTGGAGAGCCTGGAGAGGTCCCCGATCGACCTGATGGCGCCGGAGATCCCGGAGGGGGGCCTCGTGGGGAGGGAGCCGAGCGCGGACGAGAGGGCCGGGTACGGGTCCCCGCCGGCCGCCAGCTCGACCCTCCCCCACGACCCGAAGAGGTTCCCGACGGCGGGGAGGGTCCCCTCCCTGGTGGACTCGAAGAGGACAGCCGGGCCCCCCGCGTACGTGATCCTGCGGAGGACCGCCGCCAGCTCCAGGTCGACGCTCACGCTCTCCCCGAGCCTGACCAGCTGGCCCCTGGACTCCAGGTCCGATAGGAAGTCCCTGAGGTCCCCGTGGGCCATGCGGGCCTCACCGGCCGCCCAGGAGGTCCCCGACCGCCCTGGCCACCGCGGCCCTGGAGTCCATCCTCGGGCTCCACCCCAGGGACCTGAGCCTGCTCGAGTCGGGGAAGACGAGCCTTATGTCGCCGGGCCAGCCCTCGCTGCCCAGCGCGTCCTTTATGTCAATCACGCACCTGTTGAACCTGAGGGCCGGGCGCAGGCCCATGGCGGAGGACACTATCTCGGCGACCTCGCGCACAGTTATCCAGTCGGAGTTCCCCGCGTTGTAGACCCCCTCCGCGCCGCTCCCCTCGAGGGCCTCGAGCGCCGCTATCGCGTCATCCACGTAGAGGAAGCTCCTCCCCTGGGTCCCGTCCCCGTAGACCTCGAGCTCGCCGGGGTTGGAGCGCAGCTTGCGGACGAAGTCCAGGACCACGCCGTGGGTCATGGCCCCGCCCACCACGTTCGTGAGCCGGACTATCAGCCCCCTTATGCCGTAGACCCTGGAGTAGAACTCCACGACGTCCTCCGACATGGCCTTTATCAGCCCGTGGTGGGATATGGGCCTCCGGGGGGCGTCCTCCGGCGTCGGGGTCGGCGCGTTCCCGTAGACCGCGGGCGAGGACACGTAGACTAGGAGCTCCGCGTCCCTGAGCCTCGCCAGCTCCGCTACGTTGACCATGATCCTGAGCTCCTCCTCCACGCGGCGCCCCGCCTCCTCCGACGTGGCCCTCACGATGGGGCTCGCGGCCAGGTGGTAGATCCTGGGCTCGCGCACGTCGAGGTCCAGGGGCTCCCTCAGGTCGCGCACCAGGTGGGGGACGCCCGCGCGCGGGGGCGCCCTGTCCACCACGAGGACTTCCTCGCCGCGCGCGGCGAGCGCTCCGACGAGGTGGCCCCCCAGGTAGCCCGATCCCCCGGCCACCACGTAGGTCATGGGCGGGACAGCGGGCCGGCAATAGATAAATCTTGGCGGCCCCGCCGCCCGCCGGTGGATCGGCGGCTGCTCCTGGCCGTCGGTTTCCTGATCATGGCGTTCAACTCCATCTACCAGTACTCCTGGAACGCCCTGGGGCCGCTGATCTCGGAGGGGATGGGCGCGGGGTTCCAGGAGGTCCAGGCGGCCTTCACGCTCTTCGTGGCGGTCTCGACGGCCTCCCAGCTCATGGGAGGGGCGGTCGCGGACGCGAGGGGGCCCAGGGGGATCTCGATCGCGGCCGCGCTCATGAGCGCCGCGGGGTTCCTGGGCACGTCGGCCTCCCGGGGCATGGCCGAGTTCTACGCGTCCTGGGCGGTGGGGAGCGCGGGCGAGGGGATACTGTACGGCGTCGCCTCCAACGTCGCGCTGAAGTGGTTCCCGGACAGGAGGGGGTTGGCCGTGGGGCTCGTGAGCGTCGGGTTCGGCGTCGGCGGCGCTGTCGCGAACCCGTTCATACTGGCGGCGGGCGGCTTCAGGGCGCCGTCTATGGCCATAGGGCTCGTGGAGCTGGCGGTGCTGCCGGCGGCGGCGTCGACCCTCTCCTATCCCCGGGGGCTGAGGGGGGTGAGGACGGGGGAGGCGGTGAGGGACGCCCGCTGGTGGATGATCTACGCCTCCTACGCGCTGGCGGCTGTCCCGCTGCTCGCCTTCTCGAGCTCCCTCTCGAGGATCGCGGCCGGCCTGGGGGTGGGCGGGGCCGGGCTCGCCGCGGCCATAAGCGCCTTCCCGGTGGCGAGCGGGATCGGCAGGCCCCTCCTGGGCTCTGTCGCCGACCGCCTCGGGACGCTCAGGACGCTCGCGCTGAGCGCGGCCGCGATGGCCGTGGGATCTGCCATCGTGCCCGCGGGGCTCGTGCTCGAGGGGGCCCTGATGGTGGGGATCTTCGGGGGCGCTCTGGTCCCCCTCTACTTCAGCGCCGTCGGCGAGATCTACGGCGAGGCCTACTCGACCTCCAACACGGCGGCGCTCTACACGGGGAAGGCGGTGGCGGGGGTCCTCGGCGGGTCCGCGTTCGCGGCGCTCCTCCAGGTCGGGCTGGGCGCGTCCGCGGCCTTCCTGGTCGCCTCGGAGGCGGCGGCCATCGCGCTGCTCGCGGCCGCGGCCCGCCTCGGGGGCGGGATCGGGCCAGGTGGACCACGTTCTCCCCATCGCGCTTCTCGACCCTGACCTTGCCCTCCCTCTCCAGGCGCCTTATCGCCCTCCAGCAGCTTGTCTTGGGGATGGCGAGGGCGCGCCTTATCTCGGCCTCGGTCGCGGACCCTCCCCTCCTCCTCAGGTAATCCAGTATCAGGGAGTCGGTGCCCCTCGCGGCGGGCGGGGCGCGGCGGCCGAAGCGCGCCCCGAGGAGGAGCGCCGCCGCGATGGCCGCGGCCATCGCGGCGGCCCAGTATGGATTGAGCGGCCCGCCGCCGGACCCACGGGTGGGCGGCGGCAGCTCGTAGTACACCGTCCAGTTGCCAGGCGCGAGGTACAGCACGAGCGAGCCGCCGCTCACCGCGATCTCCTCCGGGAGGGAGCTCGCGTATATGAGGGAGGCGTTCCGGGGCAGCTCCAGCTCCGTGGGGTAGCTCGTGGAGAAGGACGCGTACCAGGCGGACGGGCCCTTGCCCACTATGCTGGAGGTGAGGTAGCTCACGAGGACCGCGCCGGCGGCGGCCGGCTCCAGGCGCAGCGTCCCGCCGCGGATCTCGAAGGGCACCGGGGACCCGTTGGCGTAGGTCGCGGTGAGCCCCTCGGGGACCCCTATGAGCGATATGTTGACCGGGCCCGGGGCGGCCACCTGCGCCGAGATGGTCACGCGGGCGTAGCCGGTGGGGTAGAGGACTATCGAGGCCTGGGGCGTCTGTGCGCCCAGGGCCGCCAGGGCCACCAGCGCGACCGCCAGCGCCGCGAGCGGGCTGCCCAACGCGGCCACCGGCTCGCAGTCAGAATATTAACGTTGACCGCCGGCTGTGGGATCCCGGGGCGGCGAAGCCTCGGGCGGGATTCGAACCCGCGGCCTCCGCCTTACCAAGGCGGCGCTCTGGCCAGCTGAGCTACCGAGGCGCGCGAAATTCCCCCGGTCAGCTTATAAGCGTTCCCTCCGCGCTCGGGGGGCGTGGAGGGAGTGCTCCTCGAGGGCGGCCTGCGCCTGCTCCCCCACCCGGCGGCGGCGCTGGACGACGCCCTCCTGGTGGCGGACCTGCACCTGGGGATGGAGGAGGCGCTGGAGCTGGAGGGGGTCCACCTGCCGTACGACCTCTCGGGGGAGGTGAGGCGCGCCGTCCTGGGGGCGCTCGGGGAGCTCGGGGCCCGGAGGCTGGTCATAGCGGGCGACCTGAAGCACGAGCTCGGGGCGGGCCTCCGCTCGGAGTACGAGGAGGTCAGGGCCCTGGTCCTCGGGGCCCGGGAGCTGGGGGCGGAGGTGGTCCTGGTCCGCGGCAACCACGACAACTTCATCGCGCCGGCGGTGGAGAGGCTCGGGGGGAGGGTGGTGGAGGGGCCCCTCGAGGTGGGGGGCTGCTGCGTCGTCCACGGGCACCTGGACGTGGACGCGCGCGCCCTCGGGTGCGGGTGCCTCGTGATGGGGCACGAGCACCCCACCGTGACGCTCGTGGACGAGGTGGGGCTGAAGCACAGGTTCAAGGCCTTCCTGTGGGGGGAGGCGGGCGGGGCCCGCGTCCTGGTGCTCCCGAGCCCCAACCCCCTGGCCCAGGGGACCCCCGTGAACGAGGTGGGGAGGGAGGACCTGATGTCCCCGATCCTGAGGAGGACTGGGGTGGACGGGTTCGAGGTCTACGCGCTCGAGCCGCGCGAGGCGGTGGTGCGCCTGGCGACCGTGGGGGCCCTCAGGGCCCTGCTCGCCGAGGGGCGTCGAAGCGTATCCCGCCGGCGCGGGCCAGTATCCCCCTGTGCACGAATTCCACCTGGCGGATCGCGACCTCGGCGTCGAACTCGCTCAGCGCCGACACCGCGTCGACGGGGTAGACGACGTTGTACCCCCTGACCGAGGCCCCCGAGGCCGCCTCCAGGACGCATATGTTGGCGACGGTCCCGGTCACCACGACCGTGTCGACCCTCAGGAGCCTCAGGTAGTGGTCCAGGGGGGTCCCGTAGAACGGGTCTATCGTCTGCTTCCTCACTATGAGGTCGCCGCCCGCCGGCGCGAGCTCGGGGACCACCTCGGACCCCCACGTGCCGGCCACCGCGTGCTCCCCCCATATCTTGAACTCGGGGTCGTCCGGGAGGTGCCAGTCCTGCGTGTATATCACGGGGACCCCGGAGGCGCGGGCGCGCTCCAGGAGGGACCTGATGGCGGGGACGGTGGAGGGGGCGGAGGGCACGAAGAGCCTGCCCCTCGGGTCCACGAAGTCGTTCTGCATGTCCACGACGAGCACGGCGGAGGTCCCCGGGTCCAGGCGGACCTCCTCGGACACGCTGTGCTCGGGGACCAGGATCCTCCTCGGGCCCGACATCGCCCCCCTCATTGGCGCGTCCCCCCTTAAGGGCTTCCTCCCCGTATATCTCGCGGACCAGGCCCATGAGCCTCGAGACGTCGCCCGGCCCGAAGCGGAACTCGTACCTGTGGGGGCACTCGGGGTCCAGGGTCGCCCTCCCCCCCTCCACCGACCAGACGAGGGGGTAGAGGCGGCAGCCCTCCGGGCGGTGCTCGTAGACGGCGCAGCGGCCGTCGTCCCCGAGGAAGAAGCAGCGGCCGTCCTCCCTGGTTGCGAGGACCCTGATGCCCCCGACGACCCTCGAGAACTCCTCGCGCCTGTACCCCAGGGACTCCAGCCTAGATACGTCGCGCTCGCTGAGGGGCATCTCCGTGCCGACGCAGCACAGGTGGCAGGAGTGCAGGAGGCACGGGCTGCCCACGGGCGGGGTCCGCGGCCGCGTAATAAATCTGGGGGCCATCGGAGCCTGAGGCCGTAGGCCCTCGCGAAGCGCTCCAGGCGCTCGTACTCCTCCAGGAACCTGAGGCCCACCTCGGTGAGGCGGTAGCCCCTCCCGTCGCCCGACTCCACGACGCTCAGCATCCCGCTGCCCACGAGCTCGTCGAGCATCTCGGTGAGCCTCGCGTAGGACGTGTTGGCCCTCCTCATTATCACGGATATCCTCGCGAGCCCGCCCTCGTCGGCGCCGTCCCTCACCGCCCTCAGGACGTCCGCGTATATGCGGATGCGGCTCCGGTACCCGCTCAACCCCCTCCCCCCGCCCTGAGCGACTGGAGGCCCGATGAGAGCAGGAGGGCGAACCCGGCGACCTGGACCGCGGCGACCAGCGACGCGTTGCCGATGCCCACCGCTGTGAACTCGAGGAGCAGGGAGGCGAAGAGGGCGTAGAGCCCGAGGGCGGCCCCGAGGCTCGCCCTGTACCCGCTCTCCACGTAGAATATGGTCGTCTCCACGGCGGCGTAGAGCGCTAGGTAGAGGGAGACCCCCTCGCCGAGGGAGTAGGCCGCCAGGATCGGCGCGGGCAGGAGGGCCAGCTCGGGCAGGCGCTCCGGGCCGCGCGGCACCGAGTAGACGTGCGAGACCGCCAGAGCGAAGAACGCCGCCGCCATGAGCGCGGAGCTGGCGGCGAGCGCGGGGCCCGAATCCAGGAGCAGCCAGGCGAGCCTGAGGACGGAGCTCAGGGCCAGGAGCGCGAAGGAGAG
>WYEM01000024.1 GCA_009903775.1 Nitrososphaerota archaeon | reverse complement strand
TCGATGCGACGTTCCCGGCCGCTATCGCCATCAGCCCCAGCCCGACCATGACCGGGCCGAGCCCGATGCGCGCCATGTATATGGGGGCCAGTATGCTGATCATGCTCGAGAAGTACACGCGCACGCCCTTCGCCACGTAGAGCCTGAGCTCCGACCCCATCGCACGGCCCCCCGGCGCGCGACGTGACCCGCGGGATTCGCCCGTATATGCGTTCGTGGAATCCCCGAGGGCGATCGATGCCAGCGGGCACTCCGCCAGGATGGGGCCTCTCGCGGCCACCTCGATATATTGTCCCTGACCCCCCGCCCTAGAAGGGCGGGGGCTCCCCGGGGATCCCGGGGCGGGGGCCTCGTCGGTTACGCCCCCTTGATGGGCGCTGCTGAGACCCTAACTCCGCTTGAGACCCTCCGCTCAGGCACGCGGGGTGGGACGACCCCGCCCCCGGAAGGGGCGAGGTCTGCCGTTTTTATCGCGCGTTCCCTGCGGGGATGAAGCGCGCCCATAACCGGGAAGCTCGCCAGTAACCGTGCCTAATCCAAGCAAGGGCGGTTTGCCGCCCCGCTTTCAATTCAGGATCGGCTATCCGAGGGACCCGCGCTCCCTCGCGGCCTCCAGCAGGTACCCGCGCGCCTCCTCGTCGCGCTCCTTACCCAGCGAGAGCGCGAACAGCCTCACGAGCAGGGAGTGCCTCCTGGACTCCGCGTCCCTCGGCCCGGCCCCTATCCCCAGCGTCCCCTCGAGGTATTCTAGGTCCTCCCGCACGAGCCTCGGGAGCTCCGCGTCCAGCCCCAGGGTCTCGGCCGCCAGCCCGAGCGCCTCGCCGTCGTAGTGCGCGGCCGCCCAAGACAGGTCCTCCCTCATGCGGCGATAGGCCCCGCCCAGGAGATCCATGTCCTCCTCCCTGAGCGAGGAGAGGCAGGAGATCCCCAGGAGCTCCGGGGGAGGCCCATCGAGTAGAGCGCCCCCGTGAACGCGATCGCGCGCGGCAGCTCCAGCTCGCCGGAGGACCGGGCGTAGGCGAAGGCGCCCGCGTGCGGCTTCCTGGCCCTCCTCTTGGGCAGCATGTCGGCCACGCGGTTCACGGCGCGGGCCAACGGCCTCACCCTCTCGAGGTACGCGCGCTCGCACCTCGCGGCGATGGACACGAGCGCTGCCTCCTCCCAATCTTCGAGGAGCTCCGGCGGCGCCGGCCTGCTGGAGTTGATCGCCGAGATGGCGCCCTCCACCTCCCAGCTGGGGAAGTCGTAGCGGAAGGCGGATTGCAGCGTGAATGTGTGGACGCCCCTGTACTCGTCCAGCACTCTCGCGTAGCTGCTGGGGCGCAGCCCTCCCCTGAAGGGAAGCGAGCCCACGCCCAGTATGGGGAAAACCGGCAGGTCGTGGCGGTCGAAGAGCTTATAGAGCCTGCTGAGCGCGACCTTCACCGCCAGGACGGCCGCCAGCATGCCGTGGCCCATCGCCGGATCCGACCTGGCCAGGAACACCCTGGCGTGGGGCGGCCTCACGGCGCTGTAGTACTCCTCGAGGATCCCCGCGGCCCCCACGAGGGACCCGAAGTCCTCGAGGAGCGGTATTAGCTCTATCGAGCGGGGGCGGAAGTCGCCGACCAGGTCCCGCGCCCTCCTGCCCTCCAGGAGCTCCAGGTCCCCCCTGGCGGCGATGGCCCTCTCGTAGTAGAGCCTTATCTCCATGAGCTCGCGGCTGCTCCTCGTGAAGGGCAGTATCACCTCGAAGATGGGCGTCGAGTCGCGCCCGTAGAAGGCGCTGGCGACGTCGGCGGAGAGCGGTATGCTCTCCAGGACCTCCGAGAGCACCTTCCGGTCGGCGCCCTCGAGCCACGGGTTCGGCAGCCTGTAGGTCAGTAACAAGTCCCTCCCGAGCTCGTGCTCGCGGAAGAACCACGCGTAGCGGGTCAGCAGCTTCCTGACGACGTGCGTGTCGACGTCCTTGCCCTCCGCGTCCCACATCACCTCCTGTATCCCCATCGAGTAGCTCAGGTAGGCCTCCTCCACCTCGGCCTCCCCCGCTATCACCTCGCCGCCCGCCCACTCCGGGACCCTGGCGTTGTCGGGGTGCTGGGTCGCCATCGTCCTCGGTATCAGGTGCACGCCAGAGGGGGAGCGGGCACGTGGCAATAAGCGCGAACCCGCCGAAGCCCCCTTAAAGGGGGAGGCCCCAGCGGGGCCGTGCTCCGGCGGCGGATCTGGCGCCCCGCGCCGGACTCCTGGTCGGATCCCCGCGTCTCGCGGGCGCTGGGCTGGTACATAGCGGTGGCGGAGGGCAGGGCGCCCGCGAAGTTCATGATAGCGCGGGGCATCCCCGCGGAGGGCGCGGACCTCGGGGGCGCGGGGACCCGGGAGCTCTGGGACCTGCACGCCAGGCTCTCGAGGGAGTTCGCGTCCGTGTGGCGCGAGGCGCGCGACGCCGCCCTGGGCGGGGGGAGGGCGGACTGGGGGGCCGCGGAGCCCGCCGCGGGGCCCAGCTACTTGGACCTGAAGGCGGAGCTCGCCGGGAGGCTGGCGTCCCCCTGCGCCCTCTGCGAGAGGCGCTGCGGGGTGGACCGCGGGGAGAGGCCCGGGGTGTGCCGCCAGCCGCTCGGCGCGGCCGTGGTGCACGAGTGGTTCCTGCACCCGGGGGAGGAGGACCCGTTGGTCCCGAGCGGAACCATATTCTACGGCGGGTGCAACTTCCGCTGCGTGTTCTGCCAGAACCACGAGATAAGCCAGGACTCGCCGCTCTCCGGCGCTTGGGTCGGCCCGGAGGAGCTCGCAGCGATCCAGGAAGAGCTCGTGGGCTCCGGGGCGCTGAACTTGAACCACGTGGGAGGGGAGCCGACCCCCGCCATCCCGACCATACTGAGGAGCATGGCGCGCCTCAGGTCCAGCGCGCCTCAGCTCTGGAACAGCAACTTCTACATGACGGAGGAGGCGATGGAGCTCCTCCTGGACGTGATCGACATATGGCTCCCGGACCTGAAGTATGGGAACGATGGATGCGCCCTCAGGCTGAGCGGCGCCCCGAGGTACGTGGAGACGGTCACGAGGAACATCCTGAGGGCGGCGGCCTCCGGTGACATGATAATACGCCACCTGGTGCTCCCGGGCCACCTGGATTGTTGCACCAGGCCGGCGCTGGAGTGGATTGCCAGGAACCTACCGAGGGACCGCGTGCTGGTGAACGTGATGGATCAGTATAGGCCGGATCACCTGGTCCTCAGGAGGCCCGGCGCGAGGAGGTGGGCCGACGTCGCGAGGAGGCCCACCCCCGGGGAGATCGCGGAGGCCCGGAGGTACGCGGGTGAGCTGGGCCTCATCTACGAGCCGGTGAGCTAGCCCGCGGACCTAGGGGACTCCAGCACGTAGTTCTCGGCCGCGAGGCCTATCGCCAGGGTCGCGATGGAGAGAGCCGCCGCTATGATGAACGTGTAGTCGAAGGCGGCCGGGGCCGGCAGGCCGGAGATCACGAGCTCCATCCCCCCGAGCCTCAGGACGTCGAAGGACTGGTAGTCGGTCATCAGCGTGGCCACCACGACCGGGCCCACCGCCGCCCCGAGGAACCTGAAGAGAGTGTTCATCCCGAGCCCCACCGACACGTCCTCGGCCGGCATAGAGACCGCGACCATGTTGACTATCGGTATCAGCACGAGGACTATCCCCGTGCCCGCGACCAGCGAGCCCACCATGAGGT
>WYEM01000095.1 GCA_009903775.1 Nitrososphaerota archaeon | reverse complement strand
GGGCCGGAGCGGTCGGGGCCGGGGGCGCGGCCGCGTGCCAGTACGCGAGCGCGCCGCCGACCGCCGCGATCGCCGCCGCGACCGCCAGCACCGCTATCAAAGTCCTCGCGTTCATCGCGGGGGGATCGACCGCGGCCGCTTATGAGGAACCCGGTGAAACGCTCGTGAAACGCGGTGAAACGCGCCCGACGTGCATGAAGGCCCATATTACCGCCGCGGCCGAGAGGAGTTCCCCTCCAGCTGCTCCAGGGCCCTCCTGACCACGTAATCCGGCACGGCGCGCCTCCAAGGGAGATGGCGAGGGCGCCGCCCTCGATATCCCGGGCGCGGCCAGCGCACCGGACCGGCCCAGCTTCCCCCTCACAGCCTCCAAGAGCGCGCGCTGCGACCCCGCGGGAGCGCCCCCACGCTCACGTAGCCCCTCCAGTCCCCGGGCACGTATTGGGGTGCGAATCCGAATCCGATAATTATTATTTATGTTCCCGGCATCACGCGTCGGGCGGGAACTCCACGAAAATGGGTTTTAAAATGGTCAAAATACCCTAGAAATTAACACATTCGTGTAAAGCCACACACGAGTGGTGGGGCCGCGGGGATTTGAACCCCGGACCGCCAGCGCCCCAGGCTGGCATCCTTGTCCATGCTAGACGACGGCCCCTTTCCTCCGGCGAGCGCCGGCGCCCTAATAAACGATTCCGCAGCTCGGCCGGTGCCGCTCAGGTGAGGGGATCGCCTCCGGCGGCGCGCCCAGCCCCGATGAGTGGGAGGGCTCCTCCCGCGGCGTCCCTCCATCGCGCCGGCCGCGCCCACTCCCAGGTGGGCGCCTCGTTCCGCCCTAATGTGCGGGGGCGCGATCTCTCCCAACCCTTCCCGGGCTGAAGCGGATCGTACGCGATGGGGGCGGTCCGCCCATCCGATCGAGCCGCTCGGCCGGACCAGGTGGACACCGCCAGCAGGGGGAGCGCGCCGGAGGAGGCCCTCTCCAGGAGCCCCCTTGCGGAGTCCGTCAGGTCCATCCTGAGCGCGGACTCCAGGTCGACGAACGCCACGTCCATCGCGTCGCTGCCCGCCCTCGCGCCCTCCGGCCGGGATCCGGCCTCGGGCTCCATAAGCACGTCCACCAGGACGTAGTGGTAGAGGACGCGGCCCTCCCCGTCCCTCTCTATGAGCTCGGACACCCCCACGACCCCCAGGGGCCTCCCCCTGATCCCCGTCTCCTCCATCAGCTCCCTGACCGCCGCCTCGTAGATCCCCTCGCCGAGCTCGAGGTGGCCGCCCGGGACGCTCCACTTGCCCCTCCCCGGCTGGTTGGACCTCCTCACGAGCAGGACCCTGCCGCCGGACAGCAGGAGGGCGCCGACCCCCACCTCCGGCTCGGACGGGTACTTCACGCGCGCCCGGGCGCGCTATCGCCTAAAGCGTTTTCGCGGCCTCGGGAGGATGCGATCAGGGAGTCGAGGAACCTGAGCCTCTTGGCCGGGTGCGGGTGGGTGCTGAACAGCTCCTCCCACAGGCTCGGCCTCTCCTCCTTCAGCGCCTCAACAAGCTCGTCTATGTCGCCGTGCCAGCTCACGGACTGATCCGGATCTGAGATCAGGAACATCTTGAGGGCGGAGGCGCTCCTGGCCTCGCGCCTGGGCACCCTGCCGCTCGCCGCCAGTATCCTGGCGAGGGCCCTCTGGAGCTTCCTGGCGCCGTCCGGGACCACGGATGCGGAGTGGGAGTCCGCGTAGTACTCCCTGAGCCTGCTCACGTAGAAGACGAAGAGGTTGAACAGGAAGCTCAGCGCTATGAGCATGAGGCCCACCAGGAGCAGGAGGCCGCCGTTGCCGTTCCTGCCGCCCCCGCCTCCCCCGAAGATCCCGGACATGTAGAGCGTGTAGCCCAGGTAGTAGACGACCGCCGGGAGCAGGCCCACCATCATCATGACGTAGACGTCCCTGTGCTTCAGGTGGCCGAGCTCGTGCCCCAGGACCGCCTCCACCTCGTCCCTGGGCAGGCGGTCCAGGAGCCCCCTGGTCACCGCGACCATGTTGCCGGTCAGTGGGGAGCCGTAGGCGAACGCGTTCGGGACGTCGACCTGCGCGAGCATGAGCCTCGGCCTCGATATCCCGGCCCTCTCCGCGATCCTGGAGACCGCGTCGTGGAGCCACGGCTCCTCGCCCTCGCCCAGCGGCCTCACCTTGTACACCGCGTTGATCAGGTAGGGCCCGAGGAGCCACTGCACGACGTAGAGCGACAGCACGAAGCCCAGTATCCAGGCGACCGTGAGGCTCGCGCCCAGGAGTGCCAGGACCCCCGCTATCACGAGCATTCCGAGGACAGTCACCGCTATCCACGCGCCTATCATTGCCAGGCGCAGCCTCAGGAGGCTCGAGGGCATGTGCTCGCCGTCCTGAGAGGCTCTAATAAGCGTTTCTCAATTCGCGGTCCCCCGGCCGAGGAGCGAGCGGGGGACGTAGGGACAGGCGGGGTCCTCGCCCAGGGGGTCCCCCAGCGAGGCGAATGCCCTGGAGCGGCTGCCGCCGCACGCGTCGCGGTACTCGCAGGCGCCGCACCTGCCCCCGAACTCCGCCGCCCTTATAGACCTGAGCAGGGGGTTCTCCCTGTATATCCTCACTATGCTGGTCCTCCTGACGTTGCCCAGCGGCAGCGGCAGGAAGCCGCTCGGGTAGACGTCCCCGTTGTAGGCCACGAATATGATCCCCTTCCCGTCCCTCGTGTTGGTGACGCGCAGCGACCTGGTGCACCCGGGCTCCCCGAGGAGCTCCGCCGCGCGCCTGGAGAGCAGGTTGTAGAGGGATCCCCTCCTCAGGCCCCCGCCCGCCGCTATCCTCCTCACGAAGGGGCCCTCCACAGTCCTGATGGTGAAGCAGTACGAGGTCGCGTCGACCAGGAAGGCGGAGAGGTCCTCGTACTCGGCGGGCGTCAGCTCCTCCATCCCCTCGGCCGCGCGCCCCACCCTGACCAGGTAGAAGAACTCGAGCGTGTCTATCCCGAGCGACCTCGCCACCGCCATGACGCCGGGGACCTCCTCGACGTTCCCCCTGAACACCAGGGAGTTCAGCTGGACCTTGAGGCCGGCGGAGGAGGCGGCGCGCGCCGCCTCCAGCGTCGCCCGGAAGTGGCCCGGGGACCTCCTGACCCACTCGTGGGTCTCGGGGCGGGCGCCGTCGAGGCTTATCGAGACCCCCGAGAGGCCCGCCCGTGCGAGGGACCTCATCCTCTCCTCGGTGAACAGGGGGGTGACGGCCGGGGCGGCGCTCGCCCTGAGCCCCAGGTCCCTCGCGGCCGAGACCAGCTCCTCCAGGTCCTCCCTCATCAGGGGGTCTCCCCCCGTGAAGACCACCATCGGCCTCGGGTCCCCGAACCCCGCTATGTCCTCGAGGAGGGCCCTGCCCTCGCGCGTGCCCAGCTCCCCCGGGAGGCGCTGGGTCATCGCGCTGGCCCTGCAGTGCCTGCAGGCGAGCCCGCAGGCCCTCGTCACCTCCCAGAAGACGAGTATCGGGCTCAGGTCGAGGTCCGTGCTCCCGCCTCCGCTGCGAACTCCTCGGCGCGGCGGATGGCCCCCTCCAGGTCCCCGCGGGCAGCGAGCTCCCTCAGCCGCCGGTCCCCCAGGAGCTCGCGGTACAGCGCCATCCTGGCGCGGTGGTCCGGCACCGAGCGCTTCAGGAGCTCCTTGGCGCGGCCCATGGCCTCGAGCAGGACCTCCAGGTCCCTCCTCCCGGAGAGGCAGCGCGCGATCTCGTCCGCCACCATCTCCGCCACCAGCGTGGACCTGCCGCCCGAGAACACGGCGATCCTCATCCCGGCCCCCCTGGTCTCTATCGGCATCGCCGCCATGGTCCTCTCCGCGTTGGTGCTGAGTATGCAGATCCTCCTCCTGGACTCGCACTCGCGGGCCGCGAACTCCTCCTCCTCGGGGAGCCCGGGCACCGTGTATATCACCAGGTCGTGCTCCCCTATCAGCGCGGAGACGGCCGCGCGGTCCCGCACGTCCCCCCTGATGAGGCGCAGGGCGCCGCTCCTCCCGGCCTCCTGCAGCCAGCCGGTGAACTCCAGGCTGTAGACCGTGACCGAGGACCCGTGGGACAGGAACCTCCTGGCCTTCTTCTCGGCCTCCGAGCCCCCTCCCAGGACCAGCACGCGGAGGGCCGATGCCTCTATGAATATCGGCACCTTCAAGTGCCGCCACCCGCCAGCGCCCTCAGGAATTGGGGGAATCTACGGATATCGCCCCCCTCGAACGCCGCCAGCGAGGAGAGCGACGGGTCCCCGCGCAGGGGCGCCGCGACCCTCCGGCTCACGGCGGCGCCGCGGGGGCGGGCCGCCAGCCCCTCCCTCAGGAGCCCCCAGGCCTCCACGCTCGAGAGGGACGCGAATACCACTATATCGCCATCCGACAGGGCGGAGCGGATGCGGCCGAGGGCCCCGCGATCCGCCTCGACCCTGTAGAGCCTGACGACCGCGCCGCCCGAGGCCTCCACGGCGCGCGCGAGCGACTCCTCGACGCCCTCCGAGCACCAGAGGACCCTGGGGCCGGGGCCCAGGACCGACAGGAGGGAGCGGGAGCTGTGGGTGGGAGGGACCTCCACGCGCGCCCCGGGGACGGCCTCCGCTATCGCCTCCGCCGTCATCGGCCCTATCGCGATGGACCTAGAGAGCGCCGCCCGCAGGAGCTCGCGCGGCAGGATCGACGCCATGACGTCGACGGCGTTCGGCGACGTGACGACTGCGGGCAGCCCCAGGCGGGCGGCGGCCTCCACCTCGGGGGGAGGGGCCGTGGGGACCACCCTGAGGGCGGGGACCGCCAGGACGGGCGGGGACCCCAGCTCCCCCGACAGCCAGCGCGCGAACCTCCGCGTGGAGAGGGGCACTATCGCGGCCATCGGATCCCCTCCGCGCCCGGGAGCTCGTCCCTCCAATCCCTCATTGCCTCCGCGCCCCCGGCGGCCTCGAACTCCCCGACGAGCCTCATAGCGACCTCGGACGCGGAGTCGATGGGGCCGGAGGCCCTCACCAGTATCAGCCTGGAGCCGTCGGGCGGCACGACGCCCGCGATCATCGAGAGCTCCCGGCCGCTCGCCCTCGCGAGGACCCCCACGGGGGCCCTGCACCCCGCGCCCACGGCGCCCAGGAAGTCCCTCTCCGCGAGCACCTCGGCCCTCGACCCGCGATCGTCCAGGGGGGCCAGGGCCTCGAGGACCCCGGCGTCCCCCTCCCTGGCCAGTACCAGGAGGGCGCCCTGGCCGGCGGCCGGCACGAACTCCTCGGGGGGCAGCCTCCTCCAGCCGCCCGCCAGGCCGAGCCTCTCCAGCCCCGCCTCGGCCGATATTATCGCGTCCACGCTGGAGCCCACGGCCCTCAGCCTCGTGTCCAGGTTCCCCCTCATCGGGATCACCTCGAGGTCCGGCCTGAGGCGCCTCAGCATGCTTATGCGCCTCAGCGATGACGTGCCCACCCTGGCCCCGCGGGGCAGCGCCTCCAGGCCCGCTCCCCCGGGCGCCACGATCGCGTCGTAGGGGGATAGGCGGCGCGGCACCGCCGCCACGACGAGCCCGGGCGGCAGGTCCGTCGGCACGTCCTTGGCGCTGTGCACCGCGGCGTCCGCGTCCCCCCTGAGCACGGCGGCGTCGACCTCCCTCTCGAAGACCCCCTTCTCCCTCATCGCGTAGAGGGGGGTCCTGAGGTCCGCGTCCCCCCTGCTGGTCACCCTGACGACCTCCACGGGCAGCCCCGCCGACCTGAGCGGGGCCGCCACCTCCTCGACCTGCGCCAGGCTGAGGGCGCTGGCCCTGCTGGCCAGCCTGATCGCGCGCACGGCAGGAGGCCGCGGGGGCCGGATTTAACCGAAGCAGCGGATGCCGCGCAGGGTTAAAGCGCGACCGGGGCCCCCCGGGGCCGTGGGCTCAGGGCTGGACGGCGCGAGCTCGCTCGTGCTGGAGGCGCTGCAGTACGGGATGGCCCCGGGGCCGGAGCCGTTCGACGGCGCCGCCTCGCCCCTGGGGATGGACGCCGAGTCCCTCCTGAGGGAGGCCAGGAGGCTGAGGAGGGCCGGGATCATAAGGAGGATAGGGATCTCCCTACACCCGAGGTCCCTGGGCGGGGCTTCCGCCCTAGTCCTGGCGGCCGTCCCGGGCGACAGGGCGATGGAGTACGCGAGGGTAGTCTCCTCGTCCTCCGGGGGGAGGTCCAAGCACAGCTACGTCAGGTCGTTCCCCCGCTACAACCTGTGGTTCACCTACAGGGCGAGGGGCCCTGAGTCGCTCCTCGAGGAGATCGGGGGGCTGCTCTCCCCCCTGGGCGTGGACGACTACGTGGTGCTCACCACCGCCCGCGTGTGCAAGCTCTCGGTGAAGTACGACCTGGAGAGGGGCACGAGCTGGTCCCAGCCGGGGGTGCTGCCCGAGGACCCCCCTCTCCTCGGGGAGCTGGGGGTGGACAGGGCCCTGGCCCGCAGGCTCCAGGACCTCCCGGTGTCCAGGAGGCCGTTCAGGGAGCTGGCGGCCGAGGTCGGCGAGACGGAGGAGGGGCTCCTGGACCTCGTCGGCGAGATGTTCTCCAGGGGGGCGGCGGTGGACTTCGGGGCGGTCCTGGACCCGGAGGCGATAGGCTTCCGGCACGGCGCCGTGGTGATGGGCTCCGGGGGAGCCGCCGAGTGCGAGCGCGTGGCGACGCTCGCCCCGGAGGCGACGCACGCCATCCTCAGGGAGCCGGCGGGGGGAGCGAGGTGGGACCTCAGGGTCTACTTCGTGATACAGGCCAGGAGGAGGGAGGACGTGGAGGCCGCCGCGGGGCGCGCGGCCGAGCTCGCGGGCATCGGGGAGCGCGAGCTGGCCTACGGGGAGGGGGGGATCACCCTATGATACCCGTGAGCGTGATGGTGACGGGGAGGGGCACCGTCTCCAGGAGGCTGAAGGGCGACTACGGGCCCGGCCGGCCCAGCAGGTTCAGCGAGGTCTGGAGGCCGGTCGTCTCCTGGAACCTCACCCACGCCTGCAACCTGAGGTGCGTCCACTGCTACATCAGGGCGGGGGCGAGGGGGGAGGGGGAGCTCGGGAGGGAGGAGGCCAGGGGGGTCCTGCGCCAGATGGCGGAGGTCGGGGTCCCCCTGGTGCTGTTCTCGGGAGGGGAGCCCCTCATGAGGCCGGACGCCCTGGACCTGATGGAGGAGGCGGCGGACATGGGGATGCGGGTGGCGCTCAGCACCAACGGCACCCTGATAACTGAGGAGGTGGCCTCGCGCCTCTCGAGGATCGGGGTCTCCTACGTCGGGATATCCCTGGACTCCCCCAGGCCGGCCTGGCACGACCTCTTCAGGGGGGTGGAGGGGGCGTTCGCCGCGGCGATGAGGGGGCTGCGGAACGCGGTGGGGAGGGGCCTCGACGTCGGGCTCAGGATGACCGTGACGGCCCGCAACGCCGCCGACGCCGCGGGGCTCCTGGACCTCGCGGAGTCCGCGGGGGCGAGGAGGGTGACCTTCTACCACCTGTCGGCCGCCGGGAGGGCGCTGGGGCTGAGCCGCGACTGGTACATGGGCGCCGCCCAGTATTCCTCCTTCGTGGACCTCCTGGTGGAGGAGGCGAGGCGCCGCGCGGGGGCGATCGAGATAGAGACCACGATGGCGCCCTTCGACGGGATAGCCGTGGCGGACCGCGTGTCCCGGAGCGGCGCGGAGTTCCGCGACATGATGGAGCTCGTGAGGTCCCAGGGGGGCTGCGGCAGGAAGATAGTCTCGATATACCCGGACGGCACCCTGAGGCCCTGCCAGTTCGTGGACTTCATGGAGCTGGGCAGCCTGCGCAGGTCCCGGCTGAGGGACCTGCTGGACCCCTCGAGGAGGGAGGTGGACTACTTCGCGAACACCGAGCGCTACCTCTCCGGCCCCAGGTGCTCCACCTGCCCCTTCCGCTCCGTCTGCAAGGGGGGAGACCGCGTCAGGGCGTACTACATGGGCGGGGGGCTGGGCGCGGACGACCCCCAGTGCCCCCTGGATACGCGGGGCATAGCGGAGAGGTGGGGGTGGAGGGAGGGCTCCGCGGGCGAAAGTTGAAATCGGCCCGGGGACCGCGGCGGAGGGCATGGGGTTCCCCACCGTCAGGCCCAGGAGGCTGCGCTCGAGCCAGCGCCTCAGGGACATGGTCGCGGAGACCGACCTGGGGCCGGAGAGGCTCATAGCGCCGATCTTCGTCCAGGAGGACGCGCGCGAGCCCGTGCCGGTGGACGCGATGCCCGGCGTCCACAGGTGGCCCCTGGGCGCGGTCCACGAGGAGGCGAAGAGGATCCTGGAGGAGGGCGTGGACAAGTTCCTGGTCTTCGGGATACCGGCGCGCAAGGACGAAGTGGGGAGCGAGGCGTACAACCCCCAGGGCGTCGTCCAGAGGGCGGTCAGGGAGCTCAGGAGGGAGCTGGGGGATCGCGCCACGATAATGACTGACGTCTGCATGTGCCAGTACACCACGCACGGGCACTGCGGGATAGTGGCCCGCGGGCCGGGCTCCTGGTACGTGGACAACGACGCCACCCTCCCCTACATGGGCAAGATCGCGGTGAGCCACGCGGAGGCCGGGGCCGACGTCGTGGCGCCGAGCAGCATGATGGACGGCGTGGTAGGCCAGATCAGGAGGTCGCTGGACGAGGCCGGGTTCACGAACGTCCTGATAATGGCGTACTCCGTCAAGTACGCGAGCAGCTTCTACGGCCCCTTCAGGGAGGCGGCGGAGTCCGCGCCCGCCTTCGGCGACAGGAGGACCTACCAGATGGACCCCAGGAACGCGGCGGAGGCGCTGAAGGAGGCGGAGCTGGACGTGGAGGAGGGGGCAGACATACTGATGGTGAAGCCCGCCCTCCCGTACCTGGACGTGATCAGGATCGTCAAGGACGCGTTCCCCCACTACCCGCTCGCGGCCTACAGCGTGAGCGGCGAGTACTCCATGCTGAGGGCGGCGGGCGAGAGGGGGTGGCTGGACGAGGACCGCGCCCTCCTCGAGGTCCTCTACTCCATCAGGAGGGCGGGGGCCGACGCGATCATAACCTACTACGCGCCGCGCGCGGCGAGGCTCCTGAGGGAGGGCCGCAATGCCTTCCGAGGGCCCCGATCCCATCGAGGAGGCCAGGCGCCTCCTCCCGGGGGGAGTCAGCAGCCCCGTGAGGGCGGCCGTGAGGCCGAGCCCGTTCCTCGTGGAGGGGGCCAGGGGCGCCAGGCTCGTCACCCGGGGGGGCGAGCTGGTGGACTGGGTCATGGGCTACGGGCCCCTCATCCTGGGGCACGCGGATGAGCGCGTGAGGAGGGCGGTGGAGGGGCAGCTGGAGAGGGGCTGGCTCTACGGGGCCCCGAGCAGGTCGGAGATCGAGCTGGCGAGGAAGATAGTCGAGTACTACGGGCCCGGGAAGGTCAGGTTCGTCAACTCGGGCGGCGAGGCGGCGATGACCGCCGTCAGGCTGGCCAGGGGGGCCACGGGGAGGAGGCTCGTCGTGAAGTTCGACGGCTGCTACCACGGCGCGTCGGACGCGCTCCTCTCGCGCGCGGGGAGGGGAGGGGTGGGCGAGCCCTCCTCCGCGGGGGTCCCGGGGGAGATCGCCTCCCTCACCCTGGTCCTGAGGTACAACGACCCACAGGGGCTCGAGGGCGCCATGAGGAGGGTGGGCGAGGACGTCGCGGCGATCATCGTGGAGCCGGTGGGGGCGAACATGGGGGTCGTGCCCGCGGATGCGGACTTCCTCAGGGCGCTCAGGGAGGAGGCGGACCGCGCCGGGGCCCTCCTGATATTCGACGAGGTGGTGACCGGCTTCAGGCTGGGGCTGCGCGGCGCCCAGGGCCTCTACGGGGTCAGGCCTGACCTGACGGTCCTGGGGAAGATAATAGGCGGGGGGTTCCCGCTCGGGGCGGTCGTGGGGAGGGCGGAGCTCATGGACCTCCTCGCCCCCTCCGGCCCCGTCTACAACGCGGGCACGTTCAACGGGCACCCCGTCTCCATGGCGGCGGGGCTGGCGACGATCGAGGTCCTCGAGGAGGGCTGGCCCTACGCGCGCGCCGAGCGCGCGGCGAGGGCGGTCGCGGAGGAGCTCTCCCGCATGCGCCTGGGGGGGAGGCCGGTGGCGGTCAACGCGGTCGGCAGCATGTTCCAGGTGTTCATGAGGGAGCCGCCCGTCAGGGACGCGGAGGGCGCCAGGGCGGCTGACCAGGGCGCCTACGCGAGGCTCCACGAGTCCCTGCTGAGGGAGGGGGTCTTCTCCCCGCCCGTCCAGACCGAGACTTGGTTCGCGAGCGCCGCGCACGGGGACGAGGAGGTGGAGCGCACCCTGGAGGGCCTGATGAGGGCTTGGCCGGGCCGAGGGGGAGGGTCCACATAGTCGGCGCGGGGCCCGGGGACCCCGAGCTCCTCACGCTGAAGGCCGCCAGGCTCATCTCCGAGGCCGACGTTATCCTCTACGACAGGCTGGCGCCCCCCGGCGCGCTCTCCCTCGCGAGGGGGGGAGCTATCCTGGTGGACGTGGGGAAGGCCCCGGGGAGGGGGCCGGCTCAGGACCTCATAAACAGGGAGCTCGTGCGCCACGCCGAGGCTGGGAGGGTCGTCGTCAGGCTGAAGGGCGGGGACCCGCTGGTCTTCGGGAGGGGGGAGGAGGAGTGCTCCTACGTGCTCTCGAGGGGGATACCGTGCGAGATGGTGCCGGGGGTCAGCTCCGCGACCGGCGCCCCCACCTGCGCCGGGATCCCGCTCGGGAGCAGGTGGGGCTCCTCCAGCTTCGCCGTGGTCACCGGCAGGACGGCGGCCTCCGGGTCCCCGGCGCCGTCGCTCGGCGCCCTGGCGAGGGCCGCCGACACGCTCGTGGTCATGATGCCGCTCTCGAACCTCGGGGCCATCGCCTCCGAGGCGTCCTCCGCCATGGGCGCGGGGGCGCCGGCGGCCCTCGTCCTGAACGGCTGCACGGCCGCGCAGAGGGTGATAGAGGCGCCGATCTCGGAGATAGCGTCGGCCGCCGCCGGGCTGGGGCCGCCGGCCGTCCTGGTCGCGGGGGCCGGGGCCGCCCTCAGGAGGCGCGCCCTGGGCGGGGCCCCCTAGCTCCAGCTCCATCAGGAGCGCGGAGGGGCGGAACCCGAAGCGCCTGTAGAGCCTGATGGCGGGGGAGTTCCTGAGCTCGGCGCGCAGGACGAGCTTCCTGTAGCCCCTCCTCCTGCAGTACTCTATCGCCCTGCCGAGGAGGGCCGAGCCCACGCCGGAGCGCCTGCTCCCGGGCCTGACCTCCAGGTCGTAGAGGTACGCGTACCTCTCGTAGTTCACCGTGTCCATCTCCTCCTTGACCCAGGCGACGCCTATCAGCCTGCCGGACGCGTCGTAGGCCGCGAAGAACCTCTGCTCGCCGGGGGAGTTGAATATGGAGAGGAAGAGCTCGCGGTGCCTGCGCGCGTACTCCTCGTAGCCCATGGAGGAGCGGGCGGCCTCGTCCATGACCTCCCAGCTCACCTCGCGGTCCAGCTCCAGGACCTCCTCCAGGATCTCGGCGCCGTGCTCCTCTATCCTGTACCGGGGGCTCGGGCCCATAGATCCCCCTCCGCCGCCCTCCTGAGGGCCTCCTCCCTCGTTATCTCCGCCCACTCCCCGCCCGAGAGGTAGGCGTAGCCCCTCGCGTAGCCCTCGTAGATGGACCATATCCTCTCCCTGTGCTCGGGCGGGATCGCGTCGAACCTGGAGTTCCTGTCGTCGAACTGGAGCATCTCGACGTGCGGGTGCTCGCGGGCGGCGACCCCCGGGAAATCCATGCCGGTCCGCCTCGACGCGAGCGCGACCGAGTGCTCCAGCTCGTCCGCGTCCAGGCGCACCATGCCCCTCGAGACGCGCCGGGGCAGCCCCCGCACGTGCTCCTCCCTGTAGCCTATGGCGCGGGGGTCCAGGCCGTTGGCGAGGAGGAACAGCTGTATGCCGTTGCACTTGAAGCAGGTCCCGCAGGGCCTCACGTCGCCGCCCTCGGGGTGGGCCGAGTGGCAGCTCACCTGGAGCCTGAAGAGCTCCGGGTACCTCGACGCCAGGACGCGCTCGACCACGAGCCCGGACAGCGGCCTCACCGCGGACCACTGGCGAATCCCCCAGCCGCGCCTCCTGAACCACCTGGTCATGTACGCATCGAACTCCTGGCTCTGGTCGTAGACCGCGTAGTAGTGCCTTATCCCCCGGAACTCGTAGGTGAGGCCGGAGGGATCGTCGTACTCGTTCCCTAGGAGCACGTCGCCCGCGCCCCCCGCGATCAGCGCGGGGAGGCACGAGAGGACGTAGTGCTCGAAGAAGAAGAGCCTGATGGGGTAGACCTCGGGGCGCCTCCTGCGGAGCGCCTCGGCCCTGATTATCCTCATGTTCCTCTCCACCCACGAGTACAGCCTGTCCACGTTGCTCCAGACGCGGATCGTCCGGGGCTCGTTCGCCCTGAACCACCTGTAGGCCCTCAGCGCGGTGAACCAGTGGTGGCCCGACTCGTTCAGGAAGCACGGGCGCGGGTCGCACCCTATCTCCCTGGCCACGCCGTACGTGAGGAGGCTCTCCTTGCCCCCGGACGACATGACTCCGCACCCGCGGCCCGGCGGCCCCCAGGGCTCCGAGTCGCGGAGCGAGGGGAACTCCATCTCCGCCCTGGGCTCGGCGTCCTCCGGCTCCACCCTCGAGGGGTCCGGGATGAACTCGTCCCTCACGAAGCCGGTCCTGTTCACTATCCTGTTGACGAATATGTCGCGGGCCGTGACCCGCGACATCTCCGAGATGAACTCGGCGTCCAGCTCGGTGAGCGGGACGTCGAACACGATCCTCCTCGAGAAGAGCGCGTAGTTCACGGCGGGGACGGAGACCATGAGGGGGGCCACGTCCCGCGCCTCGGGGGGCAGGTCCCCCTCGTACCTGTGGAGGAGCCGGTAGCGCTCCTCGGGCCCGCCGGGCCTCCTCAGCACGTAGTCGGCCGATATCCCGCGGCGCTCCACGCGGAGGCCCTCGACCCTGAGCTCCTCGAAGCACGTGAGGTCCGGGGAGACCATGGGGCACCCCTGCTCCCATAGCGCCCCTCGGCCCCGCGCCCGCGCGACCGCCCTCAGGCGCTGGAAGTCCTCCATCATGCGGTCAACGATCCTCCCGACGCCGTGCAGGAGCGGCGCGCACGAGACCACGCCGTACCTGCGCTCGTACTCCTCGACGGCCGCGTCCGCCTCGCCGGGGGTCATCCCCTCCGTGTTCACCGTTATCGCGTAGAGGCGCCTGCCGGTTATGAGCTCCAGGAGCCTCACGTACCTGTCCAGGTCGGGCATCGGGTACTGCGGGAACCCGTCCAGGTGCCTCCTGGCAGGCGCGTGCTGCAGCACGACCACCTCGGGCCTCACGACCGTCAGTATCTCCAGGCTCCCGGGGAAGGCCGGGTGGAGGAGCGCGCCCTGCCCCGGCACGACTATCACGTCAGGCCGCTCCTCCCTGTAGGCCCTCACGATCTCGCGCTCGAGGCCTCCGGTTATGAAGTCGTTGACCATGGCGTCCAGGACTATCCCGTACCTCGCGCCCTGCATCCAGGCGGTCTGCCCCGTGCCGATGAACGCGGCGCGGACGCCGCGGGCCGACAGCTCGTCCGCCAGCATGAGCGCCGTGGTCCTCTTCCCTATCGCGGAGTCCGTCCCCACGACCACGACCCTCAGGGAGTCCACGGAGTCTATCTCGCCCCTGTAGAACTCGCGCCAGCCGCTGTAGATCTTCCTCACGTCCACGATCTCTGCGCCGTGCTCGGCGGCGAGCCTCGCGAGCTCCGGGTCGTCGCTCAGGAACTCGTGGAGGCCCGAGACGACGTCCATGCCCCTCCTGAGGGCCTCCGCGACCACCTCCCTGTAGCCCGGGGGGAGGCGGCCGCCCGCGACCGCGGCCCCTATGATCAGGACCTCCGCGTCCGGGTGATCGCGGAGCGCCTCCTCCAAGCTCCCGTAGATCCTTATGCCCCTGCGCCTGCCGTCGAGGACCTCGCCCGCGTCCATCCCGCGGAACCCGCTGTCTATGACGCCCAGCACCTCGAACCTGTCGGAGCGGCGCACCAGGCCGTGCGCGGTCTTGCCGTCCGTGCTCCCGTACACGCCCTCGGCCAGTATCAGGGCCCTCCTCCTCATGGGAGATGCCCTCACGGGAGGTGCCACCGGCTCGTGATCACCAGCGCGTGCGTGCCCTCGCCCAGGAAGCGGAGCGACTCCAGGACCGACGCGGACGCCGGCAGGGCGTCTATCCCCTCGAGCTCCCTCAGGAGCCTGGAGTAGCCGACCATCGCCCTGTCGGTCACCCTGAGCGCGCTCCCCCCGCTCTCCCTGAGGGCGGCGAGCGCCGCGTCCCCGTCGAAGGATATCATCGAGACCAGCGGCTCGTTGTACCTGGTCTCCTTGACCCTGCGGAGGGGCATGGCCCTCTCCATCCCGCCCAGGAAGCTGTCCACGACGGAGTTCCCGTGGACCGTGGTGACCCCGATTATCCTCGGGACGCGCTCCACGTAGCCGAGCCCCCTCAGCTTGGAGAACCCCATGTGGACCCCAGCCAGGGTCGTCCCGTTGCCGACCGGCAGCACGACCGTGTCGGGCGGGTCCCCGAGCTCCCACGTGATCTCGTGGGCGAGGGCCGAGTAAGCTTCGAAGCTGACCCTGGAGTTGATGGACCCGGGGTTCGCGTCGTACCAGCCGTTCTCCGACGCCGCGCGGACGCTCGCGCTCACGGCGTCCTCGTAGGACCCGTCGACGAGCACCAGCTGCGCGCCGTACCTCCTCAGCTCCGACATGCGCTCCAGGGTGTAGCGGCGCGGCACGAATATCACAGCCCTGGCCCCGACCATCCTGGAGTAGTAAGCGAGCGAGACCCCGAAGTTCCCGCAGGTGCCGGCTGTGAGCACCCTGAAACCGCCCTCCAGCGCCCTCTGCACGTGCAGGACCGCCGCGCGATCCTTGTGGGTCCCCGTCGGGTTGGCCCCCTCGTACTTGGCGTACACCCTGGATTCGTCGCGGGGGAAGAACGCGCGCTCGAGGCGCGAGAGGCGGAGGAGCGGCGTCCTGTAGTAGCTGAGCTCCTGCCTCACCAGCATCTGGAGCCGACCTCCGAGGATGTTTGAGGGATGGGAACGGGACGATGACCCGGGGGATGATCGGGCGAGGCATCGCCATCGCCCTCCAACCGCTCAGATTCGAGCGGCATTACCTCGTATCACCTAGCTCCGGGTCGGCGGAGGCGCTGCCTTAATTTAAGGTTTTCTGTAGGGATCCCGCGCCCGGGCGCGCCGGGGCGAACGGTGATCAGAGCCTCTCTCACCTCACGGCCGGGACCGGCTCGGGAGTTCCGACGCTCATCATCCGGGCGCGGGGCGGCGGGCGCGCTTAAATTAAGTTGGCGCGTGAATTGGGCGGGCGCGGGATGCGGTGTTTGCCGAGTCCTGAGCCGTGATGAGGCAGAGGGGCCGACCGCGCCCTCGGAGGCCGCTCCTGAGGTACCAGCCCGCGTCCACGAGGTTCGCGTAGACGCGCCCCCGCCTCCTGGCCCACCCGAGCGGCTCCCGCCTCCTGTTGAGCACCGCGTACGTCCCGCAGGGGGAGGGGGAGCGCCTGATGACGCCCCGGGGCAGGACGTCCCTCCCGTAGAGGAACACCGCCTCGGCGCGCTCGTCGACGATCAGGTACCCCCTGTCTATGCTGCCCCAGAGCGCCGAGAGGAGCCCCATCAGCGGCTCGACCCTCCCCCCGCAGATCCTGGCCGCGTGCACCCCGGCCAGGAAGGGGGGCCTGCCCCCTCCCAGGGCCTCCGCGGACGCCGAGGGATGGACCGCGAGGACCTCCACGCAGCCCGAGCCCGGGGCGCCGGCGCAGAGGACGTCGAGCCCGACCAGGCCCCCGCTCGAGTGGCAGAGGACCTCGGATCTTATGAGGTCCAGCTCCTCCCGCGTGCACCTCCTCAGGACCGCCTTATCCGGCAAATCGTGAACCCCTCCGTCGCGTGCCTGTGCGGGTAGAACCTGCGGCAGAGCCGGAACTGGCTGGGGAGCGAGATCCCAGCGTACTCCACCGCGCCGGCGTCCCCGAAGTCGAGCCCCGTGTCCACCAGGGAGAAGTGCCCGGCGCCCGAGTCCTCCAGCGCCTCGAGGACGGAGTGGACCACGAGCTCGTTCTCCTCGAAGTTCGTGGAGCACGTGGAGTAGACTAGCTCGCCCCCGGGCCCGAGGGACCTCAGGGCGGACTCCAGGAGCTCCACCTGGACGCGCGCGGCGGACTCGACCTCCCCCTGGGGGCGGGGCCTCCTCCCCCTCGCGAACGGCATCAGCCCCTCCCCGGTGCAGGGGGCGTCCAGGAGCACCCTGTCGAACTCGCCGAGCGAGCCGATCCCCCGCGCGTCCATCAGGTACGCCACTATGTTGAAGGCGCCGAGCCTGCTCGCGTTCGCCTTCAGGGCCATCAGCTTCCTCTCGCTGACATCCAGGGCGATCACGGGCGAGCGCGGGTTGTGCTGCGAGATCTGGGTCGCCTTGCCGCCGACCCCCGCCGCGGCGTCGGCGATCCTGGAGGCGCCCTCCGGCGAGAGGGCCAGGACGGGGAGCATCGAAGCCGGGCCCTGGATGTAGAAGAGCCCCAGCAGGTGCTCGTGGTAGGCCGCGAGCGGTATCGGGGACTCCTCGACCACCAGCCCGTAGGGGGTGTGCCGGTAGGGCCTGACGGACGCGCCCTTCGCCTCCAGCCTCGAGGCGAGCTCGTCCCTGTCCACCCTGAGGGTGTTCGCCCTCAGGGTCCTCATCACGTCGCCCTCCCGGGCGCCCAGCATCCCCTCGGCCTCCTCGCGCGAGCCGAGGAGCTCCGCGTACCGGGCGACCTGGTCCGGGTGAGCCCCGTGCCTCTCCGCCAGGGCGGCGAGCTCGCGGGGGGCCAGGCCGCCCCCCCTCTCCACGGCGCCCCGCGCGAGGGTCAGCCCCTCGCTCAGCCTCTCCAGCGCCGACCTCACGCCGTCGCTCCCTCGGCACCACGCCCACGGACCCGTCGGGCAGTATGTATATCCTGACGTCCTCCGTGAGCGCTCCGTCCCTCACGTAGCTCCTGAGGTAGCCGCTGAGCTGCGCCATGAGGGTCGGCATGTTCATCGACAGCTTGATCCCGGAGGAGTTCGCCCTGTCCACCACCATCGGCGGGACCTCGACGAGGCGCGTCCCCTTGGGCACGACGAGCTCCGCTCCCGCGACCGACGCGGCGGACTCCAGCGTCTCCCTCGCGAGCCTCAGGTTGCGCAGCGCCCTCTTCTCGAGGATCATGACGTTCTCCCTCGTAGTGCCTATGGCCCTCGCGACCTCCTCGTAGCTCATCCCGCTCCTCCTCATGCGCAGTATCTCCAGCTGCCTCTCCGTCAGGAACCCCCCGGCCCTCCTGCGCCCCCTCACGCGGAGTGAGGCGGCGCGCGCCGATTTGAACATTTTCGCTTAGGGACGGGGCTCGGCGGACTATGCGGAAGTCCCGGAACTCGCCCCTGTACTCCTCCTCGACCTCCTCGACGCCCTCCACCCTCGCGGCCGGCGGCCCCCGGCGGGCCCACCCGGCGAGGGCCCTCACGGCGCCCTCCTCGCCCTCCAGGACCGCCTCCACGCGGCCGTCTGGGAGGTTCCTGACCCATCCCCTGACGCCGAGGCGGTCGGCCTCCTCCTTCATCGTGGACCTGAAGAAGACGCCCTGCACCCTCCCGGAAATCCACAGGTGGAGCCTCAGCTGGCGCCCCCCGGGCATGCCCGGGGGGATCGGCGGGGGCGCTATTAACCGTGAAGGTCCCCCTCCGCACGGGCCGCTGAACGCGCCGACGGGGCACGTCCAAAAACAATTGGCCCAGCCCACGCGGTGGGGCGACCCGGCCCCTTCCGGGGGCCGGGTCGCCCTCCCCCCATCAGAGGGCGAGCAGGGCGGCCAGCGCGTGCGGCAGGGCGGCGATGATCGCTGAGGCGGCGGAGCTCGGGAAGAGGCCGAGGGAGGTGTGCAGGGCCACGTCCACCGCGGCTATCGCGGCCGCGAAGACGACCGAGACCGTGTTCACGACCTTTATCAGCGGGTTGAGCGACGGGCCGGTGGTGTCCTTGAACGCGTCCCCGACCATGTCGCCGACGATCGCGTTCTTGTGGGCGGGGCTCCCCTTGCCGCCGAGCGACGGGTCCACGTTTGCCTCTATGTACTTCTTCGCGTTGTCCCAGGCGGCGCCGCCGTTGGCCATCAGGAGCGCCCTGGGGAAGCCCACGACTATCGTCCCGAGTATGAACCCGACGAGGGCTATCCACCCCAGCAGCAGCCCCACGATTATGGGCAGCGCAACCGCCAGGAGCCCCGGGAGCATGAACTCGCCGAGCGCGTGCCTCGTCACTATGTCTATGGCCCTGGAGTAGTCCGGCTTGGACTTCCCCTCGAGTATCCCCGGTATCTCGCGGAACTGCCTCCTTATCTCCTCGACGAGCTCCATGGCGGTCCTGCTGACGGACATTAGCGTGCGGCTGGAGAACACGTAGACCAGGACCACCCCCAGGAACGCGCCGATCAGGAGGTCCGGCGACAGCACCGACGTCGCGGAGAACGCCTCCCTCAATATCGAGGAAGCCGACGCGCCGGGGGGAACGAGCCTCCCGACCACCTCGTACACGAAGCCAATGAACAGGACCAGCGCGGCGAGGCCCGCCGAGGCTATAGCGTACCCCTTGGTCGTGGCCTTCGTCGTGTTGCCTATCGCGTCCAGGGCGTCCGTGGTCTCCCTGACCTCCGGCGGGAGCCCGGCCATCTCCGCGAGGCCGTTGGCGTTGTCCGACACGGGGCCGTAGGAGTCCA
>WYEM01000015.1 GCA_009903775.1 Nitrososphaerota archaeon | reverse complement strand
ACGAAGGAGCTCCCGAAGGAGATGCTCCCCATATTCCACAGGGAGGGCGACAGGATAGTCGTGAAGCCCCTACTCCAGCTGATCTTCGAGCAGCTGCACGACGTGGGGATCCGGGAGTTCTGCTTCGTGATAGGCCGCGGGAAGAGGGCGATAGAGGATCACTTCACGCCGGATCCGATCTTCCTGAGGGAGCTGAGGGGGAGGGGGAAGGGGAGGGAGGCCGAGTCCCTCGAGCGCTTCTACGCGATGCTCTCGGACTCATCCATAACCTGGGTGAACCAGCCGGAGCCCAGGGGGTTCGGGGACGCGGTCCTGAGGGCCAGGGGCTTCGTCGGCTCGGACCGCTTCCTGGTGGCGGCCGGCGACACCTACATAGTCTCGGGCGGGAACTCCCACCTCAGGGAGCTGATCTCGATCGGGGGCTCCGCGGACGCCGTCCTCATGCTCAGGAGGGTGAGGGACCCGTCCTCCTACGGGGTCGCGGCGGTGCGCCGCGGCAGGGTCGTGAGGGTGGTGGAGAAGCCGAGGGAGAGGGTCTCGAGCCTGGCGATAATGCCATTCTACGCCTTCTCCCCCTCGATCATGGACCACCTCTCCAGGATAGGCCCGGGGGTGGGCGGGGAGGTCCAGCTCACGGACGCGATACAGTCGATGATAGAATCGGGGGCGGACGTCAGGTACGTCCTGCTGGGGAGGTCCAGGTGGCTGGACATAGGGACGCCGGAGTCATACTGGAGGGCGCTCTCCGGCGCGTGGGCGGAGTGGGGGAGGCGCGCTGGTTAATTAGGATCCGGGGCCCCGGCCGGGCGTGGGCATGGACGCCTCGTGGCTGAGGGGAAGGAGGATCATGATAAGCGGGGGGGCCGGGTTCCTGGGCTCCCACCTGGCGGAGAGGCTGCTGGGCCTCGGGGCGGAGGTTGTGGCGGTGGACAACCTCTCGACGGGGAGGATCGAGAACGTGGAGCACCTGATGGGGAGGCCGGGCTTCAGGTTCGTCGAGGCGGACGCGGCGGAGGTGGACGCGTCCGGGTACGACTACCTGGTCCACGGGGCGAGCATACCGTCCCCGGACGACTACCTGAGGAGGCCGGTGGAGACGGCGCTCTCGAACGCCCTGGGGCTCCTGAACTTCCTGAGGTCCGGGAGGAGGGTCCTCTACATGTCATCGTCGGAGGTCTACGGGGACCCGCAGGTCGTGCCGACGCCCGAGTCCTACTGGGGGAACGTGAACCCCTTCGGCCCCAGGAGCCCGTACGACGAGGGGAAGAGGTTCGGGGAGGCGCTCTGCTACGCGTTCTCCGCGGAGAGGGGGGTCTCGGTGAGGATAGCGAGGATCCACAACACGTACGGCCCCAGGATGGACGCCTCCGGGAGGTACGCGAGGGCGATACCCAGGTTCATAATGCAGGCGCTCAGGGGCGAGCCCATAACCGTGTACGGGGACGGCTCCCAGACCAGGAGCTTCACTTACGTGGACGACATGGTGGAGGGGCTCGTGAGGCTCATGCTCTCGGACCACGGGGGGCCCGTGAACCTGGGGAGCGAGGAGGAGGTGACGATCCTGGAGCTCGCCAGGACGATAAGGGAGCTGGCTGGGTCGAGCTCCGAGATAAAGTTCCTGCCCCCGTTCCCGGACGACCCCAGGAGGAGGCGCCCGGACATATCGCTCGCGAGGAGGGTCCTGGGGTGGGAGCCCAGGATCCCGCTGAGGGAGGGGCTCAGGGCCACGATAGAGTGGTTCAGGGGGGCGGTGGGTTGAGGGCCGCGTTCATCGGGCTGGGGTACGTGGGGCTCACGACCGCGATCTGCATGGCCTCCAGGGGGATGGAGGTCTCCGGCTACGACGTGGACGGGGGGAGGATGGAATCCCTGAGGAGGGGGGAGCTCCCGATCCTCGAGCCGGGGCTCGACTCCCTGTTCGAGGGGGCCAGGTCGAGGGGGACCATCTCGTTCCCGGGGAGCGCGGAGGAGGCGGTCAGGGGCGCGGACGCCGTCTTCATAACGGTCGGTACCCCGTCGAGGGGGGACGGATCCATAGACCTGTCGCACGTGGTCTCGGCGGCGCGCTCGATAGGGAGGGCGATGCGCTCCGATTCGAGGTACAGGGTGATAGTGGTGAAGAGCACGGTCGTGCCGGGGACCACGATGGGGCCGGTGAGGTCCGCGCTGGAGGGCGAGTCCGGCATGTCGTGCTGCCGCGACTTCGGGCTCGCCATGAACCCGGAGTTCCTGAGGGAGGGGAGCGCGGTCGAGGACACGCTCAGCCCCGACAGGATAGTGATAGGGGAGTCGGACCCGAGGGCGGGGGACCTCCTGCTGGACCT
The DNA here is from genome assembly GCA_009903775.1 of Nitrososphaerota archaeon. Lineage (GTDB taxonomy): Archaea > Thermoproteota > Nitrososphaeria > Conexivisphaerales > Conexivisphaeraceae > Conexivisphaera. Next base: position 1,565 of record WYEM01000015.1, on the reverse strand, counting down.
CTACGGGGAGCTCCACGGGTCGGCGATGCCCCCGGTCCTCAGGACGACCCCCGAGAACGCGGAGCTGATAAAGTACGCGAACAACGCGTTCCTCGCGATCAAGGTCTCGTTCGCCAACATGTTCGCCAGGCTCTGCTCCAGGATACCCGGCGCGGACGTGGACGTCGTGATGAGGGGGATAGGGATGGACAGGAGGATAGGGCCCTCCTTCCTGAACGCGGGCATGGCCTGGGGAGGGAGCTGCTTCCCGAAGGACCTGAGGGCGATAGCCGCGTTCGCGAGGGGGATGGGGGTGAGGCTCGACCTAGTGGAGGCGGCGCTCGAGATGAACTCCAGGGGGCCGTCGGAGGTGGCGGACGTCCTAGAGGGGGAGCTGGGCGGGCTGAGGGGGAGGGTGATCGCGGTCCTCGGGGCCTCGTTCAAGCCCGGGACGGACGACGCGAGGGAGTCCCCGGCAATCTGGCTCGCGGGGGAGCTGGGGAGGAGGGGGGCGATCGTCAGGGTCTGCGACCCAGCGGCCAGGGCCCAGGGGATCGAGGTTATCAGGGACCCGGGGAGGTGCCTGGAGGGCGCGGACGCGGCCGTGCTCGCGACGGAGTGGGATCAGTTCAGGGACTTGGCGCCCGGGGACTTCCTGAGGATGAGGGGGAGGGTGGTCGTGGACACGAGGAGGGTCTACGATCCGGGGAGGTTCGGGGCGGCGGGGGTGAGGCTGATACAGCTGGGGAGGGGCGCGCCCAGGGAGCAGCCCATCGTTCGTCGATCCCCCGGGCTCCGAGGGCATGGCGCTGTGCCCATTGGCGCAGTGATAGCAGAATACTGTCGATGATTCGTTTCATGATGGCCTCCGAAATTCCGCGGGCAAGGACCGAACCGGGGCACTCGGCGCTTAGGATGCCCACGCCGGATCCCGCATAGCTTACGGAGAATCCGGCCGAATTCAGAATGCCGGGGAGGTCTTGGGGCCCATCGTGGTACTCCAGGATTATCCTGCGGAAGCGCGCCAGGAGGCCCGGGCCCGCGGACCTCAGGACCTCGTACTCGCACCCCTCGCAGTCCATCTTCAGGAGGGACGCGCCATCCGGGCCGAGCTCCTTCATCAGGGTCACGAGCGATATTGTCCTCACCCTCAGGCGCCTCGAGCGGCCGAAGTCCACGATCCGGCTCACCGGCCGGGTGGGCGAGAGGGTGGCGGCGTTCGGCAAGCCTTCTGGTATCAGGAACTCCGCCTCCCCGTCCTCAGCCGCCAGCGCCGCGTTGACCAGCCGGATCCTCCCCTCCAGCCCGTTGATTCTCACGTTCTCCTCGGCGAGCGCGAAGGACTCGGGGTCAGGCTCGAGCGCCACCACGCGCTCCGCCCCGTTGAGCGCGAAGAAGATTGCCGAGTCCCCGTTCGACGCGCCGACGTCCACCACCGTCCCCGAGAAGGAGGAGCCGTATATCCTGTCCACGAACAGCTCGCGGACGTGCCCCACGTCGAAGCCCCCGTTCAGCCTGACCCACAGCGAGATCCCCTCGGGCAGGCGCAGCTTGGCCAAGTCCCCCCGCACCTCCTCGAGCCCCGC
>WYEM01000044.1 GCA_009903775.1 Nitrososphaerota archaeon | reverse complement strand
AGGGGAGGGAATACTTCATGCCGTCGTGCCCCATCGCTATCCCATCGTCGATCGCTATCGTGTTGAACTCGAAGGGGACCCCTCCCCCCTCGCGCACGCCCTCCTTCACGTGCCTGACGAGGTCCCTCAGGTGGACGTGCCCCGGGACTACCTCCGAGTAGCTGTTGGCTATCCCTATGAACGGCCTGCGGAGGTCGTCGTCGCCCAGGCCGGTCGCCCTGAGGAGCGACCTGTGGGGCGCCCTCTCGGGCCCCTCCTTCACGACGGAGCTCCTGAGCACGCGATCCCGGAGCGGGCCCCCGATTAAAACGTGCGGTCATCTGCGAAGCGGCGTGCCGGGCGGGCCGATCGCCAACGGGCGCCTCTGCCAGGACCGTCTGCGGCCGGGGAGGCCTGACCGACGCTGGTGCCGCCATCGCCCATGCCTGGCGCGACGTCGGCACCGCTAGCTCAAGGGGCCGCGAGCGCTGCGGGAAGCCACGGGATCTAGCGGCCCGCCCCCTAAACTGCGCCGAGGCCGCGCCGCTGGCTCGCCTTTCATTGAGACCAGCCAGTGGCTTCATCGGGCCGGTGCAGCTCAATGCTATGAGCGAGGTAACGCCGCGGAGTCCACTCCGCGTAGGGTTACTGGGTCTGACCATCTATATAATAACCATAATAATATGTTATAATACGTAATGTTTAATAGTGGGCGGCAATTACATTAGTGATAAAATGGCGTCCATGAGCGACGATCAATACGTCATAGCTCGGCTTGATAGCTTCAATACGTGGCCGTGGCCCCTGAGACTTCTGGTGATAATTGGGATTGGCTACTTCTTCGATCTCTACGACGTGCTGACGCTAGGGGTGGCGGCACCGTACATGGGGCCACAGCTGGGGGTCAGCCCAGTGACACTGTCGTCAATAGGCTCCATGGTGGTCCTCGTAGGATACACCGTGGGCGCACTCCTATACGCGCACATAGCGGATACCGTGGGCCGCAAGGTCGGCCTGCTGATAACGCTGCTGACGTATTCCATAGGATCCATACTGACCGCGGCCTCCACGAGCGTGCTGGAGGTGTACATATGGAGGTTCATAACGGGGCTCGGGATAGGCGCGGAGCTATCGATAGCCGCTGCTTATTTGAGCGAGATGGCGCCGGCCCCCGTCAGGGGGAGGTTCCAGAGCCTGGGAACGTTCATAGGATTCATAGGGGCGGGAATAGGCCCGCTGATAGGGTATTTCATCGTCCCCGCATTCCCGTGGGGCTGGAGGCTCTTCTTCGTAATAGGTGGGCTCGGCGCCGTAACGGCAGTGTTCTTCAGGTGGTGGGTGCCGGAGAGCCCGCGCTGGCTCGTGCACAAGGGCAGGGTGGCAGAGGCCAAGCGCATCGTGGAGGGGCTGGAGTCGCGCTGGCGCGAGCTGCGCGGCGCCCTCCCGCAGCTCCCGCAGCTTCAGGTCGAGGTGCGCAGGTACGAGAGAGTTCCAGTGGTGGAGCTCCTGACGAGCAGGAAGTACGCCAGCCGGGTCCTGTTCGTGCTCTTTGTCTACCTGCTTTACTACGCATTCACGTATCCGTTCCTGGGCATGACCGCATCGCTGCTGCACGCCAGCGGGATGACCGCGATAACCAGCCTGTACATAGTCGGGTTCGGCGGCCTCGGATACGCGATCGGGGCATTCCTCACCGCGGTGTTCGCCGACCTGCTGGAGCGCAAGAACCTGATAATAATCGGCTTCGTGCTGCAGGGCATCGGACTATTCCTCATAGGCCTCAAGATCTCGGTGGCCGAGGTGCTCGGCGCCTACTTCCTCGCGGCCCTGGCCAACACCTTCCTGGTGACCGGTCTCTACGTCTACATGGCAGAGGTGTTCCCCGCCGGGGCCAGGTCGATGGGCGGGGCCCTCACGAACGGCCTGGGCCACCTGTCGCCTGAAATATCGATACCCGTGACCGTCGCCGTGTTCGCCTCCTACGCGCTGTTCGGGGCATTCACGTTCCTGGCGGTGCTCGCATTCGCTACTGCGGCGATCATGACGCTGGGGATGAGGACCACCAAGAGGATACTCGAGACCCTCGAGTAGACGGACGCCATCGCACCCCCAATTTTTTCCTGAGTTTGCCCCTGAGCCCCATCCTCTCGAGGTCGAACGCTCCATCGACCATGTCCCTGAGGGCTGACCTTATCAGCTTCTGCGTGGGGGTCTTCGGGAGCTCATCCACCAGCTTCACGTACCTCGGCACCATGTAGTAGGGGAGCCTGTACCCGCAGTACTCCACGAAGTCCCCCAGATCGAATGAGCTGCGGTCGGAGACCACCAGGAAGGCCGCGACCTCCTCGTCCCCCAGCTCGTCCGGGACCCCGGCGACCGCGACCTCGAGCACCCCCGGATAGCCGCCGATGACCGACTCCACGTAGTACGGGGAGATGTTCTCGCCCCTCCTCCTTATCACCTCCTTCTTCCTGCCCACCAGGTGGAAGAATCCCTCCTCGTCCACGTACGCCAGGTCCCCCGTGTGGAACCACAGGTTCCTCCAGGCCCTCACGGTCTCCTCCGGCTTCCCGCGGTACTCGAGCATCATGACGAACGGCTCCCTGGGCCTCAGCACTATCTCGCCGACGGCGCCCGGCGGGAGGGGCCCGTCTAGCTCGTCCACGACCGCGGCCTCGAAGTCGTCGAGCGGCCTCCCTATGGTGCCCACCTTGACCATGCCCGGCCTGTTGAATATCGCTATGGCGCCCGACTCCGTCAGCCCGTAGCCCTCGTAGATCCTGACGCCGAACCTGCGCTCGAACTCCGGCCAGTCGGCCTCAGAGACGCCCCCCGTGTACATGACGCGGCATCTGTGCGACCTCTCCTCCGGCGAGGGCGGCCTCCTGAGAAGGGCCGCGGCCATTGTGCCTATCAGGAAGGATATGGTGGCGCCGTAGTCGATGCACCTCCTCCAGAAGGTGGACGCGTGGAACCAGGGGTCTATGGCGGCGGTCCCGCGCGCGTAGATGGCTGGCATCACCACCATGAACTGCCCGCTGGTGTGGAAGAGCGGCACCGCGCCGTAGATGGTGTCCCCCTCGCCGGCCTCCACTATCTGCGCGCTCTCCACCGCGTGCGCAGCGTATGCCCCGTGCGGCAGCACGACCCCCTTGGGCATGCCGGTTGTGCCCGACGTGTAGATGATGGCGGCGGGATCGCCGGGCCCCACGTCCTCGCGGCGCTCCAGCTCGCCCCGGACCTCCTCCAGGTGCGCTATCGGCACGGCGTCCACTCCGACGGCCGACGCCGCCCTCAGCGCCTCCTCGGCGACCTCATCGCTGTAGAGGAGCAGCTTGGCGCCGGAGTCCCTCAGCTCGTACTCCAGGAGATCGCCCTTCAACATGAAGTTTATCGGCGCGAACACGGCCCCGATCATGAACGACCCGAACCAGGCGTACACGAGCTCGGCGCGGTTCTCGGAGAGCGTTGCCACCGTATCGCCCCTTGAGATCCCCCTGGAGCGCATCCAGGCGCCGGCGGCCCTGGACCTCCTGAGGAGCTCCTCGTACGTCACTTCGCCGCGCGGGTGCCTCAGCGCCACCTTCGATGGCACCTCAGAGGCCGCGGCCTCGAAGATCTCCAGGAACGTCCTCGCGAACCGCATACGTGAAGATGGCAGCGATGCGCACAGATAAGCCTTTAACGGGCATGTCTTGGGCCAGCCTCTGCGGCCCCTTCCGCAATCCCTCGCCGGCTTGCGGGCTACCTGGATCCGCGCGATGCTAAGTGGGCCCCGAAGCGCATGCGCATAAGATGCATATCTCCAGCTGCATCCGGGATGACGCCCCGCTCCTGGCGACGCGTCCAAAGGATTAAATGGGATTGTTCCCCCTCAGGCGGGCAAGCCATGTCGTATCTGGTTATAGGGGGCACGGGGTTCACGGGCTCAC
>WYEM01000038.1 GCA_009903775.1 Nitrososphaerota archaeon | reverse complement strand
TCGCGGTGGCGCTCGTCAACCTGATATCGCTCCTCGGCGTCTGGTCGGGCGGGGCCCTGGCGTCGTCCCTCCTCCGCGGCAGGAGGAGGGCGATGCTGATCTACTCGGCGGCCTTCCTCGCCTCGATGTACCCGGCCTCGCTCGCGGTCCTGCGCGGGGGCATGGCCATGGCGCTCGCAGGCTCGGGGGCCCAGGCTTTCCTGGAGGCCATGATATTCGCCCCCCTGCCAGCCTTCCTCTCCGAGTCGTTCAGCAGGAGGTACAGGGCAACCGGCGCCGGGTTCGCCTACAACGGGGGCCTGATAGTCGGCTCCTTCGCCATACCCATCACGCTGGCCGCGGCCGGCGCGCTGGGGTTCCCGATCGCGTGGCCGCTCACGATAGCGGCCTGGGGCGCCCTGATGATCGCGGGGGTGCTCCTATCCAGGGAGACGTGGCCCGCCGGGGCGGGGGACGCGATAGCGCGCTGACGCGCCCGGATCAACGTTAAAAATCCCCTCCACACCTCGCCCCACGGAGCGGAGGGGTGTCGGAGTGGCTACGAGCCCGGCTGCAGACCGGGTACACGTGGGTTCGAATCCCACCCCCTCCTCCACCGAATGCGCCCTCGAGGCCCTGCGCGCGCTCGCCTCGCTGCTCGAGGGGTGCGGGCTCCGGGTCCCCCCTCCGCCCGGGGTCCGCCCGGATCCCCTGCCGGATCCCTCGGCCTGCGCGCTCGTCGACGTGGAGCTCTTCGCCGCGATAGGCCTCCTGAGGGAGCTCGCGGGGATGGCGCCCGCCATCGGGTGCGCCGCCGCGCTGCTCGCGGCCCGCGAGGTCGCCGCGATCCTGGCCGCCCGCGACCTGCCGGGGGACGCCGCCGCTTGGGCGAGGGCCCTCGCGGGTCATCTGACCGGCACCAGCCCGCGCGGGCTGGTGCCGGTCAGATGAGGGATCATCCAGCGCCTCGATCAACTCCGGCGGCACGCGTCCCATCCCCTCCTGGGGCATGGGCCCGTTGCAGCGCGTGTGATGGGGCGCATGGTCCAGTGCGCCAAGGAGGGGACGGAGGCGTTCGGCGACCCCTTCCCCGTCGGCGGGCGCAGACCGAGGCCGAGGAGAACGTTCGGGAGCCTGAGGAACTGGCTCTCCACATTCATATTCGTGCGGGACCTCGTGTTCGAGGACGGGGGCCTGGGGAGGCCCCCACTAGTGTGGGGAGAGGAGGGGATGCCGCGTTGGCTGGACGGGCTGCGCCCGATCCTCTCGCTCGGGTAGGAGGTGGGCTTAAGGTAACGGAGCCCTCTGACTCCACATCACGCTTAAATCGGGTTCCGGCCGCGGCGGCCGTGTGTCACAGCTGGGCAAGGTGGGCAGGAGGTTCTTCGAGGACATAATATACAGGAATCTGGGGGCGGCCGACGACTCCGTGATCCTGGGGCCGGCGTTCGGCGTCGACTTCGGGGTCCTGAGGCTCGGGGACTTCGACCTGATAGTCGAGGTCGATCCCGTGTACGTCGTCCCGCAGTACGGATGGGACCGCAGCGCGTGGTTCGCCATACACATACTCGCGAGCGACGTGGCCGTCTCCGGCGTCCCCCCGCGGTACCTGTTCATTGACCTGAACATCCCGCCCGAGATGACGGACGACGAGCTAGGGACCCTATGGAGGGGCATGAGCGACGAATGCAGGAGGCTCGGGGTAGCCGTCGTCGCCGGCCACACGGGGAGATACGCGGGCACATCTTATCCCATGATAGGCGGCGCCACGATGGTCGGCGTCGCCGAAAGGGACCGCTGGGTCAGTCCCTCGATGGCGAGGCCCGGCGACGCGATCATACTGACGAAGGGAGGCGGCGTGGAGGCGGCGGGCATACTGGCGGCGATGTTCCCGGAGGCGCTGGAGGCGGAGCTGGGGTCGGAGGCCGCCAGGAGGGCCCAGGACATATTCTGGCGCATGACCGTGGTTCCGGACGCGCTGGCGCTGGCGAGGCTGGGCCCGAGGGAGGGGATCCACGCCATGCACGACGCCACCGAGTACGGGGTGTGGGGGGCCCTGAACGACGTTGCAGAGGCGAGCGGCGTCGGCATCAGGGTGAGGGAGGGGGACCTGTTCGTGGAGGAGGACGTCTCGGAGGTCCTGCGCGTCTTCTCTGGGCTCACGGGGGTCCAGATAGATCCCATGTCCGCGATAAGCGAGGGGACGCTCGTGGCGGCAGTGCCGCCCGACCGCGCGGAGGAGGCGCTGCGCGAGCTCTCGAGGGAGGGGATACGCGCCGCGGTCATCGGGGAGGTCGTCGAGGGCTCCGGCGTGGTCGCCGTCGGGGAGGAGGGCGAGAGGAGGATCCCCCCGCCCGAGTCGGACCCCTTCTGGCCCGCGTTCTTCAGGGCGGTGGAGATAACGGGGGGTGCCAGGGGATTGGGAGGGTCCCCCCGGTCGCGATTGCGATCGCCTGGGGCGAATTTGGGCCCGCGGTGAAGGGCGAGTTTCGTCGCCCGTTTACCACTAGCGCGGCCGAGGGGAGACGCGCGGGCGCGCCGCGGGATCCCCTGATAGAAGGACGCCGGTCGATGGGACCGCCAGCGGGCCGCACGGCATTAGCGCGCACAGCTCCTGAGAACGGCCCCAATCCCGGGCAACCTGGGGGGCGATGCTGCCCCCCGGGAGGAGGGCGGCCTCGGAGATCCTAAGGGGACCTGGGCATCGGCGGTCGGCCCGGGACCACTCCTCGACGAATGCCCTCGCGGCCGCCCTGGGGTCCGGGGACCCGAGGATCGCGGATATCACCGCCACCCCGTGGACGCCCAGGGACCTCAGCTCCCGCACGTGCTCGAGCCTTATCCCCCCGATCGCGTACACGGGCACGCGCACCGAGCGCACGATGGACGCCAGCCCCTCGGGGCCTATCACCCTGGACCCGACCTTCGTCGGGCTCGGGAACACGCTGCCCGCCCCTATGTAGTCGGCCCCCTCCAGCTCCGCCCTCGAGGCCTCGGCCGGGGTGGAGGCGGAGGCACCGATTATCGCTCCCCCCAGCATCCTCCTCGCCCGCTCCACCGGGAGGTCCTCCTGGCCCAGGTGGACGCCGTCCGCGTCGGACGCGTAGGCGACGTCCGCGCGGTCATCGACTATGAAGATCGCGCCGTAGGAGGAGCACAGCTCGCGGATGGCCCTGGCCTCCTCCACCATCGCGCGGGCGGGGCGGGACTTCTCCCTGTACTGCACTATCCTCACCCCCGCCTCGAGGAGGATGCCCGCTGCCTCCAGGTGCCCCATCCCGAATTCCCCGCTCGTTATCCCATAGATGCCCCTGGGAAGCGCCCTCGCCACGTGCCGAGGCGGCCGGGCGGGCTAATATCGGTTTCGCGGGGGCCGGCGTCATCCGCCAGCGCCACGGGCGCGGCGCAAAGGCTTAAAGGGCGAGCGCCGCCACTGGCTTGGGCCGGTAGTTCAGTGGTAGAATGCCCGCCTCGCACGCGGGAGGTCGGGGGTTCAAGTCCCCCCCGGTCCACCATCCCGTCCTCTAAAAGCGTTAAATCGTCGATCCCTCGAACCGGCGGCGTGAAGGTACCGGAGGCGAAGTACATCTGGCTCGACGGCCGCCTCGTCCCGTGGGCCCAAGCGACCACCCACCTGATGACCCACTCCCTGCACTACGGCACCGCGGTGTTCGAGGGCATAAGGGGGTACTCCTCGGCCCCCGGCGGGGGCGGCGAGCTCAACGTCTTCAGGCTCCTGGACCACATGAGGAGGCTGGAGGCGTCCGCCAAGATCTACGGTTTCCCCCTGAGGTACAGCCCCGAGGAGCTGGCGTCCGCGACGCTGGAGCTCCTCAGGGCCAACGAGCTGCGCGAGGACGTCTACATAAGGCCCCTCAGCTACCTGGGATACGGCACCATCGGCCTCGTCTTCTCCGATATAGAGCCCCACGTGGCAATAATAGCCTTCCCCTACGGCAAGTACTTCCACAAGGACGGGCTCAACGTGATGGTCTCCACCTGGAGGAGGATATGCCAGGAGGCGACGCCGCCGGCCGCCAAGGTCTCGGGGCACTACGTGAACTCCGTCCTGGCGAAGATGGAGGCCCTGAGGCACGGGTTCGACGACGCGCTCATGCTGGACTCCAGGGGGTACCTGAGCGAGGCCACGGGGGAGAACGTGTTCCTGGTCAGGGGGGGCACGCTCGTGACGCCCCCGCCCTCCGCCGGGATCCTGGAGGGGATAACCAGGGACACCCTCATCAGGCTGGCGCGCGAGGAGGGGATCCCGGTGGAGGTGCGCGACGTGTCGCGCCACGAGCTCTACGTCGCGGACGAGGTGTTCCTGGCCGGCACCGCGGCGGAGGTGACGCCGGTGCTCTCTGTCGACGGCCGCACGGTCGGATCGGGCCGCCCCGGCCCCGTGACGTCTCGCCTGAGGGCCCTCTACGAGTCCGTCGCCAGGGGCAGCGATCCCAGGCACCCCGAGTGGAGGACTCCGGTGTACGGCAGGGGGACTTGAGGGGCCGCCGCGTCGCCTTCCAGGGCGAGAGGGGAGCCTTCACGGAGGAGGCAGCCCTGGCATACTTCGGGGACTCCGTGGAGCTCGTGCCCATGAGGACGCTCCGCGAGGCGTTCTCGGCCGTCGAGGGGGGCGGGGCGGACTACGCGGTCATCCCCATAGAGAACACCCTGGCGGGGAGCGTCGGCGAGGCATATGACCTGCTGCTGGAGCACGAGCTCCGCGTTTACGGGGAGGTCATACTCAGGGTGGAGCACCACCTGCTGTCGGTGGAGGGCGCGACCCTGGAGGGGATAAGGGAGGTGTGGTCGCACCCGCAGGCCATAGACCAGTGCAGGAGGTTCCTGGAGTCCCTCGGGGCGAACGTCGTCCCCATGTGGAACACGGCGGCCGCCGCCAAGAGGCTGGCGGAGGTCCGCGACGCGCGCGTCGCGGTGATAGCCAGCAGGAGGGCGGCCGAGATATACGGCCTCAGGATCCTGGCGTCCAACGTCGAGGACGATAGCAATAACTACACGAGGTTCTTCGTCCTCTCCAAGGAGTCCAGGCCGCCCACCGGCGATGACCTGACGTCCATAATATTCTCGACGAGGCACGAGCCCGGGGCCCTCTACAGGTGCCTGGAGCCCTTCGCCGAGAGGAGGATAAACCTGACCAAGATAGAGTCCAGGCCCGTGCGCTCCCGGCCCTGGGAGTACAACTTCTACGTGGACATCGTGGGGCACGTGCGGGATCCGGTGGTCTCGGAGGCGCTCGACGCCCTGTCCCGCAGGGCGACCTTCGTGAGGGTCCTGGGATCGTATCCCAGGTGGAGGCCAAGGGATGCTGGACGAGGACAGGGAGGAGCTGGCCAGGGAGGCTAGATACCTGGCCCTCCAGGGGCTGGTGGCGGGGAGGGAGGGCAACCTGAGCGTCCGCCGCGGCGGCCTGGTTGCCATAAAGGGCACCGGGGTCAGGATGCTCGACGCAGGCCCCCGCGACTTCTCGGTGATCGACATGGAGGGGAGGGTCCTGGAGGGGCCGAGGCCCAGCAGCGAGTTCCGCATGCACCTTGGCATCTATGCGGCTCGCCCCGACGTCGGCGCCATAGTGCACGTCCATCCGCCCTACACCCTGTCGCTGCGGGCGCTGGGCGTGGCGCCCGAGCCCTTCACGGAGGAGGCGAGGCTCTACTATGACCGCGTGTGCGTGGTCCCGAGGCTCCCCCCGGGAGGCGAGGAGCTGGCCTCCGCCTCGGCCTCCGCCGCCTCCTCGGGCTGCCGCGCGATCCTCCTGGAGGGCCACGGGCTCGTGTTCGCCGCCGGGGGGCTGAAGGAGGCGGTCGACGGGGCGGTGGCCGAGGAGCGGTCCTCCCAGGTGCAATTCATGTCGGTGATCTCCGAGCTGCTGCAAAAAATTTATCTCTCATGCGCTGACCGCCGGAAGTCCGGAGGCTGATAAGTTGTCATCCTCGGGATTCGAGTTCGAGGTGCGCATAGGGCCCCCGCGGCTCACCCGCTTCGAGCGCGCCAGGATAATAGGTGCCCGTGCCCTCCAGCTTTCCCTGGGCGCACCCCCCCTGGTGCCCCAGTCCGCCGTCGGCGCGGGCGTGAAGGAGACGATAGAGCTCGCCAGGATAGAGCTGGAGTCCGGCGCCCTCCCCATATCGATAAGGAGGACCCTCCCCAGCGGCGAGTACCAGGACATACCCATACGCGCTCTCCTGCAGGGGGGCGTTGGCCAAGCGAGGGGAGGATCCTCCCGATCCTCCGCAGCACGGCCGCCTCCTGGGATGGTGGCCGGCCGCGCTGAGGCGGGGCGCCCCGTCCCTCCAGCTGCTCTAGGGGGCTGATGAAGCCGGCGCGCGGGCGCCGGCGGGATGCCCGTCCGGGCGCATCTGAGGGCTCCGTCGCCTCGGGCGCATCGAGGCCCCGGACGCGAGGACCTCCGCCCGATTTCGCGCGATCGCCGATCCGATCCGGATCTGGAGGGGGGAACTCCCGGAGCGCGCCGCGAGCCTGCGGATGAGGGGACGGAGGCCTTCCACCTCGTCACGCCGGCGGTGGGGGGCCTCGAGGAGGGCGTTCGAGGACGGGGATTTGGGAAGTGGCCGAGGCGAGACGCGCCCGATCTTCTCGCTCGGGTAGGAGGTGAGCTTAAGGTAACGGAGCCCCATCTGGGGCGCTAACGCTTAATAATGGGGCCGTGGATGGCGGACTCAGATGTCCGAGGATGCGCAGGGCGAGAAGGAATATCTCGCTGTGACGGACCAGAAGCCGGTGTCCGCCTACGTGATATCGGGCGAAGTGCAGCTCAAGGCGTCCGGGAGGCTGGTCCTCATGGCGCGCGGGAGGAGCATAAATCAGGCCGTGGACGTCGCTAACATGATAGTGCAGCGCTCGGAGGGCTCGGCCGAGATCTCGGGCGTGAGGATAGCGAGCGACAGGCTCCCAGACGGGAAGTACATCTCCAGGATGGAGATAACGATAGAGAGGAAGGGTCGACCCGGCACCGGGCACCCGCTCGACGCGCCCCCTGATGAGAAGGCTGATAAGAAGATATAAATATAACCATGGCTACCTTTGCGCGTGTGTCCCGATGCGCTAGGCGCGGCTGGGGATGAATGGGACGGCGTGGAGCGCGCGATAATCGAGAGGATCCTCAGGTCGGCCGCGGCCCGGGGGGTCGGGAGCTCCCCTCAATAGGCGATTCCACGCCCCCCGGGCGCTACAGGTACTCGCCGGGCAGGCGCGCTTGGGTCCGCGTAGCCGGGGAGCCGCCGCTCGACGGGCTCCTGGTGCTGCTCTCGGTCGCCGCTGGCTCCTGCAGCCCCTGCGCCGACTTCGCCGAGCTGGCGGCCGGCGCTGCCGGGTCCGGGGAGGTGGCGTTCGAGCTCGAGGTCAGGTCGCCGGATGCTTCGGAGGACGATGGCCAGCCCCGCCTCTCCATATCCTGCCTCTCTGGAGGCCAGCCCCTGCGCTCCAAGAGGTACCGGGGATCCCTGGGGCTCCCCGAGATCTCCGCGCTCGTGGTCCGCGCTGTGCGCGCCTGCCCCTCCGTGGATGAGCGCCGCCTCACAGCGTCAATACTCGCCGTGTGCCCGTGCGCCGAGCTGTAGCGCGCCGTAGATGGCGGATCACCTACCTGAGCTCCAGCGCGCCGGCGAGCAGGGCGCGGGCGGCCCTCCTCACCCCCTCCACCTGGGGCTCTATCTCCTCGTCCCGCAGGAGGACCCCCTGGCCGCTCGCCCCGTCGTACATACCCACAATGAGCAGCTCCCCCAGGGGCACCTCCCTCCCGCCCACCACCGCTATCGCCTCGGATCCGTATATGGGGCCGCTCGGGAGGGGCAGGGCGCCCTCCAGCCGCCCCGGGAGGAGCCTGAATCCGGGAGGGAGCCTCCTGAATGTGATCTCGATCCCCTTCGGGACTCCCCCCCCCGCGCGGCGCTCCGCCTCCGAGAGGATCGCGTGGGCCTCGCGCTCGAACTCCCCGATCGGGACGTCGACCCACACGCCCCTCGGTATGGCCAACGCGCATCCCTTGGAAGGTTGGTAATATAAACTTGACCCAGAGCGGGTGGCGCGGCGCAGAATAGTTAAATTGATGAAACGCGCACCGCGCTCGAATTGGGCTCCGCATCCGCGCGGGGATCGGATCGCATCGTCAGCAGGCTGCCGCTCTCCTGGACGGAGCCGGGGAGGAGGCTGGCCTCCGTCGTGGTCGAGGCCTCGGGCTACTCCGCCGTGGAGGAGGAGCACCGGGCGATGGAGTCGGCTGGTGCCAGGATCCTAGCCACCCTGTGCGCCCCGTCTGAGGGGCGCGTGATGTGTGAGTCAATAGTGGACCTCGGGGAGCTGGACCCGAGGGAGCTGGAGTCCAGGCTGAGGTCGATTAAGGGTATAGGATCGGCGGAGGTGCGCGAGGGCGCGGTGAGGGGGTTCGCGTCCCTCCCCGGGAGGACCCTGGAGGCGGCCGGGACCAGGTCCATCCTGATGACCTCCCGCGCCCTCCGGGGGATGCTCCTGGGGATGAGGGAGTTCCTGGGGGAGGAGGTGGGGGAGACCGCGCTCTACTACATAGGGTACTACTCGGGGAGGGGGGCGGCGCAGGAGCACGACGAGCTCCTGGGCCCGGGAGCGGCGCCGCGCGTGAACTTCGCGGTGCTCCAGGCCCACGGGTACGCGTCCTCCATCGAGGCCCTGAGGAGCCCCGATGGGTCCCGCTACAGGATAGAGGCCCGCGACCTCGTGGAGTGCGACCTTTTGAAGGGGAGGATTAGGGGGAGGACGTCCCACTGGTTCCGCGGGATGCTCGCGGGGATCCTGGAGGCGTCGGAGGGAGGGGAATGGGAGGTGGAGGAGGTGGAGTGCGTCAACGACGGATCCGACAAGTGCGCCTTCGAGGCCAGGAGGAGGGCCCCCGGGCCGCCCGCCCCGAGGGGGACAATAGATATATCTGGGCAGCGGGGCACGCTGCCCCAAATTGGTCGCTGAGAGCCGCCTCGTGATCTCCAGGGGCCGCGGCCTCACCGTCAGCTCCAGGCCGATCGAGATGGTCGAGCGCAAGGGGAAGGGCCACCCCGACACGATGTGCGACAGGGCCGCCGAGGAGGCCAGCATATCCCTCTCCAAGTACTACCTGGAGAGGTACGGGAGGATCTTCCACCACAACCTGGACAAGTGCGTCCTGGTGGGCGGCCAGGCCAGGGCTTGGTTCGGCGGCGGAGAGGTCCTGGAGCCGATGTACCTCATGATAGTAGGTAGGGCGACCACCAGGATCGAGAAGGGGGGCTCCACGGACGCCGTGCCCGTGGGGAGCATAATACTCGGCACGATCAAGTCGTGGCTCAGGAGGGAGTTCCGCTTCCTCGACGTGGACTCCCACGTCGTGGTGGACTACCGCGTGAAGCCGGGGAGCGCCGACCTCGTGCACGTGTTCGAGTCGGGCTCCGGGGTCCCGCTCGCCAACGACACGAGCCTCGGCGTCGCGTTCGCCCCCCGCACCGAGACCGAGAGGCTCGTCACCGAGACCGAGAGGCTCCTGAACTCACCCGAGTTCAAGGCCAGGCGCCCCGAGGTGGGCGAGGACGTG
Organism: Nitrososphaerota archaeon; assembly: GCA_009903775.1. GTDB lineage: Archaea > Thermoproteota > Nitrososphaeria > Conexivisphaerales > Conexivisphaeraceae > Conexivisphaera. The sequence goes on along the minus strand of WYEM01000038.1, from coordinate 9,908 downwards.
AAGGTCATGGGCCTCAGGGAGAACGACAGGATAAGCCTGACAGTCGCCGCGGCCATGGTCTCCAGGCTCTTGGAGAGCAAGGAGAAGTACATCTCCGTGGTCGAGGAGGCCAAGGAGGAGATTCTGAAGATGGCCTCCCGGATAACCGACAAGGAGGTCGAGGTCAACTTCAACGCCGCCGACGACTACGAGCGCGGCCGCTATTACCTGACGGTCACGGGGCTCAGCGCGGAGAACGGGGACGACGGGCAGGTCGGGAGGGGCAACAGGGTTGGCGGCCTGATAACCCCCATGAGGCCCATGTCCCTCGAGGCAGCTGCCGGGAAGAACCCGGTGAACCACGTCGGCAAGATCTACAACATAGCTGCCCAGGAGATAGTGGACAGGCTGACGTCCGAGGTCCGGGGCGTGGAGGAGGCCTACTGCTACATGCTGAGCAAGATAGGCCACCCGATAGATGAGCCCCAGGCGATACACATAGAATACTACGGGAGCGCGGGCGAGGATGCTGTCAGGAGGTACGCGGAGTCGCTGGTGGAGGACGAGCTCTCCAGGCTCCCCCGGATCTGGGAGGGCATCCTCCAGCGCAGGTACGACCTGTTCCGAGGGGGCGAGGCCTGGCCGGATTGGGCTGCCCGACGCCGCGCATAATACTGGAGTTCTGGTATCCCTCGGACGTCGAGCTCGTGGGCAGGCTGAGCTCCAGGGGCCTCGTCGACGCGGCTTTCGCTCAGGACCTGCCCTTCGGGACCGTGAACGCGGACTCCCTGGTCGCGGCCCTGTCCGTCCAGTCCCTCGGCGTCACGGCGATCGCGGCCGTGCCCCTGGGCTCCAGGAGCTCCGCCGCCTCCCTCTCGAGGATAGCCACCGCCTACGTCTCGGGGCTGGGAGGAGTCCTGATAATCGCCGGCGACACGAAGTCCTGCGCCGACTCGCTCGACGTCCTGGAGGCCCTCAGGTTCGCGGCGTCCCTCCCCAACGTCCCCGAGGGGATCCGCGTCTCCATCTACTTCAGGCCCGCGCTCCGCGAGCGCGAGTGCTTCCTGAGGGCGGCCGCGGTCGACCCCGGGAGCGAGCGCTCGGTCTCGTTCGCGCCCGCGAAGGTGGAGGCGGGCGCGAACCTGCTCATGTCGCAGCTGATGGCGGATCCGGCGTCCGCCGCCGGGGCCCTGGAGAGGCTCGAGCCCCTGGGGGTGGCGGTGGCGCTGGGCGTGCCCTACGCGCCCACCGAGGGGGCCCGCGCCCGCTTCGAGTCGCTCTTCGGGGCCCGCGCCCTCGAGCCGCGGGAGACGCTCAGGTCCCTCGAGTCCGTGCCCAGGCGCCTCAGGCGCTCCCTCTACGTATCTCCGATAGGGCGCTCGCGCGAGGGGCTGGAGGGGTTCCTGGAGTCCGCCCTCTCCCTCGTAGGCTAGGCCGGGGCCGGCTAACGATTTAAAGGGACCGGGCCCGCGGCCGGGCGTGAGGCACTGGCTCCTCGACGTGCTGGCATGTCCCATGTGCAGGCACTTCCCGCTCGAGCTGCGCGCGTTCGAGGAGCGGGTGGAGGACGTCGAGGTCAAGCTGGAGGAGGCCCCGTGCGAGCTCGTCTGCTCCTTCAGGGGCGCCGACATGAGGGGCGTGGACAGGAGATCCTACGTGGCCAACTGCGCCGAGTGCATGAGGCACGTCATAGTCAACGGCATCCTCGTCTGCCCCAAGTGCGGCCGCTGGTATCCCATAATAGATGAGATACCCCACCTGCTCCCGGACAAGCTCAGGGACAGGAACAGGGACCTGGAGTTCCTGTCGAAGTACAGGGACAGGGTCCCGGACGTCGCGCTCAGCGGGAAGCCCCACCACCTCTGATCGTCACCCCGGGCCCCAGGCCCAGCTCCCTGGCTATCTCCTCCAGGAGCGCCCCGCTCCCGGCCGCGATCACCCTGACCCTCTCGAAGGAGTCCAGCCTGAGTGAGTCCAGGTCCGCCGGCTCCAGGACCGCCAGGTGACCGCCGGCCGACTCGAGGAGGAAGAGGGACGGGACGCAGTCGAAGGTCCTGAGCCCCCCGTAGTGCGCGACGAACGCGTCTATCCTCCCCGCGGCCACGTAAGCTATGCCGAGGGCGGCGCTGCCCAGGATCCTGGGGTACTTCGTCCTGCCCAGGATCCTCGCCAGGCCGCGCGCCTCGTCCCCGCCGGCCGCGTGGGTCTGGGACTGCAAGTCCACGACCGCCTCCTCCAGGCGCTCCACCCCGGAGGGGGAGGCCGGCGTCCAGCCCACGTAGACGCCCGAGGGGTCGCCCCAGATGATCTCGCCGGTCGAGTGGTTCAACACGCCCGCCGCGATCACGTCGCCATACCTCCTCCCCCCCGGCCTGGTGACGGCGATCGCGGTCGAGAAGACCGGTATGCCCCTCCTGGCGTTCATCGACCCGTCCACCGGATCCAGGAGGACCAGCGGCCCTCCCCTCCCCTCCCCCTCGATCCCCGCCTCCTCGGTGACCACGTACGCGTCGGGGAGGGCCCTCCTGACCACGGACAGCACCGCGTCCTCGGCCGCCCTGTCGACGAGCAGCGTCGCGTCCCCGAAGTATCCGACCGTCCCCGTGTACTCCCTCCCGCGGTCCGCCAGGGACTCCGCCACCGCCCTCTGCGCCGCCCTGAGGGAGTCCCTCACGAGCTCGAGCGCGTCCGACTGGTTCAAGCGCTACACCTCCAGGAATATCCTGGAGCCGTCGAGCTCGAACTCAGCCCACCCCTCGCCCTCCGGCGCGTCCAGGAACTCCACCCTCCTGACGCGCACCAGCCTCGCCAGCTGGTCCGCCCTGGACTCGAGGGACCTCCTGGCCTCGCCCGTCAGGCCGGCCACCCTGGCGACCTCGAGCACCTGGGTCGGCACGTAACCCCTCTCCTTCCTCAGCACCTGGATCCTCCTGGCGACGTCCCTCATGAGCCCCTCCGCCACCAGCTCCTCGTCCCTGACGGAGTCCAGGACCACCGCGAAGCCGTCCCTGAACGCCGCAGCCCTCCCGGGGCCCGCCTCGAGCGAGAACTCGACCATGTCGGGCGTCACCTCGATCTCCCCGGCCCCCGCCCTCAGCCTGGCCGACCCCTTGGAGCGCAGCTCCCCCTCCAGCCACCAGGGATCGGCGCCCGATATCGCGGCCTCCACCTCCCGGCTCGCCCTGCCGAACTCCCTGCCCACGCGGGACCTGACGGGCCTGGCCACCAGCCTGGCGCCGAGCTCCCCGGGCCCCCTGGCGATCCTGAGCTCCCTGACGTTCAGGGTCCTCCTCAGGAGCTCCAGGAGCCCCTCCGGGATCTCCACAGGGGACAGGATCGTCGCGCTCCTCAGGGCCCACCTCCTCTTCAGCCCCGCCCTCATGCGCGCCGAGTTCGCGACCGAGACGACGCTCCAGAAGGCATCGAAGGCGCGCTCCAGGCCGGGGTCCGAGAGCTCGGGCGCGGGCTCCGGAAGGCGCTCCAGGAGCAGCGTGGACCTCCTCCCGCCCGAGAAGAACCTGTTGTAGATGTGGTCCGTCACGTACGGTGATATGGGGTGCAGGAGCCTGATCACCGCGAACAGCGCGTGCGCGAGCACGTCGTAGATGGCCATCCTCCTCGGGAGGGTCTCCGGGCTGTCGTCCCAGAGCTCCTGCCTCACCAGCGGGATGTACTCCTGGCTCAGGACCTCCACGATGAAGCGCTCGAGCGCCCTGGCCGCCTCGTGATACCTGGCGGAGTCGTACGACTCGATGGCGCGCGATATGAGCCCCTGGAGGGCCGACAGGACCCACCTGTCCTGGGGGCCCAGGGCCGGGTCGCGCGCCAGCTCGAGCGCCCTCTCCCCCCTCCAGGCGTACCCGTCGTACCCCCCGTTCACCCCGAGGAACTCCGCCAGGTTCAGGAGGGTGCTTATCACCTGGTAGGGCCTGCCCCTCATCTCCGCCTCCGAGAAGTTTATGGGGTCTATGGGGCTGGACTTCCAGGCGAGGTAGAAGCGCAGGACGTCGACGGGCTCCCTCTCCAGTATGTCCAGCGCGTAGATCACGTTCCCCCTCGACTTGCTCATCTTCTCCCCCCTCTCGTCCAGCACGTGGCCGGTGAACAGGAAGGAGCGGAAGGGCGCCTCGTCCCTCCCGGTCATTATCACGTGTTCCATGAGGATGGAGTATGTCCACCCCCTGGTCTGGTCTATCCCCTCCGTGAGGAAGGGGACCGGCACGAGCGAGGAGAACTCCTCGTCGGTCATCGAGGCGTAGGGCGCGGCGCCGCTGTTGTGCCACGTGTCCAGGACGAACGGCTCCCTGCGGGAGGGCCCCCCGCACTTGGGGCACCTGAGGACCACGCGGTCTATCCACGGCCTGTGGAGCTCGAAGTCCGGCCCGTCGGGGAGCTCCAGGGCCCTCTCAAGGATCTCCCTCCTGGACGACACCAGGAACTTGTGGCCGCACCTCTCGCAGACCCAGATGGGCAGGGGGGTCCCCCAGTATCTCTCCCTGCTTATGCACCAGGGCCTGGCCTCCCTGATTATCTCGAGGAACCTGTTCCTGGGCTGCTGATAGTAGTACTCGACCCTCTCGGCCGCCCTGAGCGCCCTGTCCACTATCTTATCTATCCAGTAGTAGTACTCGCGCCTGGCGACGAAGACCAGCCTGTGCCCGCTCCTCCAGCACACCGGGTACTCGTGGACTATCCTCTCGGCCCTCACCAGGAGGCCCTTCCTCCTGAGGTCCTCCATCACCTCCTGGTCCGCGTCCCTGACGTACTTGCCGGCGTACTTCCCCGCCTCCTCCGTGAAGACTGCCTGGTCGTCTATCGGGTTGAAGACGGGGAGCCCCCTCCTCCTGGCGACCTCGAAGTCCTCCTCCCCGTTCGCCGGTGACAGGTGCACGATGCCGCTCCCCGTCTCGGGGTCGACGAAGCCCTCCGCGACCACGAAGTGCACTCTCCCCTCCTCCGCTAGCCTCCTCTGGCCCGGGACCTCGTCGGCCAGGGGCGGCTCGTACCTGAGGCCCTCCAGCTCCCTCCCCGCGACCCTCCTGAGGACGGGCCTCCCCGAGAGCCCGAGGTCCGCGATCCTCCCCTCGGCCACTACCCACACCTCCCCCCCGACGTCCACGTACGCGTACGTCGCGTCGGGGTTCACGCCCACTAGCTCGTCCGTGACTACCGTGAAGGGCATGGTGGTCCACACGACCAGGTAGGTGTTCCCGGAGCCGGCCACCCTCACCTTGTAGTACACGGACGGGTCCTCCAGCATCTCGTAGCTGGACGCGACCTCGCTGTGGCTCAGCGACGTCTGGCAGCTCGGGCAGTAGGCCACCACGCGGTACCCCTCGCCCAGGATCCCGGACTCCCAGGCCCTCCTCAGGTACTGCCACTCCCTCTCTATGTACTCGTCCCTGTACGTCCAGTAGGCGCGGTCGTAGTCGAACATCATGCCGAGGAGCCTGTCGGCCCTCCTCCAGGCCTCGTTGTACTTGTGGACTATCTCCTTGCACTTCCCCACCAGCTCCTCGACCGACGCCCTCCTGAGGACCTCCGCCTTGCTCCCCGTCAGCCCGAGCTCCCTCTCCGCCTGGAGCTCGACCGGCAGCCCCTGGGTGTCCCAGCCGGCCCTGAAGACCACCCTCCGGCCCCTCATGGTCTCGAGCCTGAACCAGACGTCCTTCAGCATCCTCCCCCTGATGTGCCCCACGTGCGGCTCGCCGTTCATCGTGGGCGGGCCCTCGACGAAGCCGACGACCTCGCCCCCGCGCGACTCGAGAGCCCCCCTGACCCCGTCGGACTCCCAGATGCGCCTGACCTCCTCCTCGAGCTCCTTCAGCGACGGCTTACCCACGGAGAGGGCGCCGGGTCGAGCCGATAAAAGCGTTAGCGACCCACACATTTATAGCGGCGATGCCGCGCCCGCCCGTGTCGGGGTGGCGCCGCTCCTACTTCGCCCGCTGGTTCCTGCTCGGCTCGCTCGTGGGGCTGATATCGGGCGCGGCCGCCCTCGCCCTGCACTACCTGACCATCGCGGTGAGGTCGTTGGCGCTGGGGTCCCTGGGCTTCCGGGTGAGCCCCCCGTCCATCCCCGGGCCCCCCGGGGGCCTGGCGTTCCTGGGGATAGCCGCGGCCGCCGGGCTAGCGTCCGGGCTGCTGACGGAGGCGGCGCCCGAGGCCAGGGGCTCCGGCATAGATAGCGCGATAGCGGCGTACCACGAGCTGGGGGGAGCGATCAGGAGGGCCGTCGCGCCCATCAAGCTCCTGGCGTCGTCGATAGTCATGGGGGCCGGCCTGAGCGCCGGCGATGAGGGCCCCATCGCGCAGGCATCGGCCGGATTCGCCTCCTGGGCCTCGGACCTGATGGGCCTGGGCCCGGGCGAGAGGAGGGCGCTCGTCGGCGTGGCGATAGGGACCGGAATAGGCACGATATTCAAGACGCCGATAGGCGGGGCATTCCTCGCCGCGGAGATACTGTACAGGAGGGACTTCGAGTACGAGCTGGTGTTCCCGGCCTTCGTCGCCTCGGCGGTCGGGTACACGATATACGGCGCGGTCACGGGGTACGGGCCGATCTTCGGCTTCTACACCGCGCCATTCGATCCGGCGCGCCTCCCGCTCTACGCCCTCCTGGGGGTCCTCTGCGGGCTCGTGGCCATGGCCTACGTGAGGGCCTACAACGCCGCCGAGGACGCCTTCTCGGCGGCCCGGGTGCCGCGCTGGGCGAGGCCCGCCCTGGGGGGCCTCGCGGCGGGCGCGATCGCGCTGGCCTTCCCGGAGGTCATGGGGACGGGCACCTCCTGGACCGCAGAGCTCCTCTCGCCCTCCGCGCCCGCGCTGTACGCGGGGGCCGGCCTCCTGATCCTCGCGGCGCTCCCCTTCGCCAAGATCGCGGCCACCTCCCTCACCGTGGGGTCCGGGGGGAGCGGCGGGGTCTTCGCGCCCGGGATATTCGTGGGCGCCGCGACAGGGCTGCTCTTCGGGGCGCTGATGCATATGCTGGCGCCCTCGCTGGTCCAGTCGCCGGTGCCCTTCGCGATCGTGGGCATGCTGGCGGTCTTCGGGGCGGCCGGCAAGCTCCCCATATCCGTCACGGTCATGGTGGTCGAGATGACGGGGAGCCTCCAGCTCCTCCCCGCGGAGCTGATAGCGGTCACGGTAGCGTACGTGGTGTCGGGGCCCGCCACGATCTACAGGTCGCAGAGGGCGTCGCGCGCGGGCGCCGCCCGGCCCTCGCCATCGGCTGGGCGGGACCTGACCTCCCTCGGCGCGCGATCGATGCGAGAGGTAGGTCTTTATCGCGAGCCTCACGTCGGAGGATTTGACTGTCTTCCTCCCGGCGTGAGTGGCGAACTCGACTGCCCTCTTCGCGATGTCCAGCCCTATCTCCTCCAGGGCCCCGCGGAAGTCCTCTATGGCGTCCTCGCCCACGCGCTCGGCCCCGGCCTTCTTGAATATGCGATATATTGCGGCCGCACCGAAGTCCGGTTCGGACATCATGCCACCCCGGAATCGGCTGAATCTGGCTCATATAAAGCTCTTTTGGCCATATCTCCCGATTTCTGCGAGATCCGACCATCCAGACTCCATAATCGGGAGATGTGCCGCGCGTCCGCGCGCCGACGTCGGCCACGTCCCCTCAAGCCGATAGATGAGCCTAAATCTGAGGGGAGCCCCCGCTCAACGCGGATCCGGGGGCCCGCTCCACATGGTCGCCCGCTCGGTCCGCTGGCATTTCCCGGGCCCCGGGCCGATCCTGAGCGGGGAGCGCGCCCCGGGCCTGGCCTTCCACGGATGCATACTATTCATCGGGAGGCCCCTCCGCAGGCGCCGCTGCCTCAGGAGGATCGGGGCGCCCGGCCGCGCGGGCGTTCGAGCGCCCGGGGGCTGGCCCTCGGCGTCCGCACCCGCGCGGGCCTCGCGTTCGAGGGCCGGGACCTGAAAGGCTGCTGAGGGGGCTCGCAGACGTCGCGGCTCTCGGTTGATGTTGTAGCGGGGCGCGGCCCCTTCGTCCCCAGGAAGATTTTTAATCGCACTCCCCGGAGCCGAGACAATGGCGAGGCTCAGCATGATCGCCGAGGAGCTGCTCAGGCGCTACCCTGACAGGTTCACCACGGACTTCGAGCACAACAAGAGGGCGCTGGAGGAGCTCGTGGAAGCGGAGTCCAAGTACGTCAGGAACGTGCTGGCCGGTTACATCACCAGGTACATGAGGAGGATCAGCGCCGCGGCGGAGGCCGCCTCCCCGTCGGAGCCCGGCGAGGAGGCGGGCGGGTCGGAGGCGGGGGCCGCCTCCACTTGAGCGGGCTCCGGGCAGTGGAGCTGAGCGGCCTAGGGATCCGCCTGGGATTCGCCCCCCTCGGGGCCTTGAGGCAGCACGAGGAGGTCTTCGCCGACGCGGCGCGCTCCCTGGCGCTCGCCATGGAGTCGGAGGGCGTGCTGCTGGACCCCCTGATGGTCGACTCGTCCACCCTCACGGTCCTGGACGGCGCCCACAGGGCCTCCGCGCTCGCGTCGCTCGGCGCACGCTGGGCGGCCGTCGCGGCCGTGGACTACGGGTCACCTGAGGTCTCGGTTGGCCGCTGGCTCAGGGCCATCGATCCGGGCGCCGCCCGCGAGGCGGCGCTCTCGCTGGGCATGGCGGAGGAGGGCCCCGAGGCCGCGCGCTCCGCGGTCGATTCCCACGGGCCGCGCGTCGCGGTCCTGATGCCGGGCGGTCCCTCCTACTTGGGCCAGGCCCTCGGGAGCGCCCTCGAGGCGCACAGGCTCGCCAGGTCCATTTGGGCGCGCCCCGGGTCGCATCCCGAGCTCATCCCTGACGATGAGGTGGGGAGGGCACTGGAGTCCGGCCGCGCGGTAATATATGTCAGCGCCCCCTCCAAGCTGGACGTCCTGCGGGCAGCGTCCTCGGGGGAGCTCTTCCCCCCGAGGAGCACGAGACACCGCTTCGGCGCCAGGCCCCTGGGGCTGGGCGTCCCCCTGGGCGTCCTGAGGTCCGACTCCGAGCCCGACCTCTCGCCCCTGGAGGAGGCCGCGCGCTCCGCCGTGCTCCAGCCCGGCGATGAGGGGCATCGGGGCGAGAGGCCGCTCATCGTCAGATGGGCCGCGCGGGGGCGATGCGCTTGGTGGAGGCGCTGGCCTTCGCGCGCGCGGTGCGCTGCGACTCGGCGCCGGGCGACTGGCCCCCGGGCTGCACGGTCCAGGTGGTGCCGTGCCGCCTCCTGCCGGGCCTGGAGTTCGCGCTGATAGCAGCCGCGCAGGCGCGCGAGTCCAGGAGGAGAGGGATCTGCGTCGCCAGGAGCGCCGAGCTAGACCTGCTCCTGAGGCTGCTGCGCACCGACAGGATAGAGGCGGCGCTGGCCGTGGTCCGCGGGGCAGGGCGGGAGGAATGCTGCGTGGTCGCGGGCTACGGGGGCGGCGCGTGCTCATCAGTGCTCGACTCGCTCCCGGAGCCGCCCTCGGTCGAGTGGGCCGGGGGCGACTGGAGGCTGATGGTCGAGGAATCGGCCCTCGTCGGGTCCCGCCCATCTCCTTGCGAGGGAGTTCTCGATTCCCAGGAGGTCCATGACCCTCCCCACCACCGAGTCCACGAGGTCCTCGATGGTCCTGGGCCTCCCGTAGAACCCGGGGGATGCGGGCATCACTATCGCCCCGGCGGACGATGCCCTCAGCATGTTCTCTATGTGGATGGTGCTCAGCGGGGCCTCCCTCACCAGCAGGATCAGCCGCCTCCTCTCCTTCAGGTGCACCATCGCGGCCCTCACCAGAAGGTTGTCCTCCACCCCGTGGGCTATCGCCGCCAGGGTCCTCATGCTGCAGGGCGCTATCGCCATGCCGTCGGTGCGGAAGCTCCCGCTCGAGATCGGCGCGTCCAGATCCCGCTCCGAGTACACCCTGGCCCCCCGCAGGAGGTCCTCCAGCGGCGCGTCCAGCTCGTACCT
>WYEM01000013.1 GCA_009903775.1 Nitrososphaerota archaeon | reverse complement strand
TGGGCGAGCGCCCCCACGAGGTGATCCTAGACAACGTCGAGGTCCCCGACTCTAGCGTCGTGGGGAGCGTGGGGGAGGGCTTCAAGGTCGTGGTCAACTCATATGATGACTCGAGGATAATGGTGGCGGCCCAGGCGGTGGGGATAGCGCAGGGCGCGCTCGAGGCGGCGCTCGGCTACTCCGTCCAGAGGCAGGCGTTCGGGAAGCCCATAGCCTCCTTCGAGGGCGTCTCATTCCAGCTAGCGGAGATGCTGGCCGAGGTGGGCGCCGCCAGGCTCCTCACCTACTGGGCCGCGAACATGGCCGAGTCGCACGACCCCCATTTCGTCCTAGCGTCCTCGATGGCGAAGTACTACGCGACCGAGGTGGCGGTCAGGGTGGCGAGGGGCGCGATAAAGATACATGGAGGGGCCGGGGTCGACAGGGACGCGCTCGTGGAGAGGTACCTGAGGGACGCCATTATAACGACGATCTACGAGGGCACGAACGAGGTGCAGAGGCTCACGATAGCCAAGTCGCTGCTCAGGGCGCTCTCCGGCCCCGCGTCCATCGAGCGAGGGCGGCGCAGGTCCCCCGTCCCGCATCCATCGTCCGCGGCGTCCTAGTCGATCCCGCGATCCTTCACTCATGTACACCACTATTCACTATTCGATGGAATGGCGGGCTGTTGCGTGGTTGGTGTTTAGCTGTTAAGTTTATAGGCCTAGTTTTTGTCCATATTATTTGGTCAGTGCCTCTGGAGCTGATGAGCGAGGTCGCCAGGGCGGCCATCGTCGAGTCCGCGCCGTTGCCCAGGAGGGCCTTCAGGGTCCTCGCCGAGCTCGAGCGCATGTGCGGGGACACGGTCGAGCGGCTCGCCCCATACGCCGCGAGCAGCCACATAACCAAGTTCGCCGGGCTCGAGGCCTAGAATTACCGTGGGGTGAGGTCGCTTCACAATAGCTTCCTTCACATTACTCCTACACCGCCCGCCAGGACGCCGCCGGGAGGGCCCACCCCTCCCTCGGGCTGAGGAAGGGGGGCGAGGAGGCCTACCCTGAGGTCAGGGGCGTTCGGTTCCCGTGGATGGGGGCCCGTGCCGCTGGGCCCGACGGCCGCCCATGAGCCCGCGCCGATTGCCCGTGAGGACTGGGCGAGGTGGAGGTCCTATGCGCAATGAATGATCATATAGGAATAGACATCCAGGGATAAACGGGTGCGGGCGGGCTGAGGCCGGGAGTCGTGCAAACGGCTGAGCGTCGTAAACATTTTTAGGAAGCTGCCGCGACGCCGCACGCCGAATTGTCGAGCAACGTCGCGATAGTTGGCGTCGGAATGACCAGGTTTGGAAAGAGGGAGGACGCGGATGTGAAGGAGCTCGGGTTCGAGGCTCTGAAGGCCGCGCTGGAGGACGCGCCGAACGTGTCCCCCAAGGACATAGAAATGCTGCTCACGGGGTATGCCTGGGGATACACCGCCACCAGGAACCCGACGGGGGAGCTGGCCGAGTACGCCCAGCTGAGCCCCATACCGGGGTTCGACGTGCACGCGCAGTGCGCCAGCAGCACCGCTGCCGTCATAACCGGCTGGAGCTTCATAAGGTCCGGATTCGCGAAGGTGGTGGCGGTGGTGGGCGTCCAGAAGATGAGTGAGCTCTCGGGGAGGGAGGTCCAGAGGGTCATGGGGCAATCCGCCGATTCCTCTCTCGAGGCGCCCCTGGGCATGACGATGCCCACGGCGTACGCACTGCGGGCAATTGCATATATGGATAAGTATGGCGCAACGGAGGAGGATCTGGCACTTGTGAGGGTCAAGTCCTCCGAATACGCGTCGAGGAATCCCTTTGCGATGTTCAGGCAGAAGTTCACGACGGAGGACGTCATGAAGTCCAGGCCCATCAGTTATCCCCTCAAGCTGCTGGACTGCGCCGCCAACGCCGACGGGGCCGCCGCGGTCATACTCGCATCCGAGGAGGTGGCGACGAAAATCACCGACACGCCCGTGTGGATAAAGGGCGTGGGCCTGGCCACGGGCCAGCAGACGGTCAGGGGGGTTCCCGATCTCACGACGTTCACGCCGACCGTGGAGGCCACCCGCATGGCGTACAGGAACGCCGGGGTGGAGCCGTCCCAGGTCCAGGTGGCGGAGACCCACGACTGCTTCACGATATCGGAGATCCTGGACTACGAGGACATGGGGTTCTTCCCGAGGGGGGAGGGCTACAGGGCGATAAGGGAGGGCCAGACGTATGTGGGGGGCAGGGTGGCGGTCAACGTCAGCGGGGGGCTCCTGGGAAGGGGCCATCCGGTGGGGGCCACGGGGGCGGCCCAGATATTCGCAATAACCAGGTGGCTCAGGGGCGACGCCGTCGGGGATATACGCGTGCCGGCCGAGCTGGGCGTGGCGTACACCAGGGGCGGCGTGGGCACGTACGGCGCGGCGGTCGTGCTCTCCAGGAGGCGCTAGCGATGACCGAGATAGAGAAATTCGGCCACTTCGCGTTCATAAGGCACAGCGGCATCTCCAAGTACGTGGAGGCCCTGGAGCAGGGGAAGTTGACCGCGACCAGGTGCAGGAAATGCGGGAGCGTGTACTTCCCGCCGAGGAAGTTCTGCCCGAAGTGCCTCGCGGACGACATGGAATGGATCGAGTACGAGCAGGCCGGCGAGGGGAGGCTCCTGAGCTACTCGATACTCTACCTGGCTGTGGCCGGATTCGACGAGAAGGAGTTCCCCGCGCCCGTGGGGGTCGCGCAGTTCCCCGATGGGAACCGCGTGTACGCGAGGATAGAGGGGGTCGCGCCCGACTCCCTGCGCGTCGGGATGCGCGTGAAGCTAGTCCCGAAGGCCCTCCCAGACGGCAGGGTAACGCACGTACTGCAGCCGGCCTGAGCAGCCCGGACATCGATTGCGGCAGGAATCTATGCGAATTGAACTAGTTCCGCGAATTAACTGGGCGATCCCTTTCCATCGGTTCCCGTTCAGCGGGGCACGGGGCCTCGGGTCGCCGCACGGCGCCCTACTTCAGCTCCGTGCTCCAGACCTTCTCCCAGTACGCGTTCACCCTGGCCTGGTACTCCTTCAGCAGGTCGTCGTGTTTGCCGTCGAACAGGTGCGCGAAGCGCCTCTGGGTCCTCAGGTACTCCTCCACCGGCTTCAGGCTCCTGGGTATGTACGTGTGCCGGACCTCCCCGTATACCGCCTCCTTCAGGGGCCAAATGCCGGTCTCAACGGCCAGCTTGTCTATCTTCACCGTCATCTGCGGGTCGGAGCCCCAGCCGGTCGGGCACACGCCGAGCGCGAGGAACAGCTTCGGGCCCTTGAACCTGGCGGCCTTCTCGAACTTCCTGAGGAGGTCCACGGGCTTCGACGCCGCGACGGTGGCTATGTAGGGCACCCCGTGCGCCCTCCATATCTCGAATAAGTCCTTCTTCCAGAAGGTGTTCCCGGGGACCCTGTCGGTCGCCTCGCTCGTGGTGGTCCTTGAGAGGAACGGGGTGGCCGATGAGTACTGGAACCCGGTGTTGCCGTACGCCTCGTTGTCGTAGACGAAGTAGTAGTGATCCAGCTGCCTGTGCAGGGCCCCGGAGCTCGACTGGAGGCCTATGTCGTACGCCGCGCCGTCGCCCACCACGACCAGCACCTTCGTGTCCTCCGGCAGGTTGACGCCCTTGGACCTCAGCACCTTTATCGCGTCCACGATTCCCTGCGCCGTCGCGGGGGCCGCCACGAACGACGTGAACACGAAGGGCAACTTCAGCGAGGAGTAAGGATATATGGCGAAGAGCGCCACGCATCCCGGCACGTTGACCACTATCGTGTGGGGCCCCAGCGCCTTGAGGGCGAGCCTGAGCGCGAGCTGGGCGCCGCAGCCGGCGCAGAGCGGGGTGCCGGGCGCCATGTATTCCTCCTTCGGAATGTCCTTGAGGGTCCTGTACCTGGTCGGCTCGGAGCTCATTCGGATATCACCTCCTCCCCCAGGGTCAGCTTGAGCGCGCGGGCCAGGCGCCTGCGGTCCTCCTCGCTGAAGAGCCAGTTGGGATTGCGGGGCTCCTCGCCGCTGGCCACCGCGTCCTTCAGCCTCTCCAGCATGTACCTGACGGCGTCGAACGATATCTCGGCGCCGCCCAGCCCCCCTATGAACGACATGAGCACCCTGGGCCTCTCCTTCGCGTGGTACAGGGCCTCGGCCAGCTCCGTGTAGATGACGCCGCCCTTCCCCAGGCTTATGTTCTGGTCGAACACGGCGACGCCCTTGAGGCCGGACAGCGCGTCCACGAACTCATCCCTCGGGAAGGGCCTGAACATCCTGATCCTGACCATCCCGACCCTCTCGCCCCTCTCGCGCAGCCTCCTGACGGCTCCCCTTATTATCGTGGAGTAGGAGCCCGTGGACACTATCGCGTAATCCGCGTCGTCCAGCATGTAGCGCTCTATCGGCTCATACCTCCTGCCTATTATCCTCTCGAAGTCGGCGGCGGCCTCGTAGAAGACCTCCCGCGCGCGCTCCTGGGCCTTCTGGAGCTGCTCCTTGAAGTACATGTAGGCGTAGCCATCGACGATCGTGGGGGCGTACGCGACGGGGTTCGAGAAGTCGACGACCGGATAGGGGCGGTTGTACTTCGGGAGGAAGTCCCTCACGAGCTCCTTGTCCGGCACGTCGACAGGCTCCCTCCCGAACGATATCAGGAAGCCGTCCATGTTGACGGCCACCGGGAGCATCACGCGCCTGTCCTCCCCTATCCTGTAGGCCATCGGCACGAAGTCCAGCACCTCCTGGCAAGTCTCGGCGTGCAGCTGAAGGAAGCCCGTGTCCCTGATGCCCATTATATCGCCGTGCTCCACCTGGAGTATCATCGGCATCCCCAGGCCCCTGGCGACGTTCACGAACACCACCGGGGCCCTCCAGCCCGCAATCGCGTACAGCATCTCGATGGCGAACATGAGCCCCTGGCTCGACGTCGACGTGAACGCCCTGACGCCGGACAGGGAGGCGGCCCCCACCCCGGCGAACATGCTGTGCTCCGACTCGTAGTTCGTGTAGACGGCGTTCATCGCCCCCTCGGCCACCCACTTCGAGAGGAGCTCGACCACCTCCGACTGGGGCGTTATGGGGTAGCCCCCTATGTACTCGACCTCGGAGATCCTGGCCCCCCAGGCTGCCGACGCGTTGCCGGTCAGCATCCTCTTCATGCTACACGACCCCTCCACTCGCGACCTTCTCGGCCAGCCCCTCCTCCTCCACCGTGATCGCCCCCTTCACCGGGCACTCGTTGTAGCATATCAGACAGCCCTTGCAGTGATCGTAGTCTATGACCGGCCTGTTGTCGGGGCCGGCGAGCGTTATGGCGGCCTCTGGGCAGTAATCGAAGCAGACGCCGCACCTGGTGCACTTGGAGTAGTCTATGACCGGCCTGGATACGCGCCAGCTCCCGGTCATCTTCTCCACGCCGTTGCCCACGTTCCTTATGAGCCCGATGGAGACCTCCGGCGGCTGCCATCCGAGCTCCACGGCCCTGAACTGCTGCAGCTCCTCCGTCGGGAGGGGCTCCACGGGGACCCTGGGGGTCCCCTCGAAGCACTCCAGGGCTAGCTTCACGTTCAGGTCTATCTCCCTCTCCTTCAGTCCTATGTCCTCCATCTCTATCTTCACCGCCTCCTCGAGCGATTGCCTCGATATGGGGAGCAGCTTCACAACGGCCCCGGCGACCCCCGAGCTCAGGACCGCGCGCCCGAGCAGCCGGATGGCGGCCCTCGTCACGTCGTAGTTCGTGAGGCGCGTCAGATCGCCCACGCGTATGCCGTCCAGGGTCGGTATATTCACGAACGCCGCGGTGGACTGCCTGGCGCCGTCGAGCACGTTGGCCCTTGGATCCCCTATGAGCGTGGGGTCCGCGATGGCTATGATGTCCGGCGACCACACGTAACCGCGCTCGGCTATCTCCTCGTCCGATATCCTGAGGAACGATGCTACCGGGGCGCCCCTCCTCTCGGGCCCGTACATCGGCGAATCCTGGGCCCTGAAGCCCTCCAGGAAGGCGGCGGTCCCCACCACGCGGCCGGCGGTCTTCATCGCCTGTCCCCCCCTTCCGTGGAGGCGTACCCTGATTATCATCGGAGGGCGCCGATCGTGGAAAAATATAAAGGTTTCTTATTATTTGTGCGGCCGTGCAGTTTAGCAAATTTAACATGAAATCACCGTCCTATGATAAAACTGATCCATGCGATGAGTTGCTCGCGAATAACCCCATCCGGCGATATTCCTGAGGGCATGCGACACGATGATGATCCGTTTAAAGGACCCCCGTTGGGCCTCATATGTCCGCTCATCGCACGGCTAAACCGTTCAAATCGATGATATTTTCAGCACATTTTGCGGAAGAGCGAGCATATTACTCTACATAACCACTATTAATCATAATTTATATAAAAAATAAAAATGAGCTGGCGGATCGCGTCACGGGAATATCGTGAACTGCGGGCTCGCGGTGGCGTACTGCGACGGCCAGACGACCTGCTCGTACGTCGAGCTGGACGTCGAGTTCCAGAACGCCTCGATTATCACCAGCTGGACAGACACCTCGTGGTAGCTGTTGAACAGGGTCCCGCTCGGGCCGGGCGAGATGATCCAGGTCAGCTGCGGGGGCGGCGACATCGTTGCCAGGGCGTGTATCACGGCTGTGTTCTGGGTGGTCCCCGCGTCCTTCAGCGCGTAGGCCGCGACCCAGACCGCGTCGTACCCGGAGGAGCCCACGAGCCCGACGTGCTGTCCGGTCTCGGCGAAGTACTCGCTCCTGAAGGCGGCCCACTTCGCGTTTATTTCCGCGTTGTTGGTGTTAGCGAACACCGGGAGGTTCGTGCTTATGAAGCTGCCCGCGGCGTACTGTCCGGCTGCGCTGTAGTAGGACGGGTCGTCGACTATGCCGGGGGTCGGCCCCATGACCACCCCCTTGAGGGCCGAGATCGAGGCTGCCTGCTGCACGAGCGCGGCCTGCTCCTTGGGCCACGTGGCCAGCACGATCACGTTGGGGCTCTCGGTCGCCACCTTGCTCAGTATGCTCTGGAACTGGGTGGTGCCGAACGGATACCACTCCACATCGACTATCTGTATCTGGTTCTGCCATCCGTTCTTGTATATCGTGTAGTTGAAGCCCCACAGGGTATTCTGCCCGTACTCGGTGTTCTGCCCTATGAAGACAACCCTCAGCGGCCCGCTGGTGCTCTGCCCCTGGGAGCTCTGTATCTGGTCCTTGTACTGATGCAGGAACTCGGCATCGGATGCGCCGAAGTTGATCCCGGTGGGCTGGTAGTGGAATATCATCGACTTCGCGGGATCGAAGTTCGTGAGGTTCGGGGTCCTGGTCACGAGCGGCGAGGAACATATGGCTATCGTCGGCTCGTTGTACTGCTCTATTATGGGTATCTGGGCTACAGCTATCACGCTGCCGATGTCGTTTATCACCACTGCCGCGTGATAGTTGGTTATCAGCGTGGAGAGGGCCGTCGGTCCATTGGCCGGGCTGGACTGGTCGTCCTGCCACACGAGGTTTATCGTGTAGTTGCCCGGCCCGTTCGGCCCGTTCGCCAAGTAGATACCTCCATGCGAGTTTATCTGCGACGCGGCGAGCTGTGCCCCCCAAAGGATCTCCTCGCCCACGGGCCCGAGGGATCCGGTGAGCGACTGCGCGAGCCCGATCGTCACCTGCCCGACTATCGCGTGCGTCGGCGTCGGGGTGGGAGTGGGCGTGGGCGTCGGAGTCGGAGTGGGTGTCGGGGTTGGCGGAGGGGGCGGAGGGGGCCTGGTGACGTACCAAGCGGCCACCCCGCCGACCACCGCGACCACTATCACGACGGCTATTATGGTCCAGAGCGCGGCCCTGGAGATGGCGCTTCTTCTCATCTTCATCACCTATCGGACAGTAGTACAATATAAATGTTATCTTACAGAATGTAGATAGCTGTATGATAAATGTAACGTATGGGGTTATTCGCGGGCAACTCGTTGCACGGATCCGTTTTCGATAGCAGGGTTTATTCACACTGGGCTGACCGCGCGCAGTACGGCAGGGCCCCGATCCGCGTCGATGGCGCGCGGACGCCTGCAGCTGGGCGGGGGTCGAGCGCCGGCACTATGCCCGCGGGGCGCGCGATCCGGCGCGCCAGGGAGGGGACCTGTGAGCCTGAGTTTACGGGGGCCGCCGCACGGTGTTAAAAGCTTAAATATAACCATGGGGACTGCGCGTCGGAATGGATCTCGGATTACGCGATAAAGTCGTGATAGTTGCCGGTGGAGCGTCCAATATAGGGGAAGGAATCGTATACGAGTTCGCGAGGGAAGGCGCTAAGGTCGTGATATTAGATATAGATGACGTCAAGGCCAGCGAGGTGGCCAGGAGGGCCGCCGAGATCACCCCGGGCGCTATCGCCTATAGGTGCGACGTCACGGACCTTGAACAGGTTAAGAGTAGGGTGAAGGAGGTTGTCGATAGATTCTCCAGGGTGGACGTGCTGGTGAACAGCGTGGGTTGGGAGAAGGTGGCGCTCTTCCTCGAGGAGGATCCGCGCTTCTGGGACAGGAAAATAGACCTCAACTTCAGGGGGATGCTCAACACCACGAGGGCAGTCCTCGAATACATGGTGAAGCAGAGGGGAGGCGTG
The DNA here is from genome assembly GCA_009903775.1 of Nitrososphaerota archaeon. Lineage (GTDB taxonomy): Archaea > Thermoproteota > Nitrososphaeria > Conexivisphaerales > Conexivisphaeraceae > Conexivisphaera. The sequence goes on along the minus strand of WYEM01000013.1, from coordinate 11,293 downwards.
ATAATCAACCTGGGATCCGACGCCGGGCGCGTCGGCGAGGCCAGGGAGGCCGTTTATTCGGGCCTCAAGGCCGGCGTGATAGGCTTCTCGAAGGCGCTGGCCAAGGAGGTCGGCAGGTACAACGTGCGCGTGAACGTTGTGGTCCCCGCGCTGACGTTCCCGAAGGACGTGGAGAAGGGCTTCAGCTCCCACAGCATGTGGATGGAGAAGGAGATGCGCGAGTATCTATCCCCGGAGATGCTCGAGAGGATCAAGAGGGCCTATCCGCTGGGGAGGCTCGGGACCCCGGAGGATATAGCGCCCGTTGTGGTGTTCCTGGCCTCGGAGAAGGCCGGCTTCATAACCGGGCAGGCGATACCGGTGAACGGCGGTTATTCCACCTGCTAGCCCTGCTCAGGAGGACCCCTTTATCTCCCCCAGCATCTCGAGGCACCTGGTGAATGTCGGTCCCACGCCGCACCTGTACACCATCTCCATGCAGCCCATCTCCTCGCAGAGGATCACGGCCTGCCCGAGCAGGAAGGGCGCCGCGTTTATCTCTGTGGAGAGCTGATTCATGAGCAGGCGCAGCATTGTGCCTATGAGGCACCTGGAGATGCACGCGGTATCCTTACCGCAGCCGTCGCAGGTATAATCGCCGGATGCCAACGCGCCCCTCGCCGACACGAACTCGACAGCGATCTCCGATCCCATCTCCAAGACCTTGGCAATGAGCTCGCTGCCGTCCTTGCCGTAGAGATCCTCGCCGCCCGTATACGCGCGGCCGCACCCGTCTCTCCCTCCAACGCAGACATCGTAACCGTCCTTCTTAAAACGCTCGGAGATCTCCGCCGCGAGGGCGTTCAAGGATCCCTCATCGCCGCGAAACCTCAGCCTGAGCGTGACAGGCCAAGGCTTATTGTCCCACAGCAGATGCCAGCTCGTGATGGATTTCCCGCGCTCGGCCCTCAACCTCCCGGCGACCTCCAAGAGGACGCTGCGCCGCCTCTCCACGTCGACTCCTGATAGGTTCACGTAAAGTTCAGCCCACATGGCCGCATCCCCCCATCTCGTTACGTGTATAAGCGCGTTGCCCCGGGATAGGATTTGCTGCCAGTGGACCGGGAACCCGTGCGCGGGCTTCCTCGGCGTCGGGGCCCATCCCGCGTAGGCGCACGCAGTATCTGAATCGAATAAGCCATCGCATGGGCGGCGTAGCCGGGGCTTCGCGACGACATCGCATGGGCGCGCAGGATATGGCCGCGCGCCTCCCAATATCACCGGGGATGTGGGGCGCGGCCGGCCCATCACCACATCTGACACGGTCCAAACGCATTTACCCCGGGAATCCGCGGCCGCGTATGGACTCTTCCGCTGGACCTACGGCGGCGTCACCGCGCACGTGGGCCCCCGGCCGTCGAGGCGCTCCGGGAATACGCGTCGGGCGTCGGGAGGGCCGGCGCTGGTCGCCGGGAAGTTCGTCGACCAGCGCGAGCGGAGTCCTTGCCGACATGCAGGGGGATACCCAACGGCTCGGGGACTGGATGTCACGATCGGCGCTCGACCGTCCTCTCCCAGCCCGCCCGCGCGCGGAGTCGATCCTGGACAGGACGCACCCCGCGACCTCTACCACGTGCGATCCAGCCTGCCCGTAGAGGAAGCTCAGGGTGTGCACGTCACACCCACCGCATATCCAGCGGGCTGTGTAGCACGCGCTGTCCGGCCCCCGCTGACGGCCGCGACCACCCCGCACGGCATCGCCGCGGCGGCTCCATGCGTCCCTCCCGGCCGGAGCGCCGAAGGGTCCGGCGGAGGTCCTCCCTCTCGGATTCAACTTCATCGATAGGCTTAGGGCAAAGGAACCCCTTAACCCCGATAACTTAAAAAGCGGGGGGCCTGCGGCACGATTCGGATTGAGCATCGGTCAGACCCTGGTGAACTACGCGGTCAAGGACGGCATAGCATTCATAAATTTAAACAATCCTCCACTTAATATACTCAATATTAAGCTCATGAACGAGCTGAGCGCGGCGCTGGACAGGGCCTCGAACGACGCGTCGGTCAGGGCCGTCGTAGTGGGCACGGCCATAGAGAGGGCCTTCAGCGCGGGGGCGGACGTGAAGGAGCATTTCCCCGACAAAGCTCCAGGGATGCTGGACGCTTTCACGGGCCTGATAGAAAAGGTGCTCTTCTTCGACAAACCGACTGTGGCCGCCGTGAAGGGCGCGTGCCTCGGTGGGGGGTTTGAGCTTGCCATCGCGTTCGACTTCTTGGTGTCCGGCGAATCGGCGTTCTTCGGAACGCCCGAGATCAGGCTGGGCGCGATGCCGCCCATAGCAGCCGTTCTACTTCCGAGGATCGTCGGCGTCAGAAGGGCGCTCCGGGTTGTCCTGCTCGGCGAGAACTTCCCGGCGTCCGAGGCGGAAAGGATGGGCATATTGACAAAGGTCGTGCCGGACGCCGAGGTCGACGCAGAGGCGGAAAGGCTCGCGAGATCCGCGTCCGAGATAAGCCTCTCCACGATAAGGATAGTCAAGAAAGCGTTCTGGGGAGCCCTCGGATCGAATATCGGCGATGGATTCGAGCTGACGAATAATATCTACAAGGAAGAGCTGCTGAAAACCGAGGACGGAGTTGAAGGCCTGAAGGCGTTCCTGGAGAAGAGGAAGCCCGTCTGGAAGGATCGCTGAGCGACCGCGCCATCCGGCCGGACATCGTGATCACAGCGGGAAGGCGATCGCCCCCACCGGACCGGCGCCGAAGCAGCCGTCGCCGGCCTCCGGATTCGCGCCAGATCTCAATTTTTCTATAATATCTTCATATATAGCAAATTAACAAAATCGGATGATTCCAAGGCGGGAATCAGTTCCATTCACGACCGCGCGGATGACCACCCTTATTAACTGCAGGGGGGTTCCCGCCCGACGTGGACGAGCCGGACGCAAGATCCATCGTGGATCGCGCGATGTCCCGCGGCAGCCCGATGCTCCTCGAGGACGAGTCGAAGCGCCTCTGCGCCCTCTACGGGATAGGGACGCCGTCCTTCCGGGTCGCCGTGGACGCGGATGAGGCCGTGGAATCCGCGAGGGCCATAGGGTATCCGGTGGTGATGAAGGTGCTCTCTCCCCAGATAGTCCACAAAACGGACGTGGGAGGCGTGGCGCTCGATCTGAAGCGCGACGAGGACGTCCGCGAGGCCTACGATCGCATCGTGCGTTCGGTCAGGAACGCTAGGCCCGACGCCGAGATAGTGGGCGTCCTCGTGGAGCGCCAGCTCCCCCCGTCCATCGAGGTGATAGTGGGCGCGACGGTGGATAGGAAGTTCGGCCCCGTGCTGATGTTCGGGATGGGGGGCACGCTTGCGGAGCTCCTGAGGGACGTCACGTTCCGGCTGATCCCCGTGGACGAGGATGACGCGCGGGCGATGGTCGAGGAGGTGAGGGGAAGCGAGGTCCTGATGGGCCTCAGGGGGCGTCCCCCGCTGGACATCGACGCGCTGATCGGGGTGCTCCTCTCCACCTCCAGGATGATGCTCGAGAACCCGGAGATATCCGGCGTGGACCTGAACCCGGTGATCGTGTACGAGAGGGGCGCGGTCGCCGTAGACGCGAAGGTATTCCTGGGGCCGCCCCGCCCGACGCAGGGGGAGGGCGTCCGGCGGCCCCAGCCGTGAACAGACGGCGCGCGATCGGCCGACCCTCAGCCGAAGATGATGGACTCGGCCAGCGTCTCGAGCGTCATCCTGGCGTTCTCAAATGTAGTCTCGGACTCCTCGTACTCCAGCTTGACGTAGGGCACGTGCATCCTATCCAGCGCCAGCTTGCGTATCACGAAGTCGTAGAGCGCGGGCTCGCAGAACTTGGGCACCAGGAAGAGCACTGCGTCTATCCTCAGGTCCTTTACGAGCTCCGCTATGTGCTGCTGCTTGTCTATGAGCGGGTGGTATCTGGTGGTCAACGGCCTCAGGTTGTCCGTGTACGCCTTGACGAGCGCCATGAGGGGATCCTCCTCGGCCTCGTTCACCCGGCCTATCCATCTGGGGCCGATTATCGCCTCGTCGTACACCAGGTAGGCCGCGTCCTCCATGGCCCTCATGAGGGGCAGCGCCGGTTGCTCGCAGAAATCGCCCAGCACGAGCACGCGTATCTTGTCCTGCTGCTTGCGGTCGCGCTTCTCCACCTCGCCGAGGAACGACCTCATCTTCTCCACGTAGAGCTCCACCGGCAGCAGCTGGCCCGCCCTCAGCGCGTAGTAGTACTCGTCGTAGGGCAGCAGCCAGGGCCTCTCGATCCTCAGCTGCTCCATCCTGTGCTGCAGCTCCCATTTCTCGTTGTAGAGGGCTATGCTGCGCCTCAGCGCCTCCATGTCCAGCTTCCTGCCGGAGATCGGCTCCAGCTTCTCGACGAGCCTGCCGTACTCGGCGTACAGGTAATCCTTGGCGTGCGGCACCGCGTTGTTTATCGGCATGTGGAGGTAGACCACGGTCTTGTCCGGCTTATTCCTCTTGATTATGCCGGACAGGTTGCGCGCGACGTCGCAGATGTTCGTGAAGGCCAGCGCGTCGAAGTGGTCGAGGTGCCCGGTGGCGGCGAGCTCGAACGTGCTCCTGCTTATGGAGCACACGAACGACTGCGTGTGCGCGGTGGCCTTCTCCAGCTCGATGTAGCCGGACGCGCCGAGTATGTTCACCGGCAGGAATCCCAGGGAATGGGCTATCGGCTCCGGGAAGTACACTGGGAAGTACCCCAGCAGCCGCCCCCCGGTCTCCTCCTTCCACCTCCTCTGCCAGCTGAAGTCCACGTAGGAGTCCTCCGTGACCTCCCTGAACAGCTCCAGGGGTTCCTTCGATGCCGCATCCTCGAGGAGCGTCATTGTGCGATCACCGCCCTCTTCTGGAGCCTCCTGTAGCCCAGGTACGCCGCCCCGACGGCGTTCGCGAACACGAGATCGCGCGACGTGTTCACGTGCACCTTCAGGAACCTCTCCAGCGCCAGCGGGAAGGCCGCGTTCATGTTCATCCCGCCGACCAGCGTGACCTCGGGCGTCAGGCCGACCTGCTTGATCGGCGCGACGACCCTCCCGGCGACCGACATCACGGCCCCCATCATTATGTCCTCTATCGGTATGTTCTTGGTGACCAGGTTTATGACCTCCGTCTCCGCCAGCACCGAACAGACCGTGGATATCATGACCGGCTTCTGGGACTTCAGGGCCAGCTCCTCGAGCTGGGAGAGGTCTATCCCCCCGTAGAAGGATATCCTCTCTAGGAATCCCCCGCCGCCCGCGGCGCACTTATCCGTCACCCTGAACTGGACTACCTTTCCGTTCTCGTCGAGCTTCGCCGTCCTAGTGTTCCCAGCGCCCACGTCGACGACCGTCCTCGTGCCCGGGTAGAAGAACCTGGCGCCCGCGGCGGCCGCCGTGATGTCCGTGGCGTTCGTGTCCCTGAAATCGACCCTGTGGCGGCCGAATCCCGTCGACACCACGTAGCTGACGTCCGACCTGTCGAGCCCCGCGTTCGAGAGCGCGCTCTCGAACGCCTTCCTGGCGGCCCCCAGCGGATCGTACCCGCTCCTCTCCACGAGAGTCACGAGCACGCGCTTTCCGTCCTCCAGGATGGCTACCTTCACGTACCTCGCGCCGACGTCTATCCCCGCGGTTATCACGCGCTCTCGACCTCCCTGGGCGCGCGAGCGGCCGTGGGCATGACAATCTCCTCCTTGCCCGTGAGCCGCTTGATGCCGTAGAGCGCGGCCCCTATCGCGCCCCCGTACATCGTCAGGGGGCTCGTGTTGACCTTCATGTGGAGCAACTCCTCCACCGCCTTGACCATCCCCTTGTTCAGCGACACGCCGCCCTGGAACGTGACCTCGGGCTCCACCCCGACCCTCCTCAGCAGCCCGACCGAGCGGGTCGCGATCCCCAGATAGGCGCCGTAGAGTATGTCCTCAAGGCGCTCTCCGGCGGCGAGGTGCTCCAGCACCTCGGTCTCCGCGAAGACCGTGCAGGTGCTCGTTATCTTCACGGGCCTCTTGGCGTTCAGGGCTATCTCAGACGCCTGCCTAAGATCGAGGCCCAGCGCCCTCGCGGCAGCCTCTATGAACCTGCCCGTCCCCGCCGCGCATTTATCGTTCATCGTGAAATCGATGACCTCCCCCTTATCGTTGATCCTTATCGCCTTGGTGTCCTGTCCCCCCATGTCCAGCACGGTGTGCGTCCTGGGGAACAGGTAGTGCGCTGCCAGCCCGTGGGCGCTGATCTCGGTGACCTGCATGTGGCCGAACGTTATCTGATATCTTCCGTATCCGGTCCCGACCACGTACGCTATGTCGGACTCGCTGAGCCCGGTCTTCTCCAGCAGAGCGTGGTACAGCCTGTTCGCCGATTCGAGTATCCTTATCCCGGTCATCGTTATGTCGGTGGCCACTATCCTCCCGTCTACGTGCATCACCACTCCCTTCGTGTACGTCGACCCGGAATCCACGCCTATCACGTAGCCTTCCTCGCCCATCATTTCACTTCAACCCCTTCCTGAGCGCGAGCGACTCGAAGAACGCGTCGATCCTGTTCCTCATCTGGGCTTCCGAGTAGTACCTGGGATCCACGTGGTCCGACTCGATAATGAGGGTCGGGATGTCCATGCCCACGAAGTACTCCTTGAAGTCGCCCTGTCCCATGGAGAAGGACCTGCAGCTCTTTATTGAGTGTATCACGACGCCGTCCGCCTTGTACGCGTCCACGTAGTACTTCAGGAGGTCGGCCCTCATCAGCATGTTCCAGTTGCAGTACGCGTGTATCATGTACTCGGCTATGGTCTCTATGGGCTTGTCCGGGTTGAAGCGGAAGTAGTCCACGACGCCGGCCACCTTGGGATAGGTGCCCGCGACGCCGCGCGCGTTCCACCTCTTGAAGAGGCTCCACCACTCCTTGTAGTACGGATAATTGGGGACCCCCTCGAAGACCAGCCTGAACTGCTCCTCGGGGGTCGGCCCTATCCCGGCCTCCGCCCTCCTCTGGAGCTCGTCCACCAGGAAGCGGTAGTAGTCGGCGGTGGTCTTATCGCCCCTCGTGAGGGTGATCAGGCTCATATAATATATCGCCTCGAAGTAACCGTCGAGCGGGGTTGGCACCCTCTTCCCCATCTCCAGCGCCATCCTCCAGTGATCCCAGGCGTCGGCCGTGTAGGTCAGTATCTCCCTCAGCTTCTCCTCGCTGTAGCGGATCCCCGTGAGCTGCTCCAGCTGGGATATGACGTTCATGAGCTGATCCGCCACGTACCTTATGTCGTGCCTGGGCACGTAGTGATCCCTCTCGTAATCGCGCACGTAGGGTATGTCGATCGTGAATATCTTCGCGCCGGTCCAGTAGTGGTACTGCTCCCACCAGTGTATGTATATCTGGCAGCCCGAGTACGTGAGGACGGCTATGTCGGGCTTCGGCACGTACCCGAGGGGCGTCTGCCCCGTGCCGATGGGGGGCACGGCGGCGACCCCGGACTTCACGTAGCTGCAGCAGTCGGTGGAGTATCCCTCGTTCTCGGCCGCCAGCATCAGGGGGAGGGCCCCGCCCTTGTACGATATCTGGAGCGAGAAGACCTCTGGATACACGACCGGTATGTCGAACAGCCTCAGTATCTCTATCGGGTTCGCCTCGACGAGCCCGTACGCTATCTTCTTCCCCTTGGCGGCGGCGGCGGCCACATCCTCGAAGTACTTCCTGACCAGCTGGCTCTGCAGCGCAACGGCCTGGTTGTACTCCTTGGGCACCTTGTACTGGGCGGCCTCCTCAGACATTAGCGCCCTTCCCTTTGCCGTGGCTGACATCGCCCTCTCGGGACCCCGAACCCATATATAAGCCTTGGCGGAAAGATATGAAGTATATATTAGGTATATTAGCAATATATGGATCCGATAGCGCACGCGCGGGCGCGGATCGGCCGGGAGCGCCCGGAACCAGCACCAAGTTGGCCGCGTCGTCGCTTATCGCGACCGAGTAGCCCGCTATCCTCCTGAACTCGTTTGCCGCCATGAGGAGCCTCACGGCGGTGCCGAGGTCCCGGACGGTCTCGAACGTCCTCACGCCTATGAGCTCCTCCAGTTCCCTGACGCGCTTCATCCTACGGAGGACCGCGTGGATGCGGCCCACGTCCCTCGACAGGAACATATCGGTGGACGTCGTTATCATCTCCTCCACGACGGAGGACATCCCCTCGAAGTCGGACCTCAGGATGGCGTCGGAAGGCGCCGATTGCAGCTGGGAGGCCAGCCTGGCTATGTGGGTGGAATGGTAGACGATCCTCGACAGATCCCTCACCATGAGCACGTACGCTATCAGCTCGCGGCTGTCGTTTATCCCGCTGGCCACCGCGACCTCCGGATCCCTGGTCCAGAGCGATATCTGGCGTATGACCGCCCTGTACCATCTGTTGACGCCGGTGCCCCTCTCCACGACCTCGCTGGCCAGGCCGCCGTCGCCCTCCATGAACGCCCTGGCCGAGTCCTCGTACACCTTGATCGTGAAGCCCACAATCTTCCTCACCTCGCCGTCCGTCGGGAGCTTCACGATGTCGCTGCTCACCTTCACCCTTATTGTGTAGGCATCCTCGTCCACGATGAACGCCCCGGGCATCTCAAGCAGAAGGGACCTCAGGGAGTGCTTCACGTCCGAGCTTATTATGCCGTCGGATTTTACGACCACCTCGTCGGCGCCCTGCATGTAGTACGTCCACAGCGGGATGGATAGCTCCCGCGGGTCCTCCCGCTCCTTCAGCTGCAGCTGCACCGTCCTTTGGCTGAGTGTATCGGCGGGGAACATCCTCAGCGACGGTCCGTCGTCCATTATTATGATCTCGGAGCCCTTCTTCAGGCCGTGCGCCTCCACCCAGTCCCTGGACAGCGTGATCAGATAGCTGCCATGCCCTATCCTCTGCAGCCTCCTCCTGTAGATCGAGGCGGATCCCACGCTGCTAACAGCGGCCGCTTTATTATATAAAAGTGTTTAGGAATCTGAGGGAAGCTGCAAAACTCCGACCTTCGGGGAGGAGATGCGCGGACTTTTCTTATACAGACAGCGCGCTCACTGGCCGGGCTTCGACAGTTTCGCCCTGAACCTCTCCATCTCGATCTGCCTCAGCTTGTACCTCTGGATCTTGCCGGTGGCGGTCGTGGGCAGGGCATCGACGAACTCGACCCATCCCGGGACCTTGTAGGATGCCTTCAGCTTCTCGCCCGCAAGCCTCAGTATCTCCTCCTCCAGCTCCTTCGACGGCGAATAGCCTGGCCTCAGCTGGACGTAGGCCTTCGGCCTCCCTATGCCGTCGTCGGTGTAGCTCTGCACGACCGCCGCGCCGGCGACCGCCGGGTGGCCCAGGATCGCCTGCTCCACCTCTATTGGCGACACCCAGGCGCCGGCGGACTTTATCAGGTCGTCGGCCCTGCCGGACCACCAGAAGTAGCCGTCCCGATCCACGACGTAGAGGTCCCCCGTGTCTATCCACTCCCCGATTATCGTCGCCTTCGTCTTCTCGTGCTGCTGCCAGTACAGGGCCGCTATGCTGTCGCCCTTTACCAGGAGCCTGCCTGCCTCCCCGACGTCCGCCTCGCTCCCGTCCTCCCTGACGGTCCTGACCTCGTATCCCGGGACCACTAGCCCTGTGCTCCCCGGCTTCACCGGCCTGTCCGTCCTGGGCGATATGAATATGTGCAGTATCTCGGTGGTCCCTATCCCGTCCAGCACGTAGTGCCCCGTGAACTCCCTCCATCCCTCGTTTATCTGGGGCGGCAGCGTCTCCCCCGCGTTGGTGCTCGTCCTGATGGAGGAGAGGTCGTACTTCCCCCCGCTCCTCAGCTCGTCCAGGAGCCTTAGGTACACGAGCGGCGTGCTGAAGAAGCGCGTGACCCTCATCCGCTCGATTATGCGCAGCACCGATTTCGCGTCCGTGGCGCGCCCCGGGAAGAGGACCGTGGAGGCGCCGAACCAGAGGGGGGCGTAGAGGCCGTTCCCGAGCCCGTAGGCGAAGAACAGCTTGGCGGTGGAGAAGAAGACGTCGTCCTCCCCGGGCGCGTGGATGTGCCTGTAGTACGTCTGGACGACGTACGGGATATCGTGCTGGAGATGGACGACGCCCTTCGGCGGCCCCGTGGTCCCGGAGCTGTAGAGCCAGAAGGCGAAGTCGTCCCTGTGCATGGGCTCCGGCTCCACGAAGTCGGGGCCGGAGCGCGCGAGGTCCCGGTAGCCCAGCTGATCGCCCGCGGGTTCCCCGCCGACCACGACCACCCTCCTCAGGTACCTCAGGGATTCCCTCACCTCCTCCAGCAGCGGCATCAGGTCCCTCTCTATGAAGAGGACCTTCGCCCTGGACTGATTTAGCACGTACTTCAGGAACGCAGCGGTCTCGTAGGTGTTTATGGGGACTGGCACCGCCCCTATCCTGAGGGATCCGAGGAAGACCTCGGCCAGCTCGGGCCTGTCGTAGAGCATCGCGACGACCCTGTTCTCCATCTCCACGCCGAGTCCCCTGAGCGCCCCGGCGATCCTGGAAGTCTCGCGGAGCAGATCCGCGTACGTCAGCGCGAGCTTCACCTCCACGTTTCCCTCGGATCCCTCGACGTACGTGACCGCGACCTTGTTCCCCCTGCCCTCCCTGACGTTCCTGTCTATGAGGAGATCGCTCAGGTTGAATTCGGCCGGGATCTCTATCCGGACGTCCTCCCCCCTGACGTGCACCATGGTCTAGTCCCTCGCCAGAATCTGCACGTTCCTCGCGGACAGCGCGATCGCGGTTACGTAGGCGAAGATCCCGAAGAGGTACCTCATCCACTCGACGCCGCCGGCGTAGGTCCCGAGCGCCAGGACGACGATGAACAGCGAGACGAAGGCCGTCACGATTATCCAGTCCCTGTGCTTGACGGCCGGATATCCCATGTACGCTATTAAAGGCAGAAGTGCATAATTATAAATCTGAAATCCTAATCCCGGAGGGCCGAACATGGACCCCAGGGCGCTCGGCACTATCGTGAACACGCCATTCACCCAGAAAAGCGTGGCGCCCAGCAGGAAGGATCCGAAGGTCCCCAGGACGGCCGACGCGTACTTGTCGTTCCACGCCATCAGTATCAGCGCGGCCGTGAATTCGTCGAGGAACCCCACGAAAAGCGCGTACAGGAATCCGCCGATGGCATTCGGGGCGAATAATAGCGCCGTGCCGGAGGCGATCAGCGCGAAAGCGAAGCCGGCGAACCCGAAGACTAGCGGGGCCTCGCTGTGCACCTCATGGTTATTCCTGCTCATGCAGTAATTATGATAAGAGTTGGAA
>WYEM01000049.1 GCA_009903775.1 Nitrososphaerota archaeon | reverse complement strand
TCGACTTCTCGGGATCTATCATCACTATGCCGTCCTCCCTCACGTAGACCGCGCCGTCCCTGGCCGCCTTGAGGCAGGGCGGGTCCCTGCAGTGCATGCAGGGTATGGGGACGAAGTCCGTCCTAACGACTATCTGGGGGAAGTTCCTCTCCTTCTCCTTCAGCCTGATCCAATACTGGCCGCGGTCGGGCTGAGCCCTGGAGTACGGGGGATAATCGTTGTCCCAGAACTCGTCCTTGCAGGCTATGAAGCAGTTGTAGCAACCCACGCACCTGCCCACGTCTATTATCATCCCGTAGTGGGTCATCTCGATCCCTCCCACCTCTCGATCTCCACCAGCGCGTGGGCCGGCGCGAACCCGTGCGCGTTCTTGGACATGAACCTGAGGGAGCTCAGAACGTTGACGCATCCTCCCAGGTCGGGCGAGCTCGGGTCGCCGGGCTCGCCGACGGGCTCGTAGATCGCGGACGCCTGGTACGCGTGCACGACGCCGGGGCGCACCCTCTCCGAGACCCTGGCTATGCATACCACGGCCCCCCTGTCGTTGTACACCTTCACGAGGTCCCCGTCCCTTATCCCCCTCTTGGCGGCGTCGGCCGGGTTTATCCAGAGGGGCCACCAGTAGCGGCCGTCCTTGTAGATGCGATGGTGCGGTATCTCCTCTATCCAAGGGTTCTTCTCCCCGTCGTGCTGCGAGTGGAAGCTGAACCTGACGTGCGGCGAGATCAGGACCAGCGGGTACTTCTGAGCCCTGGGGCTCTCGGGCCCCTCCCACGAGGGTATGTAGTGCGCTACCAGCGGCCTCTCCGGGTCGTTCGGATCGAACTTGGCGAGGCTCCTGGACTCGAACTCTATCTTTCCGGTCGGGGTGGCGAGGCCCCTCCCCAGCTCGTAGAAGGTGGCGAACGAGCGGTGCGAGACGTCGTTCTCGGGCACGGGCACCACGTAGTATCCCCTGCGCTTGAATTCCTCGAAGGGCATCACGTCCTTCATGTCGGAAGACTCGTAAATCCTCCTGAGCCATCCCTCCACGTCCTCGCCCTCCGAGTACTCCTGCTCTATCCCAAGGGCGCGGGCCAGCTCCAGGAAGATGTGGAAGTCGCTCTTGGATTCCCCGAGCGGCTCTATGCACTTCTGCATGTACACGATTATCCTGTGGGCGTTCGAGTTGGATCCGTGCGGGATCGCGCCGCTCGCCCCTCCGCCGTTGTTCCACTCGGCTATGTCCTCCCTCTCGAGGTTGGTCGCCGCCGGGAGTATGAGGTCGGCGAACTTGGCCTCCCCCTCGAACCACGGCGTGTGGACGACGAAGAACTCCAGCTTGGGGCTCCTGTAGGCCCTCACCCACTTGTTGCCCTCGGGCATCGTGCAGAGGTAGGCGGAGCCGAAGCGGTACAGCATCCTTATGGGCGCGCCGTCGGGCTTCGGGAGCGGGTAGACGTTCAGCTGGAACTGCTGCTCGGTCGAGCCCAGGTTGAACCCGAAGCCCCTCCAGGAGAGCCGCTTGTCCGTCAGCAGGGCGTCCGGGACGAGGGTCCTGAGGAGCTTCTGCTTGACCGGGTTCACGTAGACCTGCTTGGCTATCCCCGGCATGTTCATCCCGCCATTGACGTACCCGGGGAAGTTGAACTCCTCCCAGGATGGCATCGCGGTGTTCGTCGACCAGAAGTTGACGCCGGGCTTCCCGAGGCCCTGCATGGCCTGCAGGTAGACCATCATCCTGGCCCACTCGTGGCCGTAGGGGGCGCGGCACGCGCCGCCCATCCCGGCCCTGTTCCCGGGGCCGAGCATCGTCCTCTTCCTGGCCCACTCCCTGGCGAGCGCCCTTATCTCGCGGGCCGGCACGCCGGTTATCCTCTCGGCCCACTCCGGGGTCTTCGGGACCCCGTCCTCCCTGCCCATCACGTAGTCCGCCCACTTCTCGAAACCAACCGTGTGCGTCTCCACGTATTCCTTGTCGTACGTCCCCTCGCTTATCCAGACGTAGGCTATGGCCGCGGCGAGCGCCGCGTCCGTGCCCGGCCTCGGGGCTATCCACTTGTCAGCGAACCTCGTGGCGGTGTAGTTGCAGAACGGGTCTATCACCACTATCTCCTTCCCGAGCTCCTTGAGCCAGCGCCTCACGGTCACGGAATCGTAGCCCGCGTACGTCGAGTTCGTGGCGTCCGGGTCGGCCGACCAGAGCACTATCATTTCGGAGTTCTTGAGGGCGTCGTCGAGCAGGTCGTACTGGTCGGGGAGCCCGAGCCTCCAGTAGAAGCCCCAGACGTGGGTGGCGCCCCAGGACCAGCCCTCCCAGCTGTCGGAGTTGTTCAGGACCTCGGTGTAGCCCAGGATGCTCCAGAAGCGGGTCATTGCGCTGTAGCTGGCGTTGAGGTATCCCCACATCTGGTGGGAGCTCATCATCACGGCTATCGCGGCCGGGCCGTACTGTTCCCTTATCCTCCTGACCTCCTTCGCGAAGATCTCGGTGGCCTCCTTCCAGCTTATCCTGACGTACTTGGACTTGCCCCTGTTCTCGGTCCTCCTGTCCTTCCTGTCCGGGTCGAAGTCCTCCCTGAGCATGGGGTAGAGCACCCTGTTGCTGGCGTAGACCCTCCTGCGGATGGAGAGCGTGAACTGGGTCACGTTGGAGCGGCGCGGGGGCGTGAAGACGCGATCCCCGACCTTGATCTTCCAGGACGGGGCGTCGTCGTCCCTCAGGTAGAGGGGCCGGACGCGCACTATCTTGCCGTCCCTGACGGTCACCACCACGACGCCGCCGTGGTCCAGGTTGTAACACTCCCTCTCCACCATGATACGGGGCTGGCGCCGGTGCGCGACTTAATATTTGTTAGTCCAAGGCGCGCCCACGCATATTAGTAGACTAGTTATTCTAGGTTGCAGGAATGGTCCGGGCCGGGATCCGATCACCCCGCCCCTTCTGGGGCGGGGTCCGCCGTTCACCTCGTCACCAGGCCCTCTCCAAGATTATCGCGCCGTAGGATCCGTACGCGCCGTAGGCGGTCGCCATGCCCACCTTGATCTCCTTCCTTATCTGCCGCTCGCCGGCCTCGCCCCTGAGCTGGGTGAATATCTCGTAGACCTCCATCAGTGCCTGCGCGTAGACGGCCTCGCCGAACGACGTGGTGCCGCCGCTCGCGTTGATGGGGAACTTGCCGCCGCGGCCGAACTCCCTCCCCCTTATCAGCCGGTCGGTCTCCTCGCGCTCCCATCCCATGATCTGATCTATCCAGTTTATCACGTGGAAGGCGCTCGTGTCGTGCACCTCGGCGAAGTCCAGGTCCTCCGCTCCCATCCCGGCCTGCCTGTAGGCGTCCTCTATCGGCTTCCTCCACTCGTAGAAGGGCTTGCCGGCCCTCCTCCCTCCGGCTGTGGCGAAGTAGGTCAGCCTGGGCGAGGGCTCGTTGTGCAGGGGACCGCCCACGGCAGACGCGGCCACCTTCACCGGCTTGTCTGTGAGCCTCCTGGCGGTGTCCATGTCGGCCAGGAGCACCGCCCCCGCGCCGCTGCTCACCGCCGATATCATGTACAGGTGGAGCGGATCGTCCACTATCGGCGACTCCATGACCTCCTTGACCGTGAAGACCCTCTTGTACCTCGCGTGCGGGTTCAGGGCGCCGTTCTTGCTCAGCTCCTCCTTGATTATGGCCATCAGCTCCTTTATGTCCTCCACGGGCTTGCCCATCTCATACGCCCTCCTCCTGGCCCACATCGCCCAGTAGCTGGGGTTGACCGCCCCGACGACCTTCAGCGGATAGCCTATGGTCATGTCGGTGTCGAGGTAGGAGTTGAACGAGAAGTAGAAGCCCCTGGGCGAGTTGTCGTAGCCGACCACCAGGACCTTCTTGGCCTTCCCGGACTTTATCATCGAGTCGGCAATGGAGAATGCCGCGGCAGCGCTGGCGCACGCGCCGGACACGTTGAACACCTGGAGGCCGTTCGAGCCCATCTTGCCCGCCAGCCGGTGCCCCATGTGCTGCGCGGGCGTCGTCAGGAATGTGGGGTGGCCGAACGGCATGGCGGATGTGGTCGAGATCACGGCGTCCAGGTCCGCGGGCCTCAGGCCGACCCTCCTCATGGCCTCGAGGGCGACGCTGGCCACGACCTCGACCGTGGGGGCCGGCTTCCCGGCCTCCACCCAGTCGCTTATGGCCGCGCTCACTACCGCGCTCTCCGTCACCGCCGCTCACCCCCATCCACCGGCTCGAAGAAGTAGGTCAGGTAAATGTTCTCCCCGTCCTCGTAGAGCTTATCCACCTTCATGCGGACCCTCATGCCTAT
>WYEM01000077.1 GCA_009903775.1 Nitrososphaerota archaeon | reverse complement strand
GCTGTGGTGCCGCTCGCCAGGGGATTGAGGGGGCGCGTCGGGATAGCGCACACGAGGTGGGCGACGCACGGCAGGGTCACCGACGAGAACGCGCACCCGCACGTATCGTGCGACGGCCGCGTGGCAATCGTCCACAACGGGATAATCGAGAACCACGCAGAGCTGAGGAGGGAGCTCGAGGCGCGCGGCCACAGGTTCAGGAGCGAGACGGACAGCGAGGTAGTGGCGCACATGCTGGAGGAGCTGCTGGATGGGCGCCGCGATCCCCTGGAGGCGGCGCTGGAGGTCTCCAGGAGGCTCAGGGGATCCTACGCGCTGCTGGCGGCGGGCCCCGCGCTGGGGGACGCGCTGCTGGCGGCCAGGAAGGACTCGCCGCTCGCGATAGGGCTAGCCGACGGGTCCGCCTACGCGTCGAGCGACGTCTACGGTTTCATAGAGTGGACGGACGAGGTGTACTTCATGGAGAACGGCAGCGTGGCGCTGATCTCGCCCAGGGGGGTGCGCGCGGCGCTCCTGGACGGGACGCCACTGGACGTGAGGACCTCCAAGGTCGCATTCGAGATGTCCACCACCGAATACGGCTCATATGCGCACCACACGCTCCGCGAGATAATAGAGCAGCCCGAGGTGGTTGCCAGGGCGCTCGCGCCGCGCGAGGAGATAGAGGCGGCCGCCAGGGAGCTCGCGTCGGCCGGGAGGGTGTTCGCCGTGGGCGCGGGCACCAGCTACCACGCGGCGCTCGTGGCGCGCTACGTGATGGCGGAGCTGAACGGCATAGACGTTCAACCCGTCCTGGCGAGCGAGCACGCGCTGTTCTCGAGGTGGATGGGCCCCGGGAGCCTCGTGATGGCGATAAGCCAGAGCGGGGAGACCGCGGACGTGCTGGAGGCCGTCAGGGAGGCCAAATCCAGGGGAGCGAGGGTGCTCGCGGTGGTCAACGTCCCGCACTCGACGCTGGAGAGGGAGAGCGACCTGAGCGTCAACGTGCGCGCGGGGCCCGAGATAGGGGTGGCCGCCACGAAGAGCTTCACGGCGCAGCTCTCGACCTTGCTCTCCATCTCGCTGAGGGCAGCCGGGCTGCCCTGGCCCGACCCCGAGAGGATGAGGAGGCTCGTGCTCGGAGCGATCGCGTCCGAGGAGGCGGCCAGGAGGGCCGCCCAGAGGCTCAGGGGCGCCACGGACATCTACGTGGTCGGGAGGGGGACTCACTACCCGCTGGCGCTCGAGGGCGCCCTGAAGATCAAGGAGCTGGCGTACGTCCACGCGGAGGGGCTGGCCGCGGGGGAGCTCAAGCACGGCACGCTTGCAATGATAGAGGAGGGGACCCCGGTGATCCTGATAAATCCGGCGGATGATACCTACCATGACACGCTGTCCAACGGCGAGGAGATGAAGGCCAGGGGCGCCTTGATCGTGGGCATCTCGGACAGGCCCAGCGACCTGTACGACCTCCACCTGCAGCTGCCGGAGGCCGGGCGGCTGGAGCTGCCGATCGTCGAGGCGGTGCCGCTACAGCTCCTCGCGTACCACCTGGCGCTCGCCCGGGGGGCGGAGATAGATCGCCCCAGGAACCTGGCCAAGTCCGTGACCGTCAAGCGAGCGTCGCGCTGGCCCGCGCGCGAACGAGCGGAGTATCTCGGCCCGATCCCTCAGGTACGCGTCGACCCCCCTCTTCCTGAGGTAGTGCACGGCCTTTATCGAGTCCGCGTAGATCCTGCTTGCGCCCATCCACGCGTCGACGGGCGCGAGCGGGTAGCAGGCGCACCTGAGGAGCGTGGCCCCGGATCCCCTTATGGAATCGGCCGGGGATCCGACCGATGACTCGATGGCGCGCGAGGTCTGGACGAACAGCCTGGGCGAGTGCCTCCGGCCGGCCAGCTCGGCCGCGACGCGCTCGAGCTCGTCGCGCCCGTAGAAGGGGCATCCCAAGATACCGATGGACTCGGAAGGATCTATCGGGCCTGAGCCGACCATCTCGCGCCTGAGCCTGGCCAGGTCCTCGGCCGAGAGGACCTCGACCTCCGCATCCCGAGGAGCCGAGTCGGAGAAGACGAACATTGAGGAGGGACCCGCGGCGCCTATGGCGGCCGACATGAGCTTGATCACGGGGCGGGACGGCCTGCTCGGGCCGATGAACGCTATCACGTCCGAGGACGTCCTAGAGGCCGCGTAGTACGCGGCCAGCTGATAGTCGAGGTAGTCAGCCACCGCCGAGGGGTCCACCCTGAGCGCGTAGCCCGGGACGCGGTTCTCCTCCAGGTGCATCCCGCCCTCCGGGGTCTTGCCGGCCACGGCGGCCGCGAGCGCGCTCAGCCCGCTCTCCCTGTTCGTGTAGAGCCCGAGCTCCGAGTTGGCGAATATGGCCGCTGAGCTCTCGGCCCAGCTGACGTGGCTGCCCGGCGGCGGCGCGTTCTCCAGCTCGTAGGGCGCGCACGTGAAGGACTCGACGCATCCCATCCTGAGGTACGCCTCCCGTATCCTGCGCTGGCGCTCCAGGAAGTCGCGGGGGACGTAGGAGGGGGGATCGTAGAGGTCCGCCCCGCAGGGATTGACGGTCGTGTGCACGGACACCTTGGCCGAGGCGCTGAAGCGCTCCAGGAACTCGAGGCCCTCCTCGCCCATGTTAGCGTAATTCACGCCGGAGAGATGCGCGGATGATATCGGTATCAGCCTCTTGGCGCCCAGGAACTCCCCGACCGCGACCAGCACGCGGTAGGCGGCCGCCACGGGCTCCCCCCTCTCGCCGGAGAGGGCCCTCTCGTCCTCCTCGCTGAGGTACACGCCGGAGCGGCGCGCCCGATGGAAAATAAATATGTCACGCCCGCCCGGTGTCCAGTCGCCCCTCAGGGCGGGTTTATCTTTATCGCGCTCACCGGGCAGGACGTCTCGCACGCCATGCAGAAGATGCAATCGTTCTCCCTGACGGGATCGGCCTTGTCCGTCCTGTACTTCTCGTGCAGGTCCGGCGGTAGCGGCCACAGATCGTTCCCGCTGCCGCTCTTCCCGGGGTTGAGGAACCACTCGAACACGTTGACGGGGCACACGTCGTGGCAGACGCCGTCCGCGACGCAGCAGTCGAAGTCCACCGCGACTATGGTGCCGTGGATCCCCAACTTCGTCGGATAGGGCTTCCCCTCGGCGTCCATCCTCTGCTTCCCCTCGGCGTACACCTTGTGGCCGTTGTGCTCCCCCGTCACGGGGTATTCGTCGGGCTTCTTCAGGAAGTCGGGATCTATCGGCTTGGGCTTATAGTCGACCTCCCTCACGAATCCTCCACCTCGAAGGCACCCCCCGACTCCCGATATTAATAAACGTTAGTCGGCGCGGGATCGCCCACTGCCCCGCGCGGGCTCGGCGAGCGGGGGATATGTGGCGCGGCCTTCTTATGAGCCCCCTCTCGAATAGCTCCCTGACGCGCGCGTACTCGTCGAGGCTGCCGACGTCGAACCAGTACCCGCTGAACCTGAACCCGTAGACAGGCTCGCGGGACGCCAGCCAGGATATGAAGTGCCCCAGGGCGTCGCGCTGCGCGCCGTAGCTCAGATACTCCCGCACGCTGCTCAGGGCCTCCCAGGGCATGGCGTAGATCGCGGTGGACACGAGGGTGGAGGGCGGATTCTCGGGCTTCTCCACGAGCGACAGTATCCTCCAGTCGGGCCCCACGGACACCACGCCGTACCTCTTGGCCAGCTCGGGGGATCCCACGTCGTATATCGCCACGATTGGAGATCCGCGCTCTCTCATATAATCTATGAGATCGGAGTAGTCTATCGACGATATGTTGTCGCCCGCCACCACCAGGTAATCGTCCCTCGGCTGGGATTCCACTATCGATGCGAGCGCCGCGACGGCGCCGGGCTTCTCCTCCTCCCTCGTTGCGCCCTCCTCGATGATCCTGAGCCCGAGGCCGCGCGACTCCGCCCACTTCCTGAAGTCCGCGGAGAACCGCGCGTTCACGCTGATCATTATCTCCTCGAGGTCGACGTCGAGCAGCCCGTCCACGATCAGGTCGAGTATGAGGTACCCGTCCGAGAGGGGGAGGAGCTGCTTGGGGGTCGATGCCGTGAGCGGCCACATCCTCCGGGCGAACCCGCCCGCCATGATGAGCGCGCGCACGGCGCGTTTACCTTGAAGGGATAATATAAATCGTTCAAAGTTTGGAACTAAAGCTCAGCGGGGCCCTACTGCTTCCGCGCCTCCCCGGACGACGCGCCGGGGGAGGCGCCCCCACCCTCTGTCCCCGATATCTTCTTCAGCTCCTCCTCCAGCTCCTTCTCGACCTCCGATATGGGCTTCGGGGGAGGCGTCGTGGCCAGCGTGTAGCCTATCCACGCGACTATGCCCAGGACCGCCGCCAC
>WYEM01000081.1 GCA_009903775.1 Nitrososphaerota archaeon | reverse complement strand
CCGCGTGGATCTGGGCCGCCTTCGAGCCGTACCTCCATAGACGCCTATCTGTTCATCGGGATGCCGGTGCGTAAGTACGGCGGGATCCCGATCTACACGGATGGCGCGGGATGGTACGCGGGCGCCTGCAGGCGGGCGCCGAGCGCGCGGTCCACGATCGCCCCCTGAGGAACCTCATGGAGCGCATGATCCACTACGCGAAGGAGGGGACCGAGGCCTTCGACGACCCCTTCCCCATCGGCGGGCGCGGGCCGAGCTCGAGGGTGTTCGAGGGCCTGGGGAGGCCCCCGCTAGTGTGGGAAGAGGAGGGGATGCCGCGGCGGCTGAGCGGGCCGCGCCCGATCTTCTCGCTCGGGTAGGAGGTGGGCTTAGGTAACGGAGCCGGCTCGCGTGTCGAAAACCCGAAGCTCTTGAAAAGGTATGGGAGGAGGATAAGGAGAGCGCAGAAAGTCCTGAGCAGGAAGGAAAAGGGATCGAAGAGCAGGAAGAAGGCGAGGCTCCTGCTCGCCGGGAGGTGGCAGGACTACACCGGCGCGAAGGACGACTGGCGGTGGAATTTAGCGAAGGCGCTCGTGGATAGATGCTACCTCATCGCATATGAGGACCTGAGGGTGGGCAACATGATGAAGAACCACAGCCTGGCAAGGGCGATTCAGGATGCATCCTGGTCGGGTTTCTGGGATAAGGTCGAGTGGGAGGCGAAGCGGAAGGGCGTCCTGACGGTCGCCGTAGACCCGGAATATTCGATGCAGGAATGCCCCGTATGTCACGCTGAACATGAGGTCGCGCTTTCCGAGAGGACGTTCGCGTGTCCCTCGTGCGGATACGCGGCGCAGAGGTATCTCAAGGCGGCGCTGATCATGCTCCAGCGCGCCCTGATAGGGATGGACATGTCCGAATTCACGCCTGTGGAGGTATCTACGGTGGGGCAACGTACCGGCCAACCGGGTCGGGCCGTCGCTAGCTGTGTATTGATGAATCAGGAAATAAGTTCCCGCATTGCAGACGAACCCGTACTGGGGATAGCGGTGCGGGAAGCCCACGCGCTTCAGCGTGGGAGGATGTCACATTGACTTTGGGGGCATAATAGCCCGGGGGGATTCGAACCCCCCGGTCGCTGGCTCCATCGAGAATCCTCGGCCATGACGGTGGAGGAAGGCCGTTGGGTCCACCTCGCGCGGCGGCTACGGGAAACGGCGAGTTCCCACTACCAGCGCCGCCGCGATCGGCCGCCCGTCGCTGTCCCATGCGGGCGGAAATCCGGCGAGCCCGACCCTGTGAGGCAGGATGCCCGGGGCATGCCCGCCCCGGCGGGGGATGGCGCTCAAGCGGAATCGAACCGCTTATTAGATAGCTGAGCCAGCCGCCCGTCGGATCCGCCGTGATTAAGAGGAGGGCTATGACGGTCTTCCTGATCCTGGGGTTGGTCTCGCTGACAGCCGACATGACCTATGAGGGGGCCAGGTCTGTGAGCGGGGCGTTCCTGGTGAGCCTCGGGGCCGCGCCCGTGGCCGCCGCCATAGTGGGCTCGGGAGAGCTCGTGGCCAACCTTACGAGGTTCGCCGGAGGGGCGATGGCCACGGCGTCCAGATCCTCAAGGGCATTCTGGGCGACGCTGATCATGGGCTACATAATCAACTCGGCGGCCATGCCGGCCTTGGCATTTGTGGGCAGGTGGGACCTGGCCGTTGCCCTATATATGGTCGAGAGGGTCGGCAAGGGGCTGAGGACCCCGGCGCGGGACACAGTGCTGGCGGAGGTGACGTCCGGAATGGGGAAGGGCAAGGGCTTCGGGATACATGAGCTCATGGACCAGGCGGGCGCCATCGCCGGGCCCCTCATGGTTTCCTGGATGGTGCTCCGCGGGGGATACGGCCCAGCGTTCCTCTCCCTGGCAGTTCCGGCCGGCGTCTCGATAACCCTAGTATGCTTGGCGGCCGCGCTGTACCCCAGGGTCAGGTCGATCTCCGGGGGTGCCGCCGCCGGGATCGGAATCGGGGCGGCTATCAGGGGGCTGCCTAGGCGCTTCTGGCTCTACACAATCTCCATGTCGCTGCTCTTGGCCGGCTACGCACAATGGACCATAGTATCCTTCTACATGGCCTCCGCCGCCCTAACGGCGGCCGAGATAGCGCTGATATACTCGGTGGCGATGGCGGTCGATGCCCTGGTGGCCCTCCCCATCGGGATGGCCTATGATAGATACGGGCTCAGGTCCCTGCTGATAGCCCCACCCCTAGTGGCGGCCATGCCCTTCCTGATGCTCAGCGGGGCCGCGCACGCCCAGTACACCGTCGGAGCCCTGTGGGGCCTCGTAATGGGCGTATATGAGACCAGCATGAGGGCCGCCGTCGCCGACATTGTGGAGCCCCGGAGCAGGGCCATGGCCTATGGAACCTTCGGCGTAGTCACCGGCTTGGCGTGGGCCGCTGGGGGGTTCGTAATCTCCTCGCTGATGCGCGATTATGCGGCCTTTGTCTCCTACGCGGCCGCAGTGGAGGCAGCCTCCCTGGTCCTCCTCGTCCGGATCCGGGCACAGGAGGGCCCCACCGCCCACCAATGAGTCGCACGACCGGCCCCTGGGCGCGCAGCACATTATTATCGGGGGATTCCTTCCCTATGGGGCATGCCGCCGGAGACGGGCCTCATATCCCGTGATGACGGAAATCGCTTCCTGGACATGCTGGGGTCCGCCGACGAATTGACGAGGCTTCATGCATGGGAGTCGGTCGGCAGGCTGATAGATGCCGGCATAATATCCAGGGACGACGCGATTGCGCTCAAGCGGCGCTTCCTGGAGCTGCTCGAATCGAGCAATAGGTGGGCGAGGCTCTGGGCTTGGGCGGCCATCCCCCGCCTGATCGTGGCGGGCGTCATATCCCGTGATGACGGGAATCGCTTCCTGGAGTTACTCGAATCGAGCGATGAGGGAGTGAGGTATCTCGCTTGGGATTCGCTGCCTCGCCTCATAATGTTCGGCGTCATATCCCGTGATGACGGGAATCGCTTCCTGGAGTTACTCGAATCGAGCGATGAGGGAGTGAGGTATCTCGCTTGGGATTCGCTGCCTCGCCTCATCAGGACGGGCCTCATATCCCGTGATGACGGAAATCGCTTCCTGGACATGCTGGGGTCCGCCGACGAATTGACGAGGCTTCATGCATGGGAGTCGGTCGGCAGGCTGATAGATGCCGGCATAATATCCAGGGACGACGCGATTGCGCTCAAGCGGCGCTTCCTGGAGCTGCTCGAATCGAGAGAGGTATTGGTGAGATTCCGTGCCTGGGAGGCCGTCCCCGATCTTATCAAGATCGGTATGATATCGAGGGACGACGTCGCAGGGCGCAGGGATCATTTCTTGGAGATGCTGGGGTCGAGGGATTACCATATAGCCAAGTTAGCCGAGGATCTCTGCCAGAAGCTCTTGGAGATCGGCGCTGTACCGGAGGAGAATCTGAACCCCTATAGGTGCCGGCGGACCGGGCGCGGTTGAAGCGGCGGATGCGCCATTCAACGACCGGTGCGAGCTCCAGGTCCGCGCTGGGCGCCATCAGAAAAGGGAGTTAGGAGGACGGAAAGCCCACGTCCTCTAGGAGTTGAAAGGATGTCGTTGGAATAATCTTACCAGGGGTTTGGGGCGGAAGACCCCTCGTGGGGGGATGAGGCTCTCCGACCGCGTCTTCTTCCGTCCCGGGTGCGGCTGGGCCGCGGATCGCGACCACAACGCATCCCTCGATATACTGAGGGGATTGGAGTGGGAACCACCCCTGGAGCCCTTGGAGCTCCGCACTCTACCCGCTGACAGCGGGCAAGGCGGAGTAATGAGGCGGGAAGCCCTGCCGTGAGGGCGGGGTAGTTCACGGGAAAAATCTGTTCCATATCTCGACGGCATATCCCGGCTGCACAGAACCCTCCACTAGCCTGAACGTCCTGGTCCCATCCTTTAACCTCTCAGGGGTCAATAGAATGGCCCTGTTTTTATTATAATTAATGAATTTATATATGAAATCTTGGAGAAATGTAACATAGAAAACGGTTATTCCGCTGTCCATCATCGCGGATACGACCTGCTCGGCCACTGCGGACGCCTCAACCTGGTTGGTCGTTGAGAAGCTTTCATTCATCAGGATATAATCTCCAGGCTTTAATAATTTAATTATTTTACTTAATCTCACCATTTCTTCCTCAAATTTCCCATAAGACATCGTCCTTTCTTCCTTCCTCTCGAAGTGGGTGAAAACGGCCCCCGGTGATGGGATAGTGAATTCGCTGGCCGGCACAAAAAGCCCGGCCCTTGCAAGCAGTATCGCCTGACCTATAGACTTCAAGAACGTGGTTTTGCCTCCCCCATTAACCCCTGTTATCACGAACGCGTTTACATCGTGTGCATCGAGGGAATTGGGAACCGGCTTCCCGCCCGCCGATATCGCCAGAGAAAGCGGATACAGGTCGCGAAAGGATATCGAGCCCCGGGAAAAATTCGGGTAGGCCATGGGCAGTCCGACCCTTTCAAATAAATCATACATGTTTATAGCGCCCACAAAGAATGCCAGTTGCGCGCGCAATGTTGTAAAAAACTGCAATAAATGCTCATAAGCCCTCAGCATGGTTGGCGCTAAACTGGATAAAACCCAATTATTAATATGCCCTAAAATCATTCCCCCGCTTTCGTCGTTCTGGTTCACCTTGAAAACATAACCGCTTCTTCCACCAAGTAATCTCTTTACTATGCCGCTTTCCCTTTTAGGGACCAGGAAAACGGGGTCCCTTAACGTGTTGCCCGTGCCAAGTTGGACAGAAAATTCCATACTATTTCCAAAATTAAGATAATTCAACAGTTCGCCTGCGGAAAGTATAAAGCTATCATCCGCGTTCTCCTCTATGGAACCTACAAGCCCCCGAAATGCTTCGGACGAGAATCCCGATCCCTCGATAATGCTCCTCAGGCCTTTGAGCGCATCGATCATCAATCTTAACCCGCCCGCGGTATTATAAACTACCGATCTCGCGTCGTCGTACCTGACGAGAAATACAGCCCTTTTCGTCTCCTCAATGATATTATTTGTAAGCTTATACATATCTAATATAGTATTTCTATTCTGAATCGCATCCTTAACGGCTTCCTGTCTGTATTTGATGGAATTGACGTCGACCCTCGATAACAGAAGCACGTGGCTCAATTCCCTCGCCACCAGATCATCCTTTTGCGCTATTGCCCCTATTATACTTCCCAGCTCTAAATCCTTCACCAGATCATCCCTATCTTCGATTTCAACACCATCGCCCACCTTAAGAAGATCAAACTCTATCATTTAAGAACCTCCCTGATATCTTCATAAAGTAGGTGGTATTTGGATGCTATCAAAACTGCCATATATCTGGAATCGGGGCTGCTTTCGATAATTCTGTACGTGACCTTCTCGTCCTGAACCTGTGCCACAAGGCTGATAACGCCTTCAAGCGTGGCCAGCTTTGTAATAAAAGTTACGTAAATAAGATACGAGCCCTTGCTCATTATTTTATCTATAAAGCGCTTTGCCAGTTCAAAGCCCTCCTCGGATGTCGTGGTGGAGAAAAGTTCGTTAACCAGTACCAGCGTTTTATTATCAGCTGCGTTTAAAATATCGCGCGCTCTAGCCACATCCTCTTCCAACCTGCTAAGGCCCTCCAGCGCGTTCTCCTCCGTCGGAAAAGCTGTCATTATGTTGGAAAAGAGGGGTATTCTGGCCTCCTCCGCAGGGACGGGTACGCCTATGGAACTAAGGAACGCTAGTTGCCCGAAACTGATGGCGAAAGTGGTTTTCCCGCCGCCATTCACGCCCGTTATTATAAATATCTTTTTATCACCGGAGGTGCGGATGTCATTAATTACGGCAACTTTCTTCTTGGCTAAGAGCAAATTATAAAATCCTCTGACGTACACCGATCCGTCGTCAGTAAACCGTGGTATCGAGAACCGGTACCCATTGGCCTCGATGCCTCTCATGTATTCGATGTATCTAAGGTAGAATTCAAACTCCTTCGCGAACGTCTTAATGCCTTCGTCCACTATATCCGGAAATCTATCTTTCAACATCTTCATAGCATTAAATTCTTTATTGAAAATTCTGTAAACGCCCTTCAATATAGCCGCGTGTATATGAGTGATTTGTTCGCTATAATGGTAATTTACAGGCTCAAGTTCCTGGACCTGCTGTCCTTTAAACCTCGAGAACAGCTCTTCTATCTTTGAGGATAAATCTTCTCCGTTTTCATCCTTCGTGACCCTCACTTCTAATCCATTTATTCTTATTCTGATCTTTATCTTATCCCTGCCGGCCTTAGCTTCATATGCCGCGCTCTTCAACGCTTGAAATCTATCGCTTTGAATCAGATTTTTAAGATAATTGACGAAATAAAGCATACCTTCTGACTTTAAAACCAGTCCATCCATCAATTTTAATGAACTCTCCAACGCATTTATGTACATCAGAGCCGCATCGATGTGGAAGCCGTACTTAAGCTCCTCATATACGCTGGCCTCCAAATTTAGCAATTTGTTGCAATCCTTTATTACATTTAAAAAGTATGCTATCGCATTATAAACTTTTTGATCCATAATATCGCTGAACATCTCGAGTCTGAATTCAATTATGCTCCTATCAGTGAGCGGCTCTT
Organism: Nitrososphaerota archaeon; assembly: GCA_009903775.1. Lineage (GTDB taxonomy): Archaea > Thermoproteota > Nitrososphaeria > Conexivisphaerales > Conexivisphaeraceae > Conexivisphaera. Next base: position 68,531 of record WYEM01000081.1, on the reverse strand, counting down.
TGAATATATCTATTAAAAACTGATCCTTATCTTTCCCCAAAATATCGTTTATGAGATCTTCTATTCTTAGGTCAGAAATAACCTTTTCGTTGGCTTTTGACCCCCTTGAACCTATTAGGCTTTTGTACTCCAACTTACTGCCGCCTCCGTAGGGGTCATCAGCCGGGGAGGCGGTTGTTCAGGGGGACTCCATCCCCTTCCGCTCCCCATGGGGATTCATCCTTCTGCACAAGCCGCACAAGAAGGTAGTATTTAAGCACTTTGAGGTTTTTGCCGGATGTTGGGGCTCCGTTACCTTAAGCTGACCGTCGGTGAGCCTAAATCCGAGGGGAGCCCTCCGCCCGGTCCGCAATGAGCACGAGTCCAGGGGTCCATCGGCGCGATCCGAGGGGAGCGCGCCGCATATTCATCTATGGCACAATAGCGAGCGTGGGAGGGGCCCCGCGTGGATCTGGGCCGCGTTCGAGCCTGACCTCCATGCGATGCTGGACTTCCACGTGAGCTGGCGCGGGAACTCCATAGACGCCTATCTGTTCATCGGGATGCCGGTGCGTAAGTACGGCAGGGTCCCGATCTACACGGACGGTGCGGGATGGTACGCGGACGCCTGCAGGCGGGCGGGTCGCCGTTTTAAGCCGGCACCTCCTCCCAGGATCGTGCGCTGCGATGGCCTGACCACGGGCAGCCGCGCCCTGGACCGGGTCCTGGGGCTCGGGTCGCCCTCCCTAGTGGTCATCCATGGCGGGAGGGGGACCGGCAAGTCCACGATATTGAGCTCCGCTGCCGCGTCGTACGCGGCGACCTGCGGCAGGTCGGCGCTGATCACAGTAGGCTCCTGGGTGAATCCATCCGCTCTCAGCGGCCTCCCGGAGGCCGCCCTGGACAGGCTCGTGCTGATCCGCATATCCGATGAGCAGTCAGCGATCGCGGCCTCCCGCGCCCTATCATTGATCGGCTTCGGGCTCGTGGCGCTGGACGATGCCTCCGAGCTCTCCGGGATCTCCAGGAGCGCCGCCCCGCAGTCCTACATCTCCCTTTCACTGTCCAGGGCGGTCCACCGCAGGGGGATGCAAGCGCTCGTCGCGCTCTCGGAGGGGCCCTCGGGCGCGAGGGGACGCGACTACTGGTGGCCCTTCGCCGACAGGTTCGTGAGGCTGGAGCGGCTCGAGGGGGGCGTTCGCGCCGCCTCCGCGGACGGGGAGGCGCTCTTCGCGATCGTCGGCGGCCGCATCGGTGACCCGCCCGGGCGAGCGCGACCTCGACCGAGAGGTAGGCCGCATATGAGACGAGCCACCATATGAAGTACCCGCCCACTCCGTGGTAATACACCTTCGAGGTGCTGCTCACAACTATGGACCTGGCGATGGGTATTGTCGCGGCGAATATCAGCACTAAGATCAGCAGAGCCCCCCAGGGCTGCATGAGCGTCCCATGGAGCGCCCCCGAGGCGAGCCCGGCCGCGACCCCCGCGGCTATCCTCATCCAGTAGATAACGTTTAATCTGCGCTCGGCCTCCCTCGCGTCAGCCTTGGACCTGACCTGGTTCGAGCTGCGGCCCGCCGCCATCGAAATCGGGGCTAGGCTCAGGGGATATTATATTAATAATGTTTATCGCTCGGGTCCGCACGCCCTGACCCTCAGGCTCAGGAGCCCCGAGGGCGGCGAGGCCCTGCTGATAGTGCACACGAGGAGGGCCGCGTGGATAGCGGAGAGCGCCCCGAGGTTGGAGATGGACGACCGCGCCAGGCGGCTCAGGGATCACCTGCTGCGCCTGAGGATCTCGGGCGCCGCCGCCGTGAGGAACGAGAGGATAATCGAGATCGTCGCCGAGCCCGACAGGAGGATCTACGCCGAGTTCTTCGGGGTGGGCAACCTTGTGGTGGTCTCGGGAGGGAGGGTGGAGGCCGCGCTCAACTCGGTCAAGGGGAGGAGCCGCGACGTGTCGCCCGGGGCGCCCTACGAGCTCCCCAAGCCCCGCCGCTCGGTATTCGAGGCCGGGCCAGAGGAGCTGGCTGAGGCCCTGAGGACCGGCAGGCCGCTGAACAGGGCACTGGGGTCGGCGTTCCTGGCACCCACTAAGTACCTAGAGGAGGCCCTGTGGAGGTCGGGGCTGGAGCCGACCGCGCCGGCCGAATCGGTGGCGCCCGCGGACCTGGGGAGGCTCGCGGAGGAGCTGTCGCGCATGGGCTCCGAGCTCGAGTCGGCCACGTCCCTCTACCTGTACCGGGGGGACGGCGTCCTGGAGGTGAGCGCCATCCGCCTGAGGCGCTTGGAGGAGATCGCTGGGGCGTCCCCGGAGCTCCACGAGAGCCCCTCCCGCGCGCTCGATGCGGCTCTGCGCGCGGAGCTGACCGAGGAGGGGGGCGGAGAGGGCGCGGGGGCCCCCGAGGGGACCAGGAGGCTGGAGCAGGTGGCGGAGGAGCAGGAGGCGCGGGCGCGCTCCCTCTCGGAGCGCGCCTCGTCCCTGAGGGCGCTGGCGGCCAGGCTCGCCTCGGGGGAGCTCGGGCTGGAGGACGCCCTCAGGTCGCTGGAGGGCGACGCCGAGGTCCGCTTGGTGGGGAGACAGCTCCTGCTGGGGGACACCAGGGTGTCGACCGACAACCCGCAAGCGGTCTCGTCGGCGCTCTACGGGTACGCCAAGAGGCTGGAGTCGGCCGCGTCCTCCCTGCTGTCCAGGGCCGCGGAGATCCGCGATCGCCTGGGGAGGCTTGAGCTGGCGCCGCCCCTGCGTCCCGACGAGCTGAAAGTCCGCGAGGTCAGGTGGTACGAGAGGCACCGCTGGTTCCTGACGAGCGGCGGCCTGCTCGCCGTGGGCGGCAGGGACGCCTCCGGCAACTCGGCGCTCGTGAGGAGGCACCTGGAGCCGGGCGACCTTGTCTTCCACGCCGAGATCGTGGGATCCCCCTTCTTCATACTCAAGGGCGGGAGGTCCTCCGCCCGGGCGGAGGACCTGGAGGAGGTGGCCCAGGCGACCGTCAGCTTCAGCAGGGCTTGGCGCGAGGGCCTGGCGGCCGCCGACGCCTACTACGTGTACCCGGAGCAGGTCTCAGCCAGCGCGCCCAGCGGCGAGTACCTGCCGCGCGGCAGCTTCATGATCAGGGGGCCCAGGAACTACGTGCGGGGCCTGAGGCTGGAGGTGGCGGTCGGGCTCTGCTCCGAGCCCGATGGCGGCGCCTCGCCCTGCTCCGGCCCCCGGCGCTCGGTGGATGAGCGCGGCCTGGTGTACATCTTGCTGGAGCCCGGCCACATGAGGGCCTCGGACGTCGCGTCCAAGGCCGTGAGGATAATATCGGACCACCTGCCGCAGGGCCTCGAGGGCCTCCGCGGCGGACTCAGGGTCGACGACTTCCTGCGCCTGCTCCCGCCCGGGGGCTCGAGGATCGTCGGGATAGCCAGGGGCAAACGTTTAAGGGAGGTCCGGGTGGGCTAGCGGTGGATAATGGGAGCCCTCCCCACCGCGCTCAAGGTCAAGGACGTGATGAACAGCCCCATAATAACGGCGTTCCCCAACGAGAGCGCTTCCTCCATCGCGGAGAAGATGAGGAGGTACGAGGTGGGAAGCGTGGTCATAGTGAACGACGACGGCGACATCGTGGGGATAGTCACCGACGGCGACCTGGTGAGGAAGGTTGTGGCCGAGGGGCGGCCGCCGGGGGAGGTCAAGGCGTCGGAGGTCATGAGCTCGCCGGCGGCGACCATCGACGACGAGAGCGACCTGGCCAGCGCGGCGCGCGAGATGAGGTCGAGGGGCGTGAAGAGGCTCGTGGTGCTCCACAACGGCAAGCCGGCGGGCGTCATCTCGATGTCCGACATAATATCGGTGTTCCCGGAGCTCCTCGACGTGCTGTCGGAGAAGACCAGCATCATGCGCGGCGAGCCTGTGAGGCGCAGCAGGTACGTGTCCGGATTCTGCGATCAGTGCGGCAGGTGGTCGGACTACCTGATGGAGGTGGACGGGAGGTTCCTCTGCGAGGAGTGCAGGGCCGAGCTGGGGGGATCGGAGCAGGAGTAGGCCCGGCCGCCGCCTGATAGTCGACGGGATGCTGGGGGACCTGGCCAGGAAGCTCAGGCTGCTCGGGTTCGACGTCTCATACGCGGGCGGCGTCCCGGACGACGTCCTGATCAGGATGGCGGCCGAGTGCTCCGGGGTCATAGTGTCTGCCGACTCCTCTCTCTGCTCGGCCGCCAGGCTCCGCGGCGTGGAGACCATCTGCGGGTCCGACCTGGCCTCCGTGCTCGCCGCGCTCGGCGTGCGCCGCGTCCGCTTCGATCCCCGCCGCGCGCGCTGCCCCCACTGCGGGACCCCGGTGACGCCCGTCGGGGCTGAGACGGTCAGGGGGGAGGTGCCGACCGGGGTCCTCTCGTCCCACCGCGAGTTCTACGCGTGCTTCGGTTGCGGGAGGATCTACTGGGTCGGCGGCCACTGGGCAAACATTAAGAGGATGGAGCGCGAGCTGAACCGCCTGCTGGGGGATGAGCGAGCTCGAGGATTACAGCCTGGAGGAGGGCAGGTACCTGGTGGCGCTGGCGCGCAGGTCCATGGAGACCTACCTGAGGGAGGGCAGGAGGATCCCGGAGCCCCCCGATGCCCCGGAGAGGCTCAGGGCCATGAGGGGGGCGTTCGTCACCCTGAGGACGCACCCGGGGGGAGAGCTCAGGGGGTGCATAGGTAGGCCGTATCCCGCTCAACCGCTGGTCAGGGCGGTCATAGACTCGGCGATCGACGCCGCCGTGAATGACCCGCGCTTCGAGCCGATGTCCGCGGAGGAGGCCGACCGTGTGACCGTCGAGGTCAGCGTGCTCACGGAGCCCAAGGACGTGCACTACCGCAGTCCCCTCGAGCTGAAGGAGAGGGTGAAGGTCGGGAGGGACGGGCTCATAGTGATCTGGTCCATGGGCTCCGGCCTCCTGCTGCCCCAGGTCCCCGTGGAGGAGGGCTGGGACGTCGAGGAGTACCTGTCGTACGCGTGCGTGAAGGCCGGGGCACCTCCGGACTGCTGGCTCACGATGCGCCCCAGGATCCAGGCGTTCCAGGCCGTCGTCTTCGAGGAGGTCTCCCCGCGCGGCGAGGTAGTGAAGCGGGGCCTTGAGGGGGCTCGCCGACGTCTACGCTCCCGTGTACGGGACCGGCCTGGGGCACGCCTACAGGACCGCCGCGGCGCTGAGGGCCCTCTCGTCCAGGGGGCGCAGCTCCATCGCGAGCAGCTGGGGCGAGGGGCTGAGCTACCTCTCGTCCGTCGGGGTGCCATGCTTGGAGGTCCCGGAACTCGACGTCCTCTGGGGCGAGGAGGGCAAGATGCGCTTCCGGGACACGGCGAGGGACCTCGCGAGGCCCTTCGCGACCTTCCTGCGCCAGCTGGAGGTCGAGGACCGCCTGCTCGAGGCAATATCGCCCCGCCTGGTCCTATCGGACTCCAGGGCGTCCCCCCTCCTAGCCGCGAGGCGCAGGGGCATACCATCGGCCCTCATGCTCAACCAGGCCAGGATAATGGCGCCCAGGGCGCTCGGCGCGGCCAGGCAGCTGCTGGAGCTTCCCCCGGCCCAGCTCTTGGGGCTGCTGTGGTCGGCGGCGGACCTCGTGCTGGTGCCGGACCTCCCGCCGCCCTTCACGGTGGCTGGCGAGCAGCTGGAGGCGGTGCCGCAGATCAGGGGGAAGCTCCGCTTCGTGGGATTCCCCATAGACAGATGCGCCTCGGAGCCCTGGGAGCCGCCCAGGAGGCCCTTCGCGCTCTTCACCATAAGCGGGCCCGAGGAGACAAAGCGCCCGGCGCTGGCGAAGTCGCTCGCGGCCGCCGCCGAGCTGGCGCGCCGCGGCTGGTCAGCGCTCGTGTCCGCGGCCAGGGTGGGATCGGAGGCCGCGCCCGTCAGGCTGGGCGACGGCCTCTACATGTGCGACTGGTGCCGGTGCATCGATCAATACATTTCGGCGGCGGACGTCGTCGTCTCGAGGGCGGGCCACACGACCATAGGCAAGTCGATCTACTACGGGAAGCCGAGCGTCCTCCTGCCCATACCTTTCCACGGCGAGCAGGAGAGCAACGCCCTGAGGGCCGAGCGCATAGGAATTGCGCGCGCCATCCTCAGGCCGGACCTGGTGGGGCCGTCCGAGCTGGCGGACGCGATCGAGGAGGCGGCACGCGAGCCCGGCGGCGAGCTGGAGCGCGCCTCGCGGCTGGCGCGCTCGATGGACTTCGCGGAGCTAACTGTCGCCGCCCTCGAGGAGCTCCTCTAGGCGCGCCCTCTCCCTCAGGTACCCATCGAGCACCTCATGGCGCGCCATCTCCCCCTCCGCGCGCAGCTCCACCAGGCCGTCGGCGACCCTGGCCGCGATCGTCGGGAGGTCGCCCGAGGACCATTCCCCCTCGCGCGCCGGCCCCAGGTCGCCCGAGGACCATCCCTCGTGTCCCTCCAGTATCGACTCTAGCTCCTCATCCGCGGGCATCCGGGGCGCGTCGCAGCACTGGGGGAGCACGAATGCCACCCCCAGCGCCGACCCTGCCTCCCAGTACGCGCGCAGGACCTCCGCGTATCCCGGCTCGGGCGATATCCCGGCGAAGACCGCGCGGTCGCCGGACGCGCGGGCCGCTCTCGCCGCGACCTCCGCCAGGAAGCGGTGGAGCAGCCATCCGCCGCCCCGCAGGGCCTCGGCTGCCCTCCTGGGGACGTACCCGGCGAGCACCCGCCCCCCGCTGGGCACGATGTTGGACACCAGGATCGCTGCCGCCATCAGCGCCCTCCTGACGCCCTCGGGCGGCGTTGCCCCGCCGAGCTCCAGGAAGAGAGGGCGGGCTTGGAAGCCCGCCCTGAAGGACTCCACCAACGCCTGCGCACCGCAGCGCCCGCCCGAGAAGAGGGCTATCGCCGTGCCCTCGGACCCCGCGGGGAGCCCGCCCATGCCCCTCCTGTAACCGTGCGCGAGGAAAGCGCCGCCTCCGGCCAGGATCACCTCGAAGAGCCTATCCGGCCTCCTGGGGTCCAGGGCCGCGCTGGTCGAGGAGACTATCTCCCCAACCAGGTAGTCCTCGAACGCGGCCTCATCACCCCCGCCCTCCACGTGTATCCATATCCTCTCGCCGCCGGTCAGCGACCTGGAGATCAGGCGGGCCATCGCGCGGGAGATGTCCCTCAAGTCGCCGGGGCCCACGAACTCGCCGTAGGCGGCCCTCGCGACGCCCGGGGCCCACGCCAGCCTGTTGGCCGCGCCGAGGGCATTGTCGCAGTAGAGGATGGCGTGCCTGTCGTCCAGTGCGCGCCCTCCCCCGCACCCGGCGCCCCTCGCCCACTCGAGGGCTCTCCCCAGCGCGGCTGGGCGTTCCACCTCGATGAGCACAGCCTCATCGGAGCGCAAATCGCTTCTTCACCCCTGCTGGCGGGGCGCCATTTTATCCTTAGCGATCGGCGGCCGCGCGAATGCCGGGAGGCGATTGGGCCGGTAAAGTTAAAAGAAGATCCGCCCGAATCAGGAATCGCTGCCAAGGGTAGGAAGATGGGGGAGAACGAGGGCAGGGACATCTCGAAGGAACTGGACCTAGCCAGCCTGCCAGGCGTGGGACCGGCAACCAAGCAGAAGCTGATGGACGCGGGGATAAAGACGGTGCTGGATCTGGCCAGCAGGGGCGTCGGGGAGATCTCCGACGCCCTGGGAGGGGATCTGGCCAAGGCCAGCGAGCTGATAAACAAGTCCAGGGAGAGGCTCGTGGAGCTGGGGATCCTGCCGAAGGACTTCATCACGGCCAAGCAGCTCCTGAGCATGAGGGAGAAGGTCGCTAGGATATCGACGGGCTCGAGGAACCTGGACAAGCTCCTGGGGGGCGGCGTGGAGACGGGCGCCGTCACCGAGTTCTACGGGGAGTATGGGACCGGGAAGACCCAGATATGCAGCACCCTGGCCGTCATGGTCCAGATGCCGCCGGAGAGCGGCGGGCTGAGCGCCGGCGCCATCTACATAGACACCGAGGGCACGTTCAGGCCGGAGAGGATAGCTGAGATAGCCGACCACAGGGGCCTGGATCCCGCGCGCGTCCTGGAGAACATACTGGTCGCAAGGGCCTACAACAGCGCCCATCAGGAGCTCATAGTGAGGGAGCTGGGAGACTATCTGAAGGACGGGAAGTACCGGCTCATCGTGCTCGACTCGGCCGTGGCGCACTACAGGGCGGAGTACCTCGGCAGGAGCACGCTGGCGGAGCGGCAGCAGCGCCTCAACCTGCTCATGCACCAGCTCCTCAGGATCGCGGAGAACTACAACGTGGCGGTCGTCATAACGAATCAGGTCATGACGACGCCCGACATGTTCTTCGGGGACCCCACGAGGCCCGCGGGCGGGCATGTTGTGGCGCACACAGTGACTTACAGGATCTACCTGCGCAAGGCCGGGAAGAACAGGATAGCGAGGATCATGGACAGCCCGTACCATCCGGAGGCCGAGGCCGTGTTCACGATAGACGAGAACGGCATCTCGGATCCGGAGGAGCAGGCCAACAAGAGGAAGTAGTCGCCGCCGCGCGCCTCGCTCCATCGACATGAAGGCGGCAAGCCTCGCCCCTCAGCGCGAGGGGGTGGTCAGCCTGGCGTGAACCAGGGCGTGATCCCTGTCGTAGGGCTCGAGGTTCACCACCTGCAGCACCTCGAACCCGGAGGACCTGAGCTTCGCGACCTCCCCCCTGATCACCTCCTCCGGCTCCTTCGTGACGTCTATGCTCCTGGTCTTGACCACCAGCAGCAGGTCGCCCCCCTCCCTCAGGTACCTCCTGGCATTCGAGATCGCTATCTCGGTCTGGTCCTGCTGGGCCACGTCGCAGTACTCGACGTCCACCTTCCCGTAGACGAACCCGTAGCGCTCCGGCCTCCTCGCGTCCTCCAGGATCGGGATCACGTTCGGTCTATGCTTCACGACCCTCTCGAGGAGCTCCCTGGCCACCCTCTGCGATATCTCGACCGCGAAGACCGTTCCGCTGGCCTCCACGATGTCGGAGATGTGGCTCACCGTGGTGCCCGTCGAGGCGCCCAGGTAGAGCACGCGGCGCCCCGGCCCGAAGGGATAGCCCCTCAGCCCGTTGAGCATCGCGCCCGCGAGCTTGCTCCTGTAAGGATCCCACAGCCTGTACTCGACACCCCCGCTCGATAACAGCTGCTCCCCGTACACCGATATCCCGGGCGCCAGGTTCTTAGTCGCCGGCGACCTCCTGCCCTCCAGGTCGGCCCAGTAGAGCCCTGGCCTCTCCTCGTCCGCCCTGACGCTGGTCAACGCGGCCTCCCCTCCCGCCTGCGCCCTGGCCTCCCGCCTCCCCTGCCTTCCCGCTCGCGCTCCTTGGCCCTCTCGGGCGGCTTGGCGTACTTCTCCTTTATCTCCTGGATGCGCCTGTCCAGCTTCTCCTTGAGTGACGGGTCGAGGGTCCCGGAGTAGCGATCCATGCGCGCCGCGATCGCGAGCTTGGCGGCTATCGCCCTCGCTATCTTCCCCCTCTGCCACTTCGGCGCGCCGTGCACCGCCGGGTGCTGGAATATCACCCCGTGTTTGGGCGGCCTCCCGCCCCTCCTGAGGGCCCTGAAGAGCGCCTTCTCGGCGCCCAGCACCTGTATCGTGCTCGCCGGCATCCTCGCCAGGCGATCCAGGCCCCCCGCCTTGGCCAGGAGCCTGGCCCCTATGGTGGCGCCCACCAGGCTCGTTATGTTAGGCGCCACCTGCGACATGACCTCCTCCAGCTTGCTCGAGATGCGCCTCCTGAGCTGGTAGAGGTCGTATGCGCTCGACGCGAGCGACTGCAGGAGCGCCAGCTCCTCGTCCCTTATCTCGGCGCCCTTCGTCCTGCGCATCGCCTCCTCCACCGCCGACGCCTTGGACTCGGGGACTCCCAGCTCCGCGAGCCTGCGCGCGCTGAAGTTCTCCCTGCGGCCCAGCACGGAGACCAGCCTGGCGTAGAGCCGCGGGTCCTGGAGCACCTCGTCCAGCTCCGGGAAGTGGAGCCCGTACCACTCCCTGACCCTGGCCGCCAGCACATTTATCACCTTATCCAGCTCGTCCACCGCCGAGACCATCTGCATCGCGTGCAGGTCGAGGCGGGCGGCCTCCTCCTTGATCCTCTCCTCACTGGCCCTGATGGCGAATTCCCTTATGAGGTTCCTGGCCTCCTCCTCGGATGCCAGGAGGCCCGCGCCCGTCATCAGCTCCATCCTCCTCTCGAGGCCCGGCCCATCGACCTGCGTGAATATCATGCCCAGCGACTCCGCGAGCGCGGCCACCCCCGGCGCGTTCGACTCCAGCTCCCTGAATCCCGCCTCCGAGGCCGCCTTCACGGCCTCCTCCGCCTCCTCGATCCTCATCCCGGCTATGGCCGAGCGGTACTTCTGGTACGGGTCGCCCGAATACTTCACCGCGCGCACCACGTTTCCGGCGCCGTCCAGCAGGATCACGCCGGCCTCGGTGGCGTAAAGCGCGGCCTTCAATCTGCCCGCGCGTCGGATTCGCCGGTAATTAAACAGTAGCGGGGCCGCCCCCACTATGGTTAAATACGGGAATCCGATCATCCTTCGCGTGCCGACCCACGGGAGCATAACGAAGGCCGGTAAGGTGAGGAGCCAGACCCCGAAGATACCCCCCAGGCCCAGGACGTATCCGCCTCCCAGGATAAGCTACAGGAGCAAGTTCAGGAAGAGGCACGCGCTGGGCCGCAAGCCGGGGCAGGTCTGGATGATCCCCCGCTGAGCTGCGGGGGCATCCGCGCGCCCGGGCCCAGGGCCGCTGGGCGAGAGCGATCGCGGCGGGATGTGAGCGATTTGTCGCCCTCCAGCTGCAGGGCACTGGCCCGCGCTGCCGACGCGGCCCTGGCCCTGGCGGCGCTGTCGGCCGCGCTGATAGCGCTGAACAGGCTGGGGCTGGCGTTTCCGGTCGAGGGCGTGAGCATGCTGCCAGTCCTGCGCGCGGGCGACCTGGCGCTGGCCGTGCCCGCTGGCATCGGCTCCCTGCACCTCGGCGACATCGTGGTCTACAAGTCGCCCACGGGGATTCTGATAATACACAGGGTGGTGGCGAGGGGCGACGGATACCTGATAGTCAAGGGGGACAACAATCCGCTCCCCGATCCCTGGGGCGTGACCCAGCAGATGATCGTGGGGAGGGTGATCGCGGTCGTGGACTACCTGGGCTACGCGGCCCTTCCGCCCTGGACTTACGCCGTGGCCGCGGCCGTCGTGGCGCTCTACGCAGCGTACGCCGCTTGCAGGCGCGCCGCCCGCCTCGAGGCCCGACTTGGCGCTCCCTTAAATAGGGTTTAAATACCATCGCTTCCGGTTAGTCGCAGGATGGTCTCCAAGAAGGAGGGCGTGCGGCCCCTCGTGTCCATAGAGAACGTCGTCGCGTCGGCCAGCGTGGATCAGCCGATAGACCTGAGCCAGGTAACCAAGCTCTTCCCCGGCGTCGAGTACCACCCCGAGCTCTTCCCCGGCCTCGTGTTCAGGCTGAAGAACCCGAAGACCGCCACGCTGATATTCAGCTCCGGCAAGATGGTCTGCACTGGCGCCAAGAGCGAGAGCCAGGCCATCAAGGCCGTCAAGACCGTGGTGGAGAAGCTGAGGTCGGCCGGGGTCGACATCCGCAACGAGGCCAGGATAGAGATACAGAACATAGTGGCGTCCGCCAGCCTGGGCGGCAGGGTGAAGCTCGAGGAGGCCGCCATGACCCTCCCGCGCAGCATGTACGAGCCGGAACAGTTCCCGGGCCTCATATTCAGGATGGACGAGCCCAAGACCGTGATCCTCCTGTTCGCGAGCGGGAAGCTCGTCTGCACCGGCGCCAAGAAGGAGGAGGAGGTCTACAGGGCCGTCGAGAAGCTGCACAAGCTGCTCGAGGAGAACGATCTGATGTCCTACGAGCGAGGGCCCGCCGCCGGCGTCTAGTATTTAAGCGGCCCGTCCCCCCGGGCCGCATGCGCCGCATAGTCCTCCTGAGGGGCGATGGCATAGGGCCCGAGATAAGCGAGGCCGCGGTGCACGTCCTGGATGAGGTGGGAGCGCTCGAGCGCGTGGAGCTGCTGGAGGCGGAGGCCGGCAGCGAGTGGTGGAGCTCCCACGGCGGCGACAGCTACGTGCCCGAGGAGACCTGGGGGCTGCTCGAGGAATCCGACGCGTGCATAAAGGCGCCCTTCACGACGCTCTACGCGCCCGGGGCCCCGAGGAGCGCCGTCGTGGCGATACGCCAGAGGTTCGACCTCTACGCGAACGTCCGGCCCATAAAGTCCTTCAGGGGCAGGACCGGGCCCCTGGGCCCGGTCCGCCACATATTCGTCCGCGAGAACACCGAGGACCTGTACGCCGGCATAGAGTACAGCATATCCCCGGAGGTCGCGCTGTCGATCAGGAAGACCACCTACAGGGCATCGAGCCGCCTCATGCGCCGCGCCCTGGAGATCGCGGAGGACCTCCGCTGGCGCCGCGCCTACGTGGTGCACAAGGCGACCGTGATTAGGGAGACCGACGGGCTCTTCCTGAGGGCGGCTCGGGACGCCGCAGCGGACCACCCGGACATCGAGCTGCGGGAGATCCTCGTCGACAACTTGGCGCAGCAGCTCGTGCTGAATCCCGGCCAATTCGACGATTCCGTGATAGCTGGCCCGAACCTCTACATGGACATACTCTCGGAGGAGTCCGCCGCGCTCTTCATAGGGGGGATCAGCGCGGTCTACTCCGCCAACATGGGCGACTCCTACGCGATGTTCGAGCCGGCCCACGGCAGCGCCCCCGGGCTCAAGGGCAGGGGCGTCGCGAACCCGATAGCGATGATCCTGGCCTCGGCGTCCGCCCTGAACTACGTGGGGGAGGAGGAGCTGGCGCTGGCGATAGTGGAGGGGGTTGAGCGGGTCGTCGAGGAGGGGAGGACGCTGACGCCCGACATGGGAGGGTCCTCGTCCACGATGGAAGTCGCGCGCGCCGTGGCCGGGCGCGCCTCCGAGGTCCTCAGGTCCGGTCGTCCCCCCGCCAACCCCCTGATCTTCCCCTGGCGCCGCTCGGCCTCGTAGGTCGAGTGGGGTCCTCGCCCCCACCTTCCTGGCGACGCGCAACACCCTCCTGTCCCCATCCAGGACCTCCTCCACAGAGTAGTTATCGGCGAGCCTGGCCAGCGCCCTGGCCTTCCACTCGGGGTCGCCCCCCTCGGGGCTGAGCAGGAGGTGATCCCACACGAGCCCGAGCGACCTCAGCTCTTCCTCCGTCGCCCTCCTCAGGCGCGCGGGGCGGCCGGAGATCACGACGAGCCTGAGGCCCTCAGCCCTCCTCCTCCAAGCATAATCGGCGAAGGGCCCGCGTCCGTCGAGCCTCAGCCCGCCCTCCTCGTAGTACGCCGCGAGGAACCTGGACCTGAGCTCGCCCCTCAGCTTCCAGGGTGGGGTGTCCGGGGGAACCCCCACGCGCACGAGCGCCTCCCTGAGGCGCCGCGAGTCGTCCACGAGGACGCCATCCACCTCCGCGACCATCAAGCGCTCCCCCTCGGGGATACCCTCCAGGAGGAACGGCTTGCAGATGCCCCTGTACTCGCAGAGGTCGCACTCCCACAGCCTGCCCTCCATGACTGCCTCGCGCGGCGGCGGCGTGTCCTTCCTCAGGTGCTCGTTGAGCACCAGGGCCCTCTCGACGGCCCTGTTGAGCTGCGATGGATCGCGCCTCACGTCGAATGCCCTCAGGCTCCCCCTCCTCTTGTCCCAGTAGAGGAGCACGCCGTCGTCCACGCCCAGCGCGTTCAGATATATCTGGAGCTGCAGCAGGTGGTGATCCTGCGGGGCCTCCGGCAGCCTCGACGTCGACTTGACCTCGACTACGACCCTCCTCCCGCCCACCTCGGCCAGGATTATGTCCACCCTCCCCGACAGCGTTATGCCGCCGGCGCTGAGCTTCACGTCGCCCTCGACGCCCTCGACGCGCACCTCGCCGGATGCGCCGAGCGCCTCCGCCACCGCCTCGTGGACGCCCTTGCCCGTGGCGAAGACCGCGAGCCTCTCGCTGGTCGGCTCCTCGCCAATCCTATATATGTAGTACTGCCTGCGCAGGCAGTAGCCGATGTAGCTCGGGTAGAAGGTGCCCGGGCGCCTCTCGTGCTCCGCGCTCTCCCGCCTCCAGAGCTCCCTCAACCCCCTCCTCAGGGCGCCCTCCACGGCCGATGCGGGCGAGGCGGCGCTCCCCTCCCCGTTCCCGGGAGCGCTCAGGCGGATCTCCCCCCACCTAGCCGTAGACTGGGAGGTCCAGGGGGTGGATCCCGGGTTTCCTCCTCCGGCGGGCGGCCAGCGTCGCCCCCAGCGCTGCCTCCGCCAGCGACAGCGCGAACAGCGCGGCATCGGGCGGCTCGCGCAGCGAGCTCCCGGAGGCGCACGCGAGCGCGGCGGCCAGGAGCGCGGCGGATATCGTCGCGCCCCTGGACTCCAGCCACACGAATAGCGCCAGGGCCAGCATCGCGATCCCGGCGCCCGCCACGAAGTAGCGGACGATCGCCGGCTCGATCCCTCCCATGGTCGCGGCCGCCAGCGCTGCGAAGCCCGTGGCCGCGCTCAGGTAGCCACCGGCCGCGTGGAGGTTCAAGAGTCCCGGAGCACCTCCCTCAGCTCCAGGTTCCTGTTGAGGACCTCCTCCAGGGGCACGAGCGCCACCTCGCAGCCGCGCGCCGAGGCCGTGGGACCCTCCGAGATCTCCACGTCGCACTCCCCACACCTGGCGACGGCCCCGGGCGCGGCGTCCACCAGCATCCACTCGTAGCCCTCTCCGGAGGAGCAGACAGCGATCGCCAGGGTCCCCCTGGGCTCCCTGAACCCCAGCTCGTAGTCATCCCTCGGCGGGTACCTCCTCTCCTCTGCGAACAGCATCCCGCACTTCGTGCACCTCCAGACGTCCACGAATCCGACCGGCTCGCCATCCAGCCTGAGATTGATGACCCCGGCGTAGATCGGCGCATGCTCGCACGCGCTTGGCACGCCCCCCGAAGGGACGGGGCGGAAATTAACCATTGCGAGGGCCTCCCGCGGCCACCCCCCTCGAGAGCGACCACAGGTGCTCGAAGTAGTTCTTGGCGAGTGCCGCCAGCCCGGGGTGGTCGGCCTTTATCGTCAGGTACTGCCCCCCGGCGCGGCCGCGGCCGAGCAGCAGCGCCACCTCGGATGTGCCGCATATGGCGCCGCCCCCGAACATGTCGTCCTTGACCCTGACAAGGGCTCCGGGCAGCTCCTCCAAGACCCTCAGGGCCACCTCATCGCTCGGCGCCAGGACGGACGCCTTGCTCCCGCGCCCCCTCATGGGCCTCAGGAGATCGTCCAGGCCCTCCGTGAGCTCCGGAGGCAGCGCCAGGAACACCTCCTCATCGCACTGCTCCAGCATCCTGGCGATCGTCGAGACGGCCGCCTCCAGCCCCATTATCATCAGGATGTCCTCCCTCTCCTGGACCGCCGCCGAGAGCCTCTCCAGCTCCTCCAGGGCTTCCTCCTCGTACTTCCTGATCTCCCTTTCCCTGATGGACCTCCAGATGTAGATGGCCTCCCTCGGGTGCCTGGCGGAGTACCGAGCGGGCCTCCCGTCCCCCGGGTTCACCCAGCCCTTCTCCGCGAGCCTCCTCAGCACCTCGTAGACCTTGGAGCGCGGTATGCCCGCCCTGGAACAAAGCTCCGTGGCTGTGAGCGGCCCCTCGGTCAGGAGGGACAGGTATGCCCTGGCCTCGTACTCGGAGAGCCCGAGCCTGTATAGGTCCTTCCTCAGGCGCTCGGGGAACCTCGACCGGTACAGGTGGACTCCTCCCCCTCCGGGTCCCCCTCTCCGCGTAGACGTGCCTCCCCCAGGAGATCTCCACCTCTGCCCAGACCTCGCTCCTGCCCTTGGGCAGCCGCGGCCGCAGCTCGTGCTCGAAGTCGAACATGAGCTGCCTGGCCTCCTCGGGGCTCGACGGCAGGTAGGTGCGCTCCTCCTCGTCCACGATCAGCGCCCACACGCGCTCCTTCCTGGTCGGATCCCTGCTCCAGTAGAGGCGCGCCTCCCTCCTCAGACTCAGAGGGCCCAGCACCCTCCTCCCGCCCGCGAGCCCCCTCCTGCGGACCTCGATCGAGTAGCGCAGGGTGAGCATCATATCGTTCATGGAGTAAGCGAGCTCCCAGGCCTCAGGCCCGAACGCCTCCCTGAGCCCGCCGAGCAGGCTGAAGGAAAGGATCAGCGCCCCCTCCCGCGCCGGCTTCAGGGCGACCTCGGAGAGCTTGGTGGACGGCTCGACGCCGGAGTACCGCTCCAGGACCCTAGGAGCCAGTATCACGTTCCTACCGGCGAAGCCCCGCGCATTAAGGTTTATCGGGGGATCCCGCGCAGTATGGGCGATATGATTTCGGGCCGCGACATATTGTCAGCGCTTCAGCTGGAGCCCGAGGACATAATGGATCTCGTGCAGCTGGCGGAGGAGATCAGGGCCTCGCAGCCACCGCGCAGCCTGGCGGCCGGACGCCTGATGTGCACAGCGTTCTTCGAGCCCAGCACCAGGACGAGGCTCAGCTTCACGTTCGCCATGAAGAGGCTGGGGGGCGACGTGGTGGACCTGGGGCCGGAGGAGGTCACGAGCAGGGCCAAGGGCGAGAGCTTCGAGGACACCGTGCGCATGATAGACGGCTACGGCCCGGACGTCATAGTGGTCAGGCACGGGCAGCCGGGGAGCGCCACGATCGCCGCCGAGATAGCCTCGGCCCCCGTGATAAACGCGGGCGACGGGCCGAACGAGCACCCGACGCAGGCCCTCACAGACCTCTACACGCTCTGGAGGGAGTACCGGAGGCTCGACGGGCTCACCGTGGCGATGGTGGGCGACCTCAAGTACGGCAGGACGACGAGCAGCCTGTCCTACGCGCTCTCCAAGTTCCCGAACAACAAGGTGTACTACGTGAGCCCCCCGCAGCTCCGCATGAGGCCGGAGGTCCTCGACAGGGTCTCGGGGAAGCTCAGGTACGAGGAGGTTGAGAGGCTGGAGGACGTGAGGGAGCCCCTCCACGCGATCTACATGACCAGGGTCCAGAAGGAGCGCTTCCGGGATCAGTCCGAGTACGAGGAGCTGAAGTCCTACTACGTCCTGACGCCCGAGCTCCTGGCGAGGCTGCCGGGCAAGCCCATAGTGATGCACCCGCTGCCCCGCGTCTCGGAGATACCCGTGAGCCTGGACTCGCACCCCCAGTCTAGGTACTTCCAGCAGGCCCAGAACGGGATGTATGTGAGGATGGCGCTCCTCATCAGGGTCCTGGGGCTCCAGTGGCCCCGAGGTTCCCCGCGGCGGCGCGCGGCGGTCCCCTGAGGCCGCGCAACCCCGATCCGGGAACCCCGCCCTCGGGCGGGATGATGTCGCATGCCACTTGTGACCATGAGCATGGTCTGCAACGAATAAATACATCCGTCCCCGGGGTTTCCCAGGGCATTTGACGCTCCCGGTACTTAAGAGGTCGGTCGAGGATCTCGTGAAGCCCGGCGAGGAGTACGTGCGCTCCACGATGAGCGTGTGCCCCCAGTGCAGCAGGCTCCTTCCGGCCGTGATAGTCGCGAGGGACAACAAGGTATACATAAGGAAGAGGTGCCCCGAGCACGGGGAGACCGAGGAGATCTACTGGAGCGACTACGAGATGTACAAGCGCTTCCTCAGGTACTGGCACGACGGCAAGGGCACGGGAGCCCCCACGTTCCAGCTCCAGGGGGATAACGTGTGCACTCAGAACTGCGGCCTCTGCCCGTACCACATAAACCACACGGCGCTGGCGAACATAGTGGTGACCAACAGGTGCGACCTGACCTGCTGGTACTGCTTCTTCTACGCCAGGAGGGACAAGGGCGGGTTCGTGTACGAGCCGACCCTGGAGCAGATAAAATTCATGGTCAGGGCCCTCAAGGCGGAGAGGCCGGTCCCCGGCAACAGCGTACAGATAACCGGGGGGGAGCCGACCCTCAGGGACGACCTGCCCGAGATCATAAGGGCGATAAAGGCCGAGGGGATAGACCACCTGCAGCTGAACACCAACGGGATAAGGATCGCGACGCACCCGGAGCTATGCAAGGTCTACAGGGATGCCGGGGTATCCAACCTATACCTGAGCTTCGACGGCGTCACGCCCAGGACCAACCCGAAGAACCACTGGGAGGCCCCCTACGTGCTGGATGCGTGCAGGGCCGCTGGCATGGGGGTCGTCCTGGTCCCCACAGTGATAAGGGGCGTGAACGACCACGAGCTGGGCGCGATCGTCAGGTACGCGCAGAGGAACAGCGACATCGTCAGGGCAGTCAACTTCCAGCCGGTGTCCCTCACGGGGCTCATGCCCAGGGAGCAGCGCGAGAAGTATCGCATCACGATCCCCGACGTGATCCACGCCGTGGAGGAGCAGACGGGCGGCGAGGTGCCCTCCGACGCGTGGTTCCCGGTGCCCTCGAGCGTCCCCGTGACCCACGTGGTGGAGGCCCTCACGAACGCGCCCAAGTACGAGCTCTCGATACACCCGCACTGCGGCGCGGGCACCTACGTCTTCGTGGACAAGGCGAACAATAGGCTCGTTCCCATAACATCCTTCATCAGGATCAGGGACCTCCTCAACGACCTCCAGGATCTGGCGGAGGAGCTGCAGTCGGGCGGGAACAAGTACCTGGCCGCCCTCCGCATACTGCGGCGGCTGAGGTCCTACGTGATCAAGGAGAAGGAGCCGCCGGGCGTCGACGTGGCGAGGATGCTGGCCAAGGCCCTGCTCAGGCACGACTACTCGAGCATAGGGGAGTTCCACATGAGGACGCTGTTCCTCGGCATAATGCACTTCCAGGACCTGTACAACCACGACGTGGAGCGCGTCCAGAGGTGCGACATACACTACCTGAACCCGGACGGAAGGATAATACCGTTCTGCTCCTACAACGTGCAGTCCTACTACTACAGGGACCTGATAATGCGCAAGTACGGAATGTCAATAGATGAGTGGGAGAGGAGGAGCGGGAGGAGGCTTGAGGACGGGCTCTACAGGGGCGAGCTCAGGAGGGGGAAGCACCACCCCAACTGCGGGTGTGACCTGGCGCCCCGGCGCTAGTCCCGGGGCTATCGCCGGGGGCTTCTTCCCCATCTATCCGCACCCTCGGGTAACCCTCCTCGAGTACCAGGGGCACGGGCTCGGCGCTGAGCCCCCCCTCGCTCACGTCCACGCGCAGCATCAGCGACTGCATGGTCCTCGGGAGCGGGTACTCGAAGGATGGCTTAAGGATCAGGGCGCCTATCCCGTAGAAGACCCTCGCGCCCTCCACCATCTCCCATCCCACAACTCCATGGGGGTGCGTCCCCACTATGAGGTCGGCGCCGGCCGCGGCCAGCCTCCTGGCGAGCTCCCTCTGATAGGGCAGCGGCGACCTCTGGGAGGCCAGCCCCCAGTGGATCATGAGGATAACCCTTCTCCCCCTGCTCCTCTCCCTCCTCACGGCGCGCACCACCCTCTCCACGTCGCGCCGGTCCGGGCTGCACTCGGCCCTCGGGTGGATGCCAGGCTGCTCCCTCGCCTCATCCGGGTCCAGGACGTAGCTGCACCTGACGCGGACCGGCGAGACCCCGGGATGCCCCGGGCCGGCCTCCGACCCGGGAGGGAGCGTGGTCGCCAGCCCGAAGATCGAGACCCCCTCGAGCCTCAGGGGGGCGGCGGCCTCGGCCAGATCCGCGCCCGCCCCGAAGTGCGCGATTCCCACGGAGTCCAGCGCCTTGATCGTGTCCTCGAGCCCCCTCTCCAGGTGATCCATCACGTGGTTGTTCGCCAGGGACACCGCCCTTATGCCGATGCCCGCCAGCGAGCGCGCGAACTCGGGCGGCTGCGAGATCACGACGGACTTCCTCGCGCTGGGCCCATAGTTCGTTATCGGCCCCTCGAGGTTGGCTATCGCGTACCCCTCCCTGAGGACCTCGACGACGTGGGGATCCACCCTCCCCGCCGGGTCCTCGCTGTACGTTATGTCGCCGGCGAAGATCAGCCTCACAAGCCTCTGGGGACGCCCCGGCTTAAATCGATAGCTCCCGCTCGTCGGGCGTCGCTCAGATAAGGGGATCGCACCATGGCAGCGATAGCCTTCGGCGGCAGCGCCCTACCCCCTCGTGGAGCCCAAATCCGACCATGCGAACCTTGACTCTCGGTAGGCGTCTTATTCAACTCGAATTTGCCGAGGACTCGGATCGTCCCCTCTGCTCCCTCATCGGGTTGAAGTGGGAGGGTATCGCATGTGAATGAGGGCCGAGGGGATGGTCCGCCCATTGGGCTCCTTTGACGGACCTCGGCGGCTCCCGCTGACCCCCTCCCCGCCCTGAAGGGCGAGGTTCCTCGGGGATCCCGGGGCGGGGTCTCGTCGGTTACGCCCCCTTGGCGGGCGCTACTCCGCCGTGATCCACGAGGAAGGAGAGCGGCCTCCTGAGCGTTGCCGGGATCGCGCCAACGCCGAGCCTCAGTATGTTCAGGGCCCCATTAAGATCGCTGTGCAACTTGTGCCCGAGCGGGCAGGTGATCACTCCCCTCGGGCCCCTCGCCACCTTCGTCCCATGTTGAAGAGCTTAGCTGAGGTGCTCGCCAGCCTCCTGAGCTTCCTCCCCTGCGCGCCGCTCAGCAGGAGGCGGACCACGTTCGCCCTCCTATCCGTGTACTTGACCTCGCGGATGCCCTTCCCCGGTATCGCGGGAGGGATCGGCTCCCGCCCCTCATCCCCGAGAAGTTGACCGGAGGAGAGCATCCGGAGTGAAAAATGGAGGTTTGAGTTTAAAAGCTTTCATCCCGCCCCTAGAAGGGGCGAGGTTTGTCGTTTTTATTAAGATCACGCTTATTAATGCGAGGCCCGCACGAGCCGCGATGGCCTCCCCCGGCGAGCTGCTGGACTTCGAGATACTCAGGGAGTGCGGCTGGATGGAGCTCAAGCTGGCGAACGGCGCTGTGATCAGGGTGAAGGTGGAGCCCTCCGCCGTCATGTACGCGGGGAATGACCCCAACTCCGGCCTCCCCATCTTCATGGTGTCCCTCGGGGCGATAGTCAGCCTGAGCAAGATACCACAGGAGATGATCAGGAGGCAGCCGCCGTCCGGCGCCTACAAGTGATACTTGGCCCGGCGCCTATCCCGAGCATCATCAGGATGGAGAGCGCCCCCGCCGCCGCGGCCACCAGATAAGTCGCGGAATAGTTCCCGAGAGCATCCGCCAACCACCCTCCCAGCGGCGGGGCAACGAGGAGCCCTATCCCCCCCAGCATGGTCCACGCGCCCATTATTCCCCCTGCCCTATCCCCCCGGTAGATGTCCCTAACGAGCGCCGCGTAGAGCACCCAGACCCCGCCGTAGCTCACCCCCACAACGGCCGTCCACGCCGCGAGCGACATGTATGACCTCGCCAGCGCTGATCCCACCAGCCCGACCACCATCAGGGAGTTGTTGATCACGATCCCCGTCGCCCTCCCCAGCCTGTCCGAGAGCGCGGGTATGCCCAGCGCGCCGGCTATCCCCACCAGCCCTATAATGCTGAACAGCGCGCCCCCGCCCGCCGGCCCGGATCCCAGGAATTTCGCATAGTCGGCGGAGAATGAGAGGGGCGTCATGATCGCATATGATGCTAGGAGATATGACAGTCCACCTATCCAGAAAGCGCGATCGCCGAGCCCGGATCCGAACTCCCTCAGGTAGCGGGACAGAGACAAGTCCGACCTCTCAGGGGCGCTCGAGCCCCGGGCCATCGCGGTCGCCGGTATCAGCCAGATGGCGGACAGCAGCCCCAGGGCCTCCCAGACGCCCCTCCAGCCTATCAGCGGCAGCGCCCGGGGCAGGATGAGCCCCAGCGTCCCGAACCCGAGGTTACAGCCTATCTGGAGGATCCCCAGGAACGTCCCCCTCCTCTCAGAGTACGCCCTCTGGACCCATATGACGAGGGGCGTCCACCCGATGGACGCGCCGACGCCTGCGACGCCGAACGCCAGCGCCGCCTCCCAGAGCGACGAGGCGAACCCCATGGCGCCCGTCCCAAGCGCGAAGAGCGGCAGGAAGTACAGGACCACGCGCCTCAGATCGCGGACGTCTATGAGGAACCCGACCGCTATGGACGCAGCTATGTAGGCGCCGAGGAAGCTCGAGTACACGAGTCCGGCCTGCTCGTCATTGATCCCGAGGGCGGCCATCATCTCCGGCATCAGGATCCCATACGCGTATCTGACCCCATACGCCATGAAAGCTATCGATGCCGCGGCCACGAGGATCCTCGATCTGCCCAACGCCGCGCATAGTGCATACCAATATTTAACAGATGAAGGGGGTTGGGGGCGGAAGACCTCTCCCGCGAGGGGGGGATGAGGCTCTCCGACCACGCCTTCATCCGTCACGGGTGCGGCTGGGCCGCTGACCGCGACTGCGACGCATCCCTGCCTCCCGCTGCGGGTTGCCGCGTGCTTGACGCTTGCAGTTGGGTATACCGGAGTAACGTATTCGGCCGAGCCGTTCGCGCTATACCTCACGGCGCCGCTCGAGCCCGGCATGCCGGCGCGACGGGCATCGTGCTAGCCTTAGACACGATTTCACGAATGCCTTCAACTAATCTGGCATACCCTACGACAGGTTCCTCGGGTATGGGGAGGAACTCGAACGGGGGGCCTCATGGCGGAGGCGCGGCGGCAATCCCCTTTCCCTTCGGGCGGGAGGGATTGGCGGTAAACATAGCCCCGGTGCCGCCCAGCGATAGCAATAAGGGTCGGAGTCGGAAAGAGACCTCATCGTCGCCTCGGCAAACCACCTCTCCTCATCCCCATATCTCTCCGGGATCTATGCCTTATTAAATGAGGGGGGCTTCGTGCGCGGGTCAAATAGGGCGATCATCCCGGGACAGCCATCGTCTCCGGCGGCACGCGCCCCCACCCTTCCTGGAACCTCAGCCATCGTAATATGTGGAGGAACGGATTCGGCCATACAATGCGGGGATGTTATCCTAGCCTCCTCTTCAGGGTGGTGAGGGCATATGGGCCCTGCCCCTGTCGCAGAAAGTCCCGTGATAAAGTGAACGGCGACCCCCATCCTTCAGGGCTGGGAGGGGTTCAG
Source organism: Nitrososphaerota archaeon (assembly GCA_009903775.1). Lineage (GTDB taxonomy): Archaea > Thermoproteota > Nitrososphaeria > Conexivisphaerales > Conexivisphaeraceae > Conexivisphaera. The sequence goes on along the minus strand of WYEM01000081.1, from coordinate 45,475 downwards.
GCATCGGATATATGATATGTATAAATTATTACGCAATAATACCGGCAATATTTATATGGACAGTCAGCGGGGTTTGGACAAGAGTTGCATAGCGATAGCGCAGATGCGCATCAGAAAACCGGTAAATTAGAATCGGGCGATTCAGCGATGGGCGGATCTGCAGCGCCGCCCGCTGGCTCGTCCAACGCATCCTCATCTCGCATACCGTGGGCTATAATAACCGCGCTTTCCCTGGGGATGCTGGTCTACGGGGTGGCCGAGAGCTACGGCCCCGTCAGCGCCATCAGCGGGGTTCTACCCTCCAGCCTCGCGTTCCTGGCGTACAGCCTGCCTTATGTGGCGGGCGGATTCGGCGCGCTCCTCGCCGGCTGGATGGCCGACTCCATGGGGAGGAGGAACTCGTTCATAGCGACCGCCGCCCTCATAGTCGTGGGGGTGGCGCTCTATCTGGTCTACTCCCTCTGGGCACAGATGCTGGGGCTCCTGATTGCATCGTTCGTCCTCGTGGGCATGGCGGCCATAGGGCTCGAGAGCCCCATCCTGGCGATGCTGGCGGAGGCGGTGCCGGCCAGGTGGCGCGGGAACCTCCTGGTGATAGTGCAGAACTTCGGGAACCTCGGCGTGGCGATAACGTTCATACCGTTCTTCCTGGGGCTCGCCGGCCTCATGAACACGGTGGCTGTAACGATGCTCTTCATGGCCCCCTTGGCCGCGCTCATAGTGGCGCTGCTCGCGGTCCGGGAGTCGCTCCCCTGGAGCGCGATCTCCGGGAGGGCCGGGATGGACGTGGAGTCGGCCTGGCGGGAGATAGATGGAGGGGCGGAGCCCGTCGAGCCTAGGGGCGGCCTCTGGCTCAGGCTGCTGTTGCTGGTGGTGCTCGGGATATCCCAGGACGTGGGTTTCGTCTACATAACCTACGGCGTCGCGTACTCCTATTTCTCGCAGGGCGTCGCCGAGGTGGTCCCGATAATCGGCGGGCTGGCGATGGTCATAGTGGGGATAGTGTTCGGGATTCTCTTCGTGGAGAGGATGAGGAGGAAGACGCTCGCCGTCCTCTCCTTCGGGATGCAGCTGGCGCTCTGGATGGTTCTGTGGGCATACCGCGCCGTCACGGGGAGCACCGCCGGGCTGATCCTGCTGGCCATGATGGCGATGCAATTCCTGCCGGTCGAGCTCACGTGGGCATCCAGGGCAGTCCTGGAGCCCGAGCTGTTCCCCACCCACACGAGGGGCAGGCTGATATCGATTGTCAGGGCGGTCGTCTGGATAACCGCCGGCGCCATAACGGGGGTGCTCACGCTCGTCGTGCCGCCATTCAACGTGGCGGCGGCCTCCGTTGCCGCGATATTCGCGCTGTCAACGATGCTCGCCGGCGTCTGGTGGTTCGAGGGATTCGAGACCGGCGGAAGGAGCCTCTCGGGGCACGACATCCAGTGAATTTTGCGATGAGAATTCTCGAATTTTTAATCATAATTTTATACATTTTCCGCGGAATAGATATGAGATGTTTACAGGGATTGTGGGGGGCCGGAAGCGGTGAGATCCCGCGGTGGCGCCCGGCCCCGATCATCATTCGCATAGCCGGGCATGGAACTTTTGGTAAGCTTTATACCGGGCGGGCGCGCGGGCCGGGCTTCAATGTCGGCGCAGGGCGCGGTCGCATGCGTTGATCCGGACGGCCTCAGCGACCTCGTCAGGAACCGGAGCTACGTGGTGCTCGACTGCTGGGCCCCGTGGTGTGCGCCGTGCCATATACTGGGGGCGATGCTCAGGGATCTGGCGCCCAAGTATCCCGAGGTGGCGTTCGCCAGGCTCAACGTGCAGGCGTACCCGGAGTTCCAGGAGAGGCTGGAGATCTACGGGCTCCCGACGCTCCTCGCGTGGAGGAAGGGGAAGCTGGTCTACAGGGTGCCCGGCGTCCCGGACTGGAGGACCCTGAAGTCGATGCTGGACGAGCTGGTGACCGGCGAATGAGGAGGGGCGCTGTGATATCCGTCCCGGGCCTGGGATACACGTCCATGGCGAGATGCTCGCCGAGGTTCCTCATGGAGCTCTTCAGCTACTCGCCCAGGGGCGTGATGCACTTTCCGCCGCCCAGGACGCCGGAGGAGGCCTGGAGGAGGACGTTCGGCGGGCTGGGGCGCTCCCTGGGGAGGTTGGGCGTCGAGATCGTCGCGATCAACCCGCCAGGGGGCTCCCCAAGGGGCCTCGCGGCGGAGCTCGCCGAAGTGGAACGCGGCATCGTGGGGGCGCTCGGGAGGTCGCTGCCCATCGCGTCGGTCAACTCCATCGCATACAGCGCGGCCCCCCCCGGCGTGCGACGAGGTCGGCCTCGTCGACGGGTTCCTCTTGAGGATCTTCAGATCGCTCGACGAGTACATGATAATATCGCCGTTCGGCGACAGGGTAGGCGACGACTTCGAGGAGTACGGCATCTATCTGTCCAGCGTCGAGAGGCCCGGCCACGAGGACGTGATAGCGCCGGAGCAGGTACCGGACCTCGTGGCGGAGCTCGCGGCGCGCGTGGCTAGAGGGCGACATCGCTGGCAACGCCCCGCCCCCCGCGGGCCCCGCGGAAGGCGTAAATTTCCTACTCATCGGGCACCGTCCATGGAGTACAAGTGGAGGGTATGGTCCGTCACCATGGTCGGCAGCCTGATGTCGGCCATCGATGGCTCAATAGTCGTGCTCGCCATACTTCCGATCGCCGAGGACCTTCACACGGACTACATAACGATGGTCTGGGTGGTCGTCGCGTACCTCCTCGTGAACACCGCGCTCGTGCTCAGCCTGGGACGGATGGGTGACATGTACGGGAGGAAGCGCATGTACAACGCGGGCTTCATAGTTTTCATAATAGGGTCGGCGCTCTCGGGGCTCGCGCCCAACGGGCCCTCGCTCGTCGCGTTCAGGGCCATACAGGGAATGGGCGCGGCGCTGCTCACGGCCAACTCGTTCGCGCTGATCTCGCAGGCATTCCCGCCCCAGGAGAGGGGCAAGGCGTTCGGCATGAACTCAATAGTATGGGGGGCCGGCTCCGTCCTGGGGATAGTCCTCGGGGGCCTGATAATAACGTACACCACATGGAGGGCGATATTCCTGATAAACGTGCCCATAGGGATCTTCGGCACGCTGTGGGCGTACAGGGCGATAATGCCCGATTCGAGGGCGGGCGGGGGCGAGAGCTTCGACCTCGTGGGCGCCGGGACGTTCACAGCGGGCCTGCTGTCCCTGCTGCTGGCGTTCACATGGGGGCTCCTCTACTCGTGGTCCGATCCGTACGTATACGCCTTCGTGGCGGCGTCGCTCGCGCTCTTCGCGTCGTTCGCGGTCTGGGAGGCCATGTTCAGCGCCGACCCGATAGTCGACTTCTCGCTATTCGGGAACCGCATATTCTCGTTCTCCGTCGCCGTTGCTATGTTGCAGTCGCTCGCGCTGTTCGCGGTGAACTTCCTCCTGATGTTCTACTTCGAGGGGATAGCTGGGGTCCCAATACTGACGGCGGCGTATCTGCTGCTGCCGATGTCGATAATGTCGATGTCCATAGGACCCTACGCCGGGCGGCTGAGCGACCGCGTGGGCGCCAGGGTGGTGGCCACCGCCGGCCTGCTCGTACAGGCCGCGGCCCTCTACATGCTGAGCGGGATAACCCCCTCGACGCCCCTCCTGCACGTGGCGGCGCTCGAGGCGATCTACGGCGCGGGCGGCGGGATGTTCTGGCCCGCGAACACGAGCGCGATAATGTCCTCCTCCCCCCCGCGGCGCTACGGCGTCGCCTCCGGGGTCATGAACATGATGAGGAACACGGGCATGGTCCTGAGCTTCATAATGGCGCTCACAGCCGCGACATCGGTCCTGCCGGCGTACATCGTGTACGAGCTGTTCATAGGGACGCTCAGCGGCAGGCTCCCATCGGCGATGGCGCTCGCCTACCTGAGGGGCCAGGAGTTCGCGTTCAGGATATCGGTGGCGCTGCTGATCGCGTCGGCCGCTATGTCCCTCGTCAGGGGGAGACATTACTTCCAGTCGCGCGCCGATGGGCGCGCATGATAAAGTGAACGGCGACCCTAGCCCTTCGGGGAGGGGGTCAGGCGCCGACGGCGCGTAATTCCCGCGCGTTCGAACGGGCCGGCGCTGAAGCGCCGGGCAAGCATTACTACTCGCCGGAAGCCCGTCTCCCGGGGCCCAAGAATAACTTATTTACCCATACAGCGATTGGAATTTTTCACGGTATTTCGGCCATAAAATGGCGCAAAATTCGCGCAATATACTTAAATAATGTAGCTCAGATGGCGCGCTCATGAATGAAAGGATCAAGATATTGGTGGCGTCGTCCGCGGGGCACTTCGTGAACGATGGCTTCCTGGTGATGTTCTCCGTGCTCATAGTGTACTACACGAGGATGGGGATCAACCCGGTGGTGTTGGGGGTGCTGGCGGCCGCCATCTCGCTCCTCTCGGGGCTCCTGAGCACGCCGATAGGATCAGCGGCCGACAGGAGGGGGGACCACGGCCGCCTGATGATCGCGGGGCTCTCATTGCTGGTGCTGTCCTCGGCCCTCTACTCGGCCAGCTTCGCGTTCCCCAGGTTTGCGCTGCCGCTGATAGTGGCATCCTCGGCCCTCCTGGGCTCCGGGCTCGCGTTTTACCACCAACTCGGCGGCGCCATGCTGCAGCTGGAGTACCGGGATGACGCGCCCAAGGTTCTCGGGCTCAACGGATCACTGGGATCCCTGGGCAGGGCGATCTTCCCATCGGTGCTCGTGTTCCTCATAGTATCCCTGGGCCCATCCCTGGGCCTCCTATCGGTGGCGGCCTACAACGCCGTGATAGTCGCCGCGATAGCGGCCATGCTCAGGGGGACGAAGTTCGCGCCCCGCGCGGCGACCGGTGAAGCGCATCCCGCGCGGTCGCCCATCCCCCTGGCGGCGGTGCTTCCGCTCGTGGCCATGGTGTTCGTCAGATCGATATTCTTCACAGGCGTGCTCACATACGTGCCCACTTACCTGGTGCACGTCTATCGCTCGGACGTCCTCATGGGCGCGATCCTCACGGTGAGCTATGCGACCGCAATCGCGGGCCAACCGCTCTTCGGGCGCCTCACGTCGAAGTACGGCGGCTTCCCAATAGTATTGATCACGACGGTGGTGCCGACGGCGATCTTCCCGGCATTCCTCTACGTGGGCAACGAGCCAGCATCGCTGGCGCTCTTCGCCGTTTACTCGTTCTTCGCGATGAGCGGGTTCCCCGTGCTCCTGGGCTACGTCGGCCAGATGGTGGGCGAGGAGAACCTGTCCCGCGCGAACGCGCTGGTGTGGGGAGTCGGCAACATGGTCGGCGGCTCGATAGGCGCGCTGATCGGTGGCCCGCTCATGGCGCTGACCGGGGTCTCATACCTGATGTGGATTTACGCGGCTTTCGGCGCTATATCGCTAATGTTCATACCATCGCTCTACAGGTGGAACTCCAGTTTGCGCTCACGCGTGCCTTAAGGATATTATTTCTATCTAAATACAACTTATGCATAGATTTATTAGGCAGAAGTATGTTAAGTGCCGTCGAGATGAGAAGAGCGCTGCCACTGATGGTGGCCCTAATCCTCGTGGTATCCTTCCTTCCGGGGGCGATGCCCGCCGCCGCGCAGTCATCGCCCCAGTACGCAATACCGCAGCAGACGATCCTGCAGCCCAGCCAGGTCAGGACCCATGGGCCGCTGGTGGACAAAGTCGTATTCTACGTCTACCCCTCGGATCACGCGGCGTTCCTCGCTCTCTCGCGCGGGAGCATACAGGCCATGGAGTGGACCCTGTCGCCCTCCGACTACGTGACGGCGAAGACAAACCCCAACCTCTACACCAACACCACCCTGACGTACGGCTTCGAGGGGATAGCGTTCAACTGCCTAACGTACCCCTACAGCAACGTCCACTTCAGGAGGGCGATCGCCTACCTGACTAACTACGCGGAGATGCAGAAGCTCTTGGGGGTCGCGGTCGTGGCCGGTCCTTACCTCTACCAGCCGACCCTCTACTCCCAACCCTTCTCGTCCGTCAACTGGTACAACGCCAGCATAAGGTACCCCTACTCTTACGATCCAAAGATGGCCATGAAGGAGCTGCTCGAGGTCCCCGGCATGTCCTACAACGCGCAGACGGGCCAGTGGACACTCTACGGCAAGCCCTTCTCGCCGGTCCTCTACTACAGGTCCGATGACCCGCTGAGGACCGAGGCGGCCCAGGCCCTCGCCCAGGCGGCCGCCGCCATAAACCTGACGATAACGCTGGAGCCCGTCACCGGCGTGACGGCGTCCTCAGTCATCTACGGCCCGGCGTCCTCCGTGGTGATAGCGCCGGGCACCATGCTGAGCAACTTCTCCACGACCCCGCCGGTCTACAACATGACGCTGGCGAACCAGACGGACACCTGGGGCATGTACACGTTCGGCTGGATAGTGAGCTGGGAGCCCAACTGGCCGTGGTTCTTCTTCAACAGCCAGCTGGCGGGCGTTGTGAACTTCGGCAACTTCTATAACGAGAGCATGGACTACTGGACCGACATACTGTACTGGGCCGCCGCCAACACGACGATCGCCCAGGAGGCCGCATCGAAGGTCCAGCAGATATTCTACCAGCAGCTGCCCTACATAATATGGTACTACGGGACCGACATGTACGCCGTCCAGTCCAACGGGTGGCAGGGGTACGCGGACATACCGACCACCGGGCCGGCCGAGGCGACCGGCCTCTACTACACGCTGCTGAACGTCCATCCGGCCGGCGCGGTCGGGGGCACGTTCACGGAGGCGCTGCACTCCGCGCCCAAGAGCCTGGACCCGCTCTACGAGACCAACTGGGTGTGGCAGGTCGACGTGTGGCAGGAGGTCTACGACAGCCCGATAGGCACCCCGCCCACGGGCGTGACGAGCGGTGCCCTGATGCCTTGGATGGCCACCTACACGGTGCAGAACGACGTGACGGCGCCCATAGGGAGCGGGCCCGGCTGGTGGAACCCATTCAACGCCTCCGGGATAGTCAACGGCCAGATAATAACGCTCGACTTCTTCAGGAATGCCACCTGGCAGGATGGGGTGCCGATAACCGCCTACGACTACAACTTCTCGCTGTACTACTGGAACCTGCAGGGGCTGACCGGCGCCGCCACCCCGCTCACCGGCGCCTCCACGCCGCCCTACGGGCTCCTGGCCACGTACATACCCCCGAACGACCCATACGAGATAAAGCTGTACGTGAACTCGACGAACATATGGAACATATACACGCTCGACGTGCCGGTGCTGCCCGAGCACATATTCCAGTACTTCAACCCGAGCGCCGTGGCCAGCGCGACGGGCGCCATGGACACGACGATCCCCGTCTCCAAGATATCCGGGCTCAGCAGTTACCTGAACTCCCCGAAGGAGTCGCTGCCCGAGTGGATGTACTGGCTGCCCAACTTGGAGGTGGGCAGCGGGCCGTTCGTCTTCCAGAGCTGGGACAAGGTGACCAACACGCAGGTGCTCACGAGGAACGTGAACTACTACAGGTCCGCATGGTGGGCCTGGATGTCCACGGTGACCCAGGGCGCCGCGTACAGCTACAAGGTCAACGTGCAGGAGGAGATCTACAACCCGACGTCCACGTCGTTCATGGGGGTCGCGCCGGGCTCCACCGGGTACATCCCCATAACGAACGCCACCGGGGTCGTGCAGGTGGAGAAGCCCGGAGGCGCGATCGTCGCATCGTACCCGCTCACCAGCCTCGGCAACGGGTCCTACACGGCCTCCATACCCACGGCCGGGCTCCAGCCCGGCACTTATGAGCTGGTGGCGAACCTGACGTACAGGTCGTTCGGGCTCGGCAGGGTCTGGTACAGCTACAGCGGGCTCACGGTGACCGCCCCGGTGACCTCGGCGCCGCTGGTGATCAGGGTGACCAACCCGAGCGGCCTGCCCATAGCGGGCGCCACGGTGGTCGTCGATGGCCAGACCGCCACGACCAACTCCTCCGGCATGGCGTCGTTCCCGAGCGTGCCGCTGGGGACCTACACGGCCACGGTCAGCGCGCCGGGCTACAAGCCCGCCAACGTGTCGGTGACGGTCTCAGCGCCCGCAGCATCCGCCGCGGTCTCGCTGGCGCCGCTCCCTGTGAGCGCGCCCCCGCCGAACTACACGCTATCCTACGCCATAATAGCGATTGCTGTGGTAATAGTCATAATCGGGGTCGCGGTGGCGCTCGTCCGCGGCCGGCGCCGCGCCGAATGATTAATTAACCTCAAACCATTTTTCCCCATCCAGTTTGAGCCTAGTGGGTTACATACTCAGGAGGCTCGCGCTCACAGCGGTCATAATGGTGGTCGTCGCGGCGATAAACTTCCTGCTCTTCCAGGTGATGCCCTTCACGCTGCTCGGCATAAACCCCGAGGTGTGGTACGTCCCGGCGATAAGCACGTCGCACAACCTCCAGTACATAACCGAGATAAGGGAGCGCGTGATTTCCGAGCTCGGGTTCAACCTGCCGATCCAGTACAGGTTCCTGAGGTACATGGAGTCCCTCTTCACGTTCCACTTCGGCTACAACGTGGGAGGGGTGCTCAGCGGGCCCGTGTCGGCAACCATAGCCAGGTTCGCCCCCTACACGATCCTGCTGCTGGGCGGCTCCACGGTGGCCTCCTTCATAATCGGCGAGTACCTAGGAGTATTCTCGGCCAGCAGGAGGGGGAGGCCGGCCGACAAGGTCTCATTCGTCACGCTGCTCTTCCTCTACTCGATGCCGTCCTTCTGGATAGGGATGCTGCTCCTCCTCGCCTTCGCCTATTATCTCAAGCTGGCGCCGTCGAGCGCCGCCGCCTACATGTCGCAGTTCACCGGCGCCTCCTACTACGCGGCGGTCCTGAGGGCCATGGCCCTTCCCTTCCTGTCCCTCACGCTCATAAGCATAGGCGGGTTCTACCTGATAATGAGGAGCTCCGCGCTGGAGGTGATGGGCGAGGACTACATCCTGATGGCGAGGGCCAAGGGGCTCAGGGAGAGGGACGTGCTGTACAGGCACGTCCTCAGGAACGCGGTTTTGCCCGTCATGACGGTCTTCGCGATATCCCTGGGCTTCGTCCTCTCCGGCGCGGTCATAACCGAGACGATATTCGGGTGGCCGGGGCTCGGCTACTGGACCTACATGGCGATAATCACTCAGGACTTCCCGCTGGAGCAGGCGATATTCTTCGTGATATCGCTCATGGTGGTGCTGGCCAACCTGATAGCGGACCTGCTCTACGGGCTCCTGGACCCCAGGATAAGGAGGTGACGCGGCTCGCCGAAGGAGAGCTCGCTCAGGCTGCTCCTCCGCAACAAAACCGGCATGGCCGGCGTCGTGATAATAGCGTTCTTCGGCCTCATGGCGCTCCTCGCCCCTCACATAGCCGGGCCCAGCCCGACGCAGCCCTACGTGGCCGGCCCGTGGGCGGTCCCGGCCTGGGCGACCGTGTTCCCGCAGTACAGGGGACTCCCCCCGAACCTCAGCGCGGTGCCCCCCTCGATGTCCGCCTGGAGGTCCGCCGCCGGCCCGGGCGCCAGCGTGGAGCTGGTCCAGGCCCAGCCCCCCGGCGATCTCGTGTCTAGGACCAGGCAGGGCGTGCCGAGCGCCGATGCCGCGCTGATATCCGCGCTCGTTCCCCCCGGCTCCCGCGATGTGGTGTACACCGCCAACTACACCTTCAACTACGAATACGAGCCGCCCTACGAATTCGCCTTCGGCGCGCTGGTGAAGCCGATCTCGGTGGAGAACTTGTCGGACTTCTACCTGCGCTTCCTCCTGGTGAGGCCGGACGGCACGGTCGTGCGCCTGACCTCCTACGAGGTGATGTCGAGCTCCTTCCAGGAGGACATAAGCTACGACAACGGCTTCCGGCTCGGCAACTGGAACATAGCGTACCTGTCGACCACGCTGCCGGACGTGAACCTGGCCGCCTTCGGGCCCTCGGGGCTCGGCATGACGAACACCGGCCTCGACATCCTGAGCGAGCGCGGCAACTACACGCTGGTGGTCCAGGTGGTGGCGCTGGGCGGGTCCTCGCCCGGCAGCCTGAAGGTCGAGCTCGCCTATCCATTCCTCTTCGTCTACGGCAGGCAGTACGGCCTCCTGGGATCCGACAACATGGGGCGCGACCTCTGGTCGCAGTTCGTCTGGGGCTCCAGGATATCGATAGAGGTGGGGCTGCTGGCCTCCATATTCACGGTGGTGGTGGGCATGTACCTGGGGGTGATCGCGGGCGTGTTCGGCGGCGCCGTCGACGAGTTCCTGATGAGGGTCGCCGACGTGTTCCTCGTCATACCGTTCCTGCCGCTGGCGATAGTCGTGGTGTACATGCTGACGCATTCCGCCTTCCTCTCCTCGGAGCTCTATCTGTGGCTCATCCTGCTGTTCGTCGTGCTCTCATGGCCGGCCGTCGCCAGGGTCATAAGATCCCAGACCCTCTCGCTGAAGGAGCGCGGCTACGTAGAGGCGGCGAGGGGGCTCGGGGCCGGCAGGCTGCACATAATACGCAGGCACATACTGCCCAACGTGATGGGCCTCGTCTACGCGAACCTCGCGCTCAACGTCCCCGGCTTCATACTGACCGAGGCCGCGCTGGACTTCCTGTTCCCCGGCGCGTCCACGGTGCCCACGTGGGGCAGGATGCTCTCGAAGGCCTTCGATCACGCGGCGTCCGCCGCGTACTACGGCTTCGGCTGGTGGTGGTTCATCTTCCCCGGCATAGCAATAGTGCTGCTGTCGCTGTCATTCGTCCTGCTGGGCTACGCGCTCGACGAGATCTTCAACCCGAGGTTGAGGCAGAGATGAGGGGGATGAGTCGCGCCCTGCTGCTGCTCTCGGTCGCCATCGCCGCCGCGGCCGACGCGGCCGCGGCGTTCGCGCTCCACCAGCGCCAGCCCGCGGGGCCCGAACCCGCGGGCCTCGGCCCCAGTTACACCGCGGTCTACAATTACACAATCTCAGCGTACTTGGGCGACGTCCGCCTGGGGACGGCCCTCAACGAGTTCAGGATCCAGGTGGTCTCCGTGGACGGTGACCTGATCAGGTTCTACTACGAGCCCCTGATCTCATACAACTCCAGCGTCGCCAACCCCCGGAGGACGCTCAACTACTCGTACGCGCTGATCCCGTCCAACCTGACGACCTACTACGCGGGGTTCGGGATGCCCCTGTTCATCTCCCCCAGCGTCGGCGCGGGGAGCGGCGGCGGCAACGCGACCGTGGGGGGTTACAGGGCCGAATACAATTACCTGGCGACGAGGGCCAACGGCTCCGTGCTCGTCTCGGCGACGATAGCCATCTACAACGGCTCCGACCTGGTCTCCATCCAGTACTGGTACTACGACTACAACGCGACCACCAGCGCCCTGCGGGACGCCACCGGGCTCCTGCTGACCCCCGTGTACTCGTACCGCTTCGAGTACCAGCTGGTCTCGTCGGGGGTGAGCCGAGCTGGTCGAGCCCGTGCTCAGGGTGGAGGACCTGACTATGCACTACGCGACGAGGGAGGGGCGCGTGAGGGCGGTGCAGGACGTGACGTTCGACGTGGGTAGGGGGGAGATAGTCGGGATCGCCGGCGAGTCCGGCAGCGGGAAGTCCTCCCTGGCGCTGACCCTGCTCAGGCTGCTCCCCAGGTACGCGGTGGTGGAGCGCGGCCGCGTGCTCCTGGACGGCGAGGACCTCCTGGCGATGGGCGAGGACGACCTCAGGCGGATCAGGGGGGCTAAGATGTCATACGTCCCCCAGGCATCCATGAACGCGCTGGACCCGGTCTTCACCGTGGGGGACCAACTCGCCGAGGCCGTGCTCGCGCACAGGGACGTCGGGAGGGAGGAGGCCCTCCGCGCGGCCGCGGAGCTCCTGGACGAGGTCGGCGTGGGCCGCGACAGGCTCGGCAGCTACCCGCACGAGCTGAGCGGCGGCCAGAGGCAGAGAGTTGCAATAGCGATGGCCCTGATAAACAGCCCGGAGCTCGTGATACTCGACGAGCCTACCACGGCGCTCGACGTTATAGTCCAGGCTCAGATACTGAGGCTGCTCGAGGACCTCCGCGCCAGGCACAACATGGGCATGATCCTGATCACGCATGACCTCTCGGTGATCGCCGAGCTCGCGGACACCGTGATAATATACTACGGCGGGAGGGTCGTGGAGAGGGCGCCGGCGGTCGAGCTCTACAGGAACCCCCTCCACCCGTACACGCAGGCCCTCCTGAAGGCGTTCCCCGACGTGAGGGCGAGGAGGCAGCGCTTCTCCTTCCTGCCCGGGTCCCCCCCGAACCTGGCCGACCCGCCGCCCGGCTGCCCCTTCCACCCCAGGTGCCCCTACGCGTTCGACAGATGCAGGACCGAGGTCCCGAGGCTCAGGGAGGTGAGCCCGGGCCACTGGGTGGCCTGCCACCTGGTGCGAGGTGATGCCGATGGGCGAGCTGATCTCCGTGAGGGGCCTGAAGGTGTACTACCCGTTCTACAGGGGGCTGCTGAGCAAGATAACCGGCACCAAGCTATACGTGAGGGCGGTCGACGACGTGAGCATGGACATCGGCCGCGGCGAGGTGGTCGGGCTCGTCGGCGAGACCGGCAGCGGTAAGACGACGCTCGGGAAGGCGATCGTGCGCCTGGTGAACCCGACGGGCGGGCAGATAATATACGATGGCGTCGACATCGCGTCCCTCGACGGCCCCGCGCTGAGGAAGTACAGGGGCAGGCTCCAGATGATCTTCCAGGATCCTTACGACTCGATAAACCCCCGGATGAGCGTCTTCGACATCGTGTCCGAGGGCCTCCTGATAAACAGGATCGCTAGCGGGAAGGAGCTGGAGGACAGGGTGATGCGCTCGCTCGAGGACGTGAGGCTGCTGCCGCCGGAGGAGTTCGCCAGCCGCTACCCGCACGAGCTGAGCGGCGGCCAGAGGCAGAGGGTCGCAATAGCCAGGGCCCTCGCAATGAGGCCGGAGTTCATAGTGGCGGACGAGCCCGTCTCGATGCTGGACGTCTCCATAAGAGGGGAGGTGCTCAACGTCATGCTGGACCTGCGCGAGAAGTACGGGATATCCTTCCTGTTCATCACGCACGACCTGGCGATAGCGAAGCACATGTCGGACAGGATAGCCGTCATGTACCTGGGGAGGCTCGTGGAGGTCGCGGACTCCGAGGAGCTCGTCAGGAACCCCCTCCACCCGTACACGCAGGCCCTCCTGGCGGCTGTCCCCATACCGGATCCGACCGCCCCCAAGGTGGAGGTGAAGGCCAAGGGGGAGCTGCCGAGCCCCCTGAGCCCGCCGCCCGGCTGCCCCTTCCACCCCAGGTGCCCCTACGCGTTCGACAGATGCAGGACCGAGGTCCCGAGGCTCAGGGAGGTGAGCCCGGGCCACTGGGTGGCCTGCCACCTGGTCTAGGCGACCGCTTCCCTTTTACGGATCCCCCCCGCCAGCGCTTGGATATGCCCTGCTACCTGCCGACGATCTCGGCGCTCGACATGGCCAGCGGCGCCGTCGCCGTCGCGGTGGCGTACGCCGCCTACAGGTACAGGAGGTTCGCGGGCGGGTCCGTGCCCTGGTTCCTCGGTGTCAGCTTCTCGCTCCTGGGGCTCGGCCTCCTCCTCGAGGGCTCGCTCGCGCTCGCGCTGTACGCGCATCCCCTGGTGGCCTATGCGGAGCTCTTCAGGGTATCCTCATACCTCTACCTGACCCTGCAGCTGATCGCCTATCTGATTCTGGCCGTCGGGTACACGGAAGTGGTGTACTCCGCCGGCTCGCCGCCCGTCCCCCAGCTGGGGCCGGCCGAGGCGTACGCAGCCTACCTGGCGCCCTGGGAGCTCAGGAGGGCCCTCGTGGTGAACACTGCGTTCTTCGACGCGATCCAGCTGGCGTCGATAGTCTTCCTCGCGCTCGTCGTCATGGACGCGCTGCAGCTGAGGTCCAGCGGATCATTCTCCGGGATGGTCCTCTCAGCGTTCGTCCTGATGCTCGCGGGCCACGCGGTGATGCTCGCCTATCCCATGGGGTTCTTCACCTACTACCTGGCGGGGAACGCCGTTAGGTTCGCCGGGTTCGCGCTTCTCCTGGCGTTCCTGCTCAGGGGGAGGCACATTGTCTAGGAGGAGGCCCGAGAGGAGCAGGCTGAGGATATACCTGGACGTCCTGGACGCCGTGGAGCGCGAGGGGGGGAGGGCGAGGATAACAAAGGTCCTGAGCGCGTCCGGCGTCCCATACGACAGGTTCCTCAGGTTCCTGGGGGAGCTCGAGAGCAGGGGGCTCCTGCTGGACTCGAGGGACGGCGACGCCAGGTACCTGGAGATCACCGCGGAGGGCAGGAAGTTCCTGGAGGAGCTCAGGAGGATGGACCGCTTCCTGCGGGGGTTCGGCCTCGGGATCCGACGGCCCTCCTTACCATTTTTGAGTAAAATTTACCTATAAGTTGCATCAAAATTTAATTGAGGCTTGCAAAATAGCATCCCACATGGTGCTCAGGAGGGCCGAGGAGCTCAGGTTCAGGATGGAGTCCGCGGAGGCCCTGAGGATACTCAAGGGGAGGATGCGCTACAGCGAGCTGTCGCCCCAGCTCGGGCTGCCGCCCACAGTCCTCAGCCGCTACGTGAACGGGCTCGTCGTGCCGAGCCTGGAGGTCGCCAGGCGCATAATGGCGCTCTTCCGCTCGGAGCTCTCCAGGGAGGTGGAGTCCAGGATAAGGAGGGACGATGTGGGGGGCGTGGACGTGACGGACATAACTCATGACCCGTCGCTGCTGCGCCACGTGGTGGAGTCGCAGCGCGAGTGGTTCTCCGGCCTCAAGGTGGACTACGTAATGACCATGGAGTCGGATGGGATCCCCGTGGCCTACCAGTTCGCCGAGGCCCTGGGCACGCGCATGGCCGTGGTCCGGAAGAGCAAGAAGCTGGGCATCAGGGACTTCGTGGAGGCCCGCCAGGTCTTCGAGTCCGGGGCCTATCGCTATATATACCTGCCCAGGAAGGCGGCCAGGAGGGGCGACTACGCGTTGCTCGTCGACGACGTAATAAGGACCGGCGCCACGGTGAAGGCTATGGCCATGCTCTGCGGCGCGGTCAGATCCAGCGTCGCAGGCGTCTTCTCCGTGGTCGGGTTCCGGCAGGCCCTGGACAGGCTGAGGGAGGACCTGAGGGTGCCGGTCGCCTCATTCATCACGCTCGACAGGTGATCCATCCTGGGCGTGGTGGTGCTGGACTTCGGCGGCCAGTACGCGCACCTGATAGCCCGCAGGATAAGGGAGCTGGGGGTCTACTCCGAGATCCTGCCCGGGGACTCGCCGGCCGAGGAGGTACTCTCCAGGAGGCCGGGCGCGCTGGTGCTGTCCGGCGGCCCGATGAGCGTCCTGGAGGAGGGCTCCCCGCGCCCCGATCCCCGCCTCCTGGACTCCGGCCTCCCCATCCTGGGCATATGCTACGGGCACCAGCTCCTGGCCCACGCCCTGGGCGGGGTCGTCAGGAGGTCGCCGAGGGCCGAGTACGGCGGGACTAGGATAATCAGGAGGGGGGAGTCCAGGCTGCTGGAGGGCCTGCCGGACGAGTTCACCGCCTGGATGAGCCACGGGGACGTCGTCGCCGAGCCGCCGCCCGGCTTCTCGGCGACGGCGATCTCGGAGTCGGGGCTCATAGCCGCCATGGAGGACCCCGACAGGGGCGCCGGGGTGTACTCCGTCCAGTTCCACCCGGAGGTAGCGCACACGGAGCACGGGATGGACGTGATCCGCAACTTCCTCCTCTCGATCGCCGGCCTCGAGAGGGACTGGAACCCGGTCTCCAGGATACCGTCAATGATAGAGGAGGTGCGCGGGATGGTGGGCCCCGAGGACTCCGTGATCTGCGCGGTCAGCGGGGGCGTCGACTCGATGACGACGGCGGCGATAGTCCACAGGGCGATCGGCGACAGGCTCCACGTGGTCTTCGTGGACCACGGGCTGCTCAGGGAGGGCGAGGCCGAGGGCGTGCTGCGCGCGCTGGGCGAGCTGGGGATAAGGAACGTGCACTTCGTGGACGCCTCGGACCGCTTCCTCTCGGCGCTCAGGGGGCTAACGGACCCCGAGGAGAAGCGCCTCGCTATAGGCCGCACGTTCGCGGAGGTATTCGAGGAGGTAGCCTCCCGCGTGCGGGGCGCAAAGTTCCTGGCCCAGGGGACGATCTATCCGGACAGGATAGAGAGTGGGGCCTCGGGGAGGGGGGCTGACAGGATAAAGAGCCACCACAACGTGGCCGGGCTCCCCGAGAGGTTCGGGCTCAGGCTGATAGAGCCGCTCAGGGACCTCTACAAGGACGAGGTGAGGCGGATCGCCAGGGAGCTGGGGCTCCCCGACTACATAGTCGACAGGCATCCATTCCCCGGCCCTGGCCTGGCGGTGCGGATAGAGGGCGAGGTCACCGAGGAGAAGCTCCGGATTGCCAGGAGGGCCAATGCGATAGTG
Organism: Nitrososphaerota archaeon; assembly: GCA_009903775.1. Taxonomy (GTDB): domain Archaea; phylum Thermoproteota; class Nitrososphaeria; order Conexivisphaerales; family Conexivisphaeraceae; genus Conexivisphaera. Next base: position 29,011 of record WYEM01000081.1, on the reverse strand, counting down.
GAGGAGGAGTTCGTGCGCGCCGGCCTCTACGGCGCCGTCTGGCAGGCGTTCGCGGTCCTGACGGAGGGGAGGTGGGTGGGGGTGAAGGGGGACAGGAGGGAGCTGGGGCGCGTCGTTATCGTGCGCGCGGTGACCAGTGAGGACGGCATGACCGCCGATTGGTACAGGATCCCCCACGACCTCATGGCCAGGATATCGAAGAGGATAACGGAGGAGGTGCCGGGAATAGTCATGGTCGCCTACGCTGCGACGTCGAAGCCGCCCGCCACCATCGAGCCCTACCGAGCCGCCCGCCCTCCAAGTACTCGCCCATCTCCATGTAGGTGAACTCCAGCCTCCCGTTCATGTAGTCCTCGATCGCCAGCGCCAGCTCGGCCGCCAGGTCGCGATTGAGCACGACCGGGACGTTGTGGTCGACCGCCGCCCTCCTGACGTGGTAATCCAGCTCCGGCGCGTACCCGTCCGTCATCAGGATCCCGACCTCCCCCTCCTTTATCATCCGAGCCGCGTCCTCGGCCTCCAGCTCGGCGCACCCCCTGAGCGGCATCCCCCTGATCGACGCGCAGCCGTAGCCCGCCCTGGACATGGCGCGCTGCGCCCTCTCCAGGCCCCTGCCGTAGATGAGGGCGGTCTTGTCGGGCCTGGGTATGCGGTTGGGCGTGGCCGCCAGCCAGCTCTTCAGCAGCGCCTCCCTGAACGTGAGCCCCATCGCGGCCACCTCGCCCGTGCTCCTCATCTCGGGCCCCAGGAACGGATACGCGCCGCGTATCTGAGCCCAGGAGAATTGCGGGCTCTTGACGCTCCAGATGCCCACCTCCGGCACGCGGACGCCGGGCTCCAGCTCCACCTGCCCCTGTCCGGCCTCCAGCTCCCTCCCCGCGAGCACGGCCGCCGCGGCCCTCATCAGGTTGACGCCGTAGGACTTGCTCGCGAACGGCATGGAGCGGCTGCTCCGCAGGTTCAGCTCTAGCACGTATACGCTGCCCTTCCTCACCAGGAACTGGACGTTGAACGGCCCCCTTATGCGCAGCTCCCTGGCCAGCGCCGCCGCGGCCCCCGCGATCCCCCTCAGCTCGCTCCGCGATACCCTCCTGGGGGGGATCGTGATAGTGGCATCCCCGCTGTGCACCCCTGCACCCTCCACGTGCTCCATGGGCAGCACCAGCACGTTGCGCCCGTCCGATACGCAGTCCGCCTCCGCCTCGAGCGCGTCCTCGAGGAACCTGCTTATGACGACGGGCTTGCTCGAGACCTCCAGTATCCTGCGCATGAGCCTCTCTAGATCCTCCCTCCTCCTGGCGACGAACATGGAGGACCCGCTCAGGACGTAGCTGGGCCTCACTATCACAGGGTAGCCGTGCGACTCCGCGAAGTCGACGGCTTCCTCCACCGACCTCGCCCAGGTCCAGTCCGGCTGCAGGAGCCCCAGCCGCTCGACGAGCCTCCCGAACTTGGATCTGTCCTCCGCCTCCGCCACCGAGGACGCCGCCGTGCCGATTATGCGGAGCCCCATGCCCTCGAGCGCCTCCGCGGCGTTGTTCCCCAGTTGCCCCCCCGCGAACACCAGCACCTCATTGGTCCCGTGCTTCCTGGCCACCCAGAGTATGTGGCGCGGATCCAGCTCCGCGTTGTAGATGCGCTCCATGACGTCCCAGTCCGTGGACACCGTCTCCGGATTGTAGTTCACGACCCCCACGCGGAATCCCAGCTCCTCGAGCGCCTTCGTTATCTCGACGAGGGACCAGTCGAACTCCACGGACACCCCTATGCGGAAACCCCCGGCCCCCAGGGCGACGATGCCGCGCCCCTCCACGGCGGGCACGTCGTCCTCCCACCCGTTGTGCGTCAGGTACAGGTAGCCGGTCCTGGCCGGCCTCTCGCCCGCCAGCGTGTCCACGTCCTTGACCACCGGCTCCTCCAGGTCCCTCAGGAGCTCCTCGACCTCCTCGGGCTCGAGGCCCGAGAGCTCCGATATCTGCTCGGGCGTGAAGCCCATGCGCACAGCCCTAGCCAGCAGCGCCCTCCGGGACCGCCCGTCCATCCTCTTCAGGTCCATGAGCTCCCTCCCGGTCCTCACCAGGCGCTCCAGAGCCCTCGTGAAGAGCGGCGTAACGCCCGTGATCTCCGAGATGAGCTCCGGCGGGACCCCGAGGGCTATCGCCCTGGCCGCGTCCAGCATCCAGTACGGCCTGAAGCGCTTCAGGCGCTCCAGGATCTCCTCGGCGTCGCCGTCCGCGTACGTGGAGGGCCCAACGAGGCCCCCGACGCCTATATCGAGCATCCGGAAGGCCTTCTGCAGGACCTCCTCCAGGCCCCTCCCCATCGCCATGACCTCCCCCACGCTCATCATCTCGGATCCGAGCCTGTCGTCGACGGGCCAGAACTTCTCGAGGTCCCACCTGGGGGCCTTCACGACCAGGTAGTCGAGGCTCGGCTCGAAGAACGCGGTCGTGTCCCCCGTCACCTTGTTGGCTACCTCGTCCAGGGTGTAGCCCAGCGCCAGCTTCGCGGCCACGTACGCCAGCGGGTAACCGGTAGCCTTGCTGGCGAGCGCTGAGCTCCTGGACATCCTGGGGTTCGTCTCTATTATGTAGTAGGCGTCGCCCTGCGGCTTGAGGGCCAGCTGCACGTTGCACTCGCCCACGAGCTCTATCGAGGAGGCGACGCCGATGGAGGCCCTCCTGAGCTCCTGGTACTCGCGATCTGTCAGCGTCTGGCACGGGGTTATGACCGTGGAGTCGCCGGTGTGGACCCCCATGGGCTCTATGTTCTCTATGCACGCCACCGCGACGGAGTTGCCCAGGCGGTCCCGGACGACCTCGAACTCTATCTCCTTCCACTTGTCCAAGTACCTCTCGACCAGGACCTCCCTGACCGGGGAGTGCGAGAACGCCCTGCTGAGCCCCTCGGAGAGCTCCTCCCTGCTCCTGGCCACGAAGCTCCCCCTGCCGCCCAGGTTGAAGCTGACCCTCACTATGACGGGGTAGCCTACGTCCTCCGCGGCCCGCATGGCGTCCTCGGGACTCCCGGCCGGGACGGACGGCGGCACCGGATATCCCCTCCTCGACATGAGCTCCTTGAACGCGCCCCTCTCCAGCGCGCTGGCTATCCCCTCGACCTGCGTGCCCAGGATCCTGACGCCGTACTTTGCCAACACCCCCGAGCGGTGGAGCTGGACGCCCAGGGAGAGCGCGCTCTGCCCGCCGAACCCCAGGAGTATCGCATCGGGCCTCTCCCTCTCTATGACCCTCTCGGCGAACTCCTGGGTCAGCGGCAGCAGGTAGACGCGGTCCGCCATCCTGTGGGACGTCTGGATCGTCGCGACGTTGGGGTTCATCAGGACGGTCCTTATCCCCTCCTCGGACAGCGCCTTCAGCGCCTGGCTCCCGCTGTAGTCGAACTCCGCGGCCTCCGCGATCTTTATCCCGCCGGAGCCCAGGACCAGCGCCTTAGATACTGCCTCCCTCAACGACCATCGCCCTGAACTCGTCGAACACGTATGATGCGTCCCTCGGCCCCGGGGATCCCTCCGGGTGGAACTGCGTCGTGAGGACCGGCAGGCGCTCGTGCGCCATGCCCTCCAGCGTGCCGTCGTCTATGTCGACGAACCTGGGCCTCAGGCCGCTCCCCTCCAGGGAAGCGGGGTCCACGGCGTACCCATGATTGTGTGTCGTTATGGAGAGGCGCCCGCTCGACAGATCCTTCACTGGCTTGTTTATCCCCCTGTGCCCGAACTTCATCTTGTTCACCCTGGCCCCGAGGGCCAGCGCTATCAGCTGGTGGCCCAGGCACACGCCGAGCGTCGGCAGCCCCGTCGATACCACGCCGCGCGCCAGGTCTATGGCGGCGTCCATAGCCGCCGGGTTGCCGGGCCCGTTCCCTATCACGACGCCGTCCGGCTTCAGGGACATTATGCCCCCGAGCCCCCAGTTCCAGGGGACGACGGTGACCCTCAGCCCCCTGCTGACGAGCTCCCTCACGATCCCCCCCTTTATCCCGAAGTCCACCACGACCACGTGGTGGCCGCCCACCCCGAAGGTCGCCGGCCCCAGCGCCGGCCCCAGGAAGTCCGCGGTCTCGTAGTCGAAGCCCCTGGCCATCCGGAGGAGCTCCTCGGGGTCCAGCTCCTCGGGGTCTTCCCTCACCGCCAGGGCCCCGGGCATCACGCCGTACCCCCTTATCCTCTTGACGATCGCCCTCGTGTCCACCCCCTCGATCCCCGGCACCCCCTCGTCCCTCAGCCACTCGTGGAGGGAGCGCTCGGACCTCGGATGGCTGGGCTCCGTGAGAGCCGCGATCACCAGCCCCTCGACCTGTATCCTCTTGGACTCGAAGTCGGGGGGCACCCCGTAGTTGCCCACCAGCGGGTGCGTGATGACCAGTATCTGACCCCTGTACGACGGGTCGGTGAGCGATTCCGTGTACCCGTTCATCGCGGTGGTGAAGACCACCTCCCCCACCCTGGTCGCGGCCGCGCCGAAGCCCCTGCCCACGATCACCGAGCCGTCCGCCAGGGCCAGCGCGGCGGCCGGTCCCTCCTCCATGGCCAGGAGCTTCCAGACCTGATGGGCCAAACTGGATCCTCCCCGCTCGAAACGCTTATATACATTTTGGCCAAAAACGGCCAAAATGGGTCACATTTGTACCAAAAACGTACGGTCTCGCAGTACGTGAGGAGGCTCATTCAGCTCGACCCCTGCCTCGATTCCGCCCTCAGGAGGGGCTTCGCGAACGCGTCGGCGGTCGCCAGGATCCTCCGCCCCCAGGTGGAGGCGCTGATAGGGGCGAGCGTCACGGAGGGCTCCGTGCTCGCCGCCCTGAAGAGGATGAGGCGGCCCGAGCTCTCCGGCGGCCCGGAGCTCCCGGTCGCGAGGGTCCTCTCGGCCAGCAGGCTGGACCTCAAGACCGGGCTGGGGAAGATGGTGCTCAGGCGCACCCCCCAAGTGGCGGACGCCTTGGGCGAGCTGGCGGCCAGGCACAGGAGGATGTTCCTCCAGGTGCTCCAGGGCATCTCGTCCTACACGGTGGTGCACGAGTCCAGGCTCCGCGACGAGATACTGCGCTCCGTGCCCTCCGGCAGCGTCCTGGCCGAGTCCTCCGGGCTCGCGGCCCTCACGGTGGTCAGCCCTCCCGAGATCTCGGAAACCCCGGGGGTCGTCTCCGCCCTGCTGCAGCGCCTGGCGTCCAGGGGGGTGAACGTGGAGGAGGTCGTCAGCTGCCACGTGGACACGATAATCATAGTGCGCTCCGAGGAGGGGGGCCGGGCCTTCGACTCGCTGCAGGAGCTGATATCGGAGTGCAGGTCGCTCGCGCGGGGGCAAGGCTAAATCCATCCGGGTTGGTCGGCGGGAGCGTGAAGGTATCGGTCGCGGTCCTGGCAAGCCACTCGGCCCTCGACGTGCTCGACGGCGCCAAGGGTGAGGGCCTCAGGACGATCGCCGTGGCCAGGAGGGGCAGGGAGAGGGCTTACAGGGAGTTCCCGGTGGTCGACCGCCTCGTGGTCCTGGACGACTACGCCGATATTGTGGACGAGCGCGTGACCTCCGACCTGCGCTCGGAGGGCTCAGTCTTCGTGCCCAACAGGTCCTTCGCCGTCTACGTCGGCTACGAGAACATCGAGCGCAGGTTCCCGGTCAGCGTGTTCGGCAACAGGTACCTCCTGAGGTGGGAGGAGAGGGTCGGCCCCGCGAACTACTACAGGCTCTTGGACGAGGGCGGCATCAGGAGGCCCAGGACCTACAGCTCCCCGGAGGAGGTCGACGGCCCGGTCATCGTGAAGCTCCCGGAGGCCGCGAGGCGCGTGGAGCGCGGCTTCTTCATCGCGAGGGACGGCGGAGACTTGATGGAGAAGGCCAGGAGGCTCGCCGAGCACGGCCTGATAAGGATGGAGGACCTGGCATCGGCATCCATAGAGGAGCTGGTGGTCGGCGCCCACTTCAACCTGAACTTCTTCTACAGCCCCCTGAGGGGCAGGCTGGAGCTCCACAGCATAGATAGGAGGATACAGAGCAACCTGGACGGCGTCTACAGGCTCCCGGCGAGGGATCAGCTGGATCTTGACCCCGACGTTAGGTACGTCGAGGTCGGGCACGAGCCCGCCACGATGAGGGAGAGCCTGCTGGAGAAGGCCTTCGACATCGGCCACAGGTTCCTGGAGGCCGCCAGGAGGCTCGTGCCGCCCGGGGTCATCGGCCCGTTCACGCTGCAGGTGATGGTCACGCCAGAGCTCGACCTGGTCGTCTTCGACGTGGCCCCCAGGATAGGGGGAGGGACGAACGCGTACATGGGGGTGGGCGGCCAGTACAGCGCGCTCTACTTCCGTCATCCGGTGTCGATGGGCAGGAGGATAGCCATGGAGATCAGGGAGGCCGCCGAGTCGGGCAGGCTCAGCGAGGTGGTGACTTGAGCGCCGGGGGCGCGCCGGACGTCGGCGGGCTCTTGGAGGGTTATGGCGCCGGGGACCTCGCGGTCGCAACGGTCGCCAGCCACACCGCGATCCAGATACTGCTCGGGGCCAAGCGCGAGGGCCTGCGCACGATAGCGATAGCGCCCCCGGGCCGCGGCTGGTTCTACTCCCGCATGTGGTTCGTCGACGACGTGCTGGAGATGGACCTGCGGGAGCTGCCCGCCGCGGCCGAGGAGCTGAGGTCCAGGAGGGCGGTCATCGTGCCGCACGGCAGCTACGTCGAGTACGTCGGGTGGCGCGCGGCCATGGAGATCCGCGTGCCCACGTTCGGCAACAGGTACCTCTTGGCCTGGGAGGCCGACCAGCGGAGGAAGATGTCGCTGATGGAGGAGGCGGGCCTCAGGGTGCCCAGGACCTACAGCTCCCCGGAGGAGGTCGACGGCCCGGTCATCGTGAAGCTCTACGGCGCCAAGGGCGGCAGGGGCTACTTCTTCGCCAGGGACCCCGAGGAGCTCAGGGATAGGCTGCGCGGGGTTGAGGGCCCCTACATAATACAGGAGTACGTCGTGGGGGTGCCGGCCTACCACCACTTCTTCTACAGCCCCCTGAGGGGCAGGCTGGAGCTCTTCGGGTTCGACGTGAGGTACGAGTCGAACGTCGACGGCAGGACGTTCGGGCTCGCGGACCCCACGTTCGTGGTCGTGGGCAACCTGCCGCTCGTGCTGAGGGAGTCCCTGCTCCCCTCCGTACTCCGCGACGGCGAGTCGTTCGCCTCCGCGGTGCAGGAGCGCACTGGGAGGCCGCCGGTGGGCCCCTTCTCCCTCGAGTCCATAGTCCGGGACACGCTGGAGGTCGTGTACTTCGAGTTCTCCGGCAGGATAGTGGCGGGGACCAGCGTGTACATGGTCCACGGGAGCCCCTACTCCCTCATGTACTTCAGGGAGCCGGTGGACATGGGCAGGAGGATAGCCATGGAGATCAGGGAGGCCGCCGAGTCGGGCAGGCTCAGCGAGGTGGTGACTTGAGCGCCGGGCTCGCATTTATATATCAGCGGGCCGACCGCGACCCGTGCCGGGCCAGGAGAGGGGCTCCAAGAGGGGCACGAGGAGGCTCATCTCCGGGCGCTACAGGAGGATCCTCGACCTGGTGATGGACGTCAGGAACTGGTACGCCGCCGCCATGATAGTCCTGGCGGCCGGCCTGATCAACTACATGCTGACGGGCTCTAGGGTCCCTCCCCTGGCGTTCGTCCCCCCCGCGTACCTCCAGCAGTCCATAGGCGAGACCGTGACGCTGGCGATCCTCGTGGGGCTCGGGCTGTACTTCGTCGCGCTGTCCGGCAGATCCGGCAGGTCGGATCACGAGGGCGTGGCGCTCGCGCTGGCCCTGGCGTCCGCCGCGCTCCTGGTGGTCTGGTACCTCGTGGTGCTGGCCATCGGCGGCATGATACGATGGCGCCCATCGCGATAGCGTAGCGTCCGATGCCCCTCGGCTCCATAAGTTAAAATAGAGCGCCGGCGGTCTGCGCCGGCAATGTCGACGGGGCGCCTGATGCAAGTACTAGGCGAGTACGGCGTCCCCCTGGGGCTCGCCGTCGCAGCGATCCTCTCAATCGCGGTGAGGCTCATGCCCATGAGGTACGGGTTCTACCTGAACGAGTTCGACCCCTATTTCCACTACTACGCGACCTCGGTCATGGTCGAGGACCTGGAGGCGCACGGCCCGGCGGGCATCCAAGAGTTCCTCCACACCGTGGACCGCATGGCGTGGTATCCCTGGGGCTATGACCTGGGCGCGCTCCGCGTCAACGGGCTGTATCTGTTCAACGCGGCCCTATACCTGGCGCTCCGCGCCGTCGGGCTCCACATCACCCTCTACCAGTACGCCGCCCTGGCGCCGGTCGCCATGGGGGGCCTCGCGGTCTTCCCGGTCTTCATGATAGTGAGGAGGGCAACCGGGAACCCCTACGCGGCGCTCCTGGGGTCCTTCCTCATAGCGGTCCTCCCGGGGCTCATGCTCAGGACCGACTTCGGGTGGTACAAGGGGACCCCCTTCGCCTACGTGCTGGGCACGTTCAGCCTAGCCCTCCTGATCATCGGGGTAGAGGATTCCGGCTGGAGATCCTACACGTACTCGCTGGCCGCCGGCGTCCTGCTGGGCTACGTGCAGGTGATGTGGGGCGGGGCCGTCAACTTCGCCGGGGTGGCCGGCGCCGCCCTCCTCCTGGCGCCCTTCGCGATGAGGGTGGACAAGAACCTCCCCCTCAAGGAGGTGCTGTTCGTAGTCCCCACCCTGATACCGGCCGCCTTCCCATCGCCCGGGCTCTCCTGGGCGAAGTACCCCACGGAGCTCCTGCTCTACGGGGCGGTGGTCATCGGCGCCATCTCGGCGCTGGTCGCCAGGGGAGGGTTCGTCCCCGGGCGCGCGAAGCTGGGGATGGCGGCGCTGATAGTCGCCGCTGTCGCGGCGTTCCTCTACAGGACGCCCCACGCCCTCTCGGGGAGGTACCTCTCCGTGCTCAACCCGCTCATGAGGATAGGCCCCTCCCCCCTGAACACCGTCGCTGAGCAGCAGAGCGTGAGCGGCATCAGCGTCCTCGCCACGTACGGCGTCCTCGTGCTCCTGGCGATAGCCGCCGGCTACTACATGCTCGGGGGCGGCAGGGGCCGGAGGCGCTTCTCCTCCGTCCTGGTGCCCATATTCATACTATGGTCAATGTACGTGGCCACCTCCTTCGCGCAGCTGCTCCCGTTCCTCTCAATCGCCCTCGCGGTGGGCGCGCCGATAGGCCTCCACTACGCGGTCTCGGGCATATCGCCCGGCCCGGCGGTCCTGGGCAGGGCGAGGCGCGGGAAGGCCAGGCTGGACTACTACAAGTACGGCAGGGCGGCGCTCGTGCTGGCTGTGGTGGCGATGACGGCATACCCCGCCTACGCCCACTGGGTGCCCTCCAATAACGCCCCGGTGACGATACTCACGTCGGCCACCACTATGGGCTACAACCCCGCGTGGCTCGATGCGCTCTCCTGGATCAACAGCAGCACGCCCGCCAACTCGGTGGTGATAGCCTGGTGGGACTACGGGTACTGGATAGAGGTGGTCGGCAACAGGACCGCGGTGGTTGACAACGCCACCATCAACGGCACGCAGATATCGCTGGTGGCGCAGATGTTCCTGGACAACGAGACGCAGGCGATCAAGATACTGAACTACTTCAAGTCGTTCGATCCCTCCAGGCCGATATACATAGCTGTCTTCGCGACCGGCGTGGATCCGTCCAGGCTCTACAACGATCCATACCTGAGCGGATATCAGGTGTCGGGGAGGATCTACGGGCTCGGCGGGGACGAGGGCAAGGTGGACGCCATGATAGTCTGGGCCGGGTACGACAGGAGCCTATACATAAACTCGACGACCGGCATGTTCACGGACTACTTCTACAATGACACGCTGATCGGCCAGATGCTGCCCCTAAGGTGGGTCGGGTGGGCGCAGATAGACCCCGTGACGGGCCAGCTGGTCGGGATATCCCCTCACTACGTCCAGCAGCCCAACTATCCATACTACTATTATCCATACTATCAGCTCCCGTTCTACACCTATGGCCTCGTCTACAACTCGACGTCGTACCCGATACGGCTGGCTTACAGCACCCCGATCTATGAGACGCACAGAGGGCTCTGGGCGCAGGTCCTGATCTACCAGTACGTCGGGTAGCCTGGGGGCGAGCCGACCACCGGGGTGCTACAGGCGCCGCGGAGGCCTCCCGGGGCACGGTTCTCTCGCTGAGGGGGCGTCAGCCCCCCTCGGTATTCTCGCGCTCCAGCCCTAGAGCGCGATCACTTCACCGCGAATTACCGGTTCCGGGCCAGCCGACGATCGTCGCTGCTGCCCGGCGCCCTGGGCTCCGGAGATCCCCCCAATTTGGTACGGCAGCTCGAGCGGGGGCCTCTCCTCGAGCTTCGTCAGCAGCTTGGTCTTCCTGATGCCCACGTGCCTCAGCACGGCCACCTTCTTAGCCTCATTGTGGATCTCCGAGGCGAGCCTGCCGAGCACCGCCTCCTGCGCGTACTGTCCGAGCGTCATCTCCGGCACGCGCGCCTGGAGGATGTTGTGGGCCACCATCCTTATCGCGTGCTTGCGCGAGGTGTTTATGCGGTACTGAGTGAAGACCACCACATAGACGCGCAGGTCCAGCCCGTCCTTCGTTCTGTAGTCGTGTATCCAGTTGACCATCGAGGTCCCGCGCCTCACCAGGCTGTTCAGGTACTCGACCGTGTACTCATGTCCCTTGTACCTAGTGTAGGCCTCCGCCCCCTCCACCCTCTCGATCTGGAAGTACAGCTTTATCACGTACTGCGAGGGGTCGAGCTTCAGGAGGTCGTAGAGGGTCACCTCTACGACCCTGCCCACCGCGGACTCGGGGCGGCTGGTCGGTATGGTGGCTATGGGGCTCCCTCCAAAGTAGGGAGGGGCGTAGACGGTCAGCCAGACCTTCTCGCGCTTCTGCCTAGCCGACAACTGCGGCGAGTGCGACGGTCCCCGACAGCGTTAATAAACGTTTAATCGCCGTCGCCCAGGGGCGCCACGAGTCCCGCCAGGCGCGCGTGCTCCAGGACCTCGACCAGGGTGGCCGCCAGGGTGTCCGCGCCCTCCACGCTGTGCGAGGCCTCGATCACCAGGCCGCCGCGCTCGGCGCGCATCTCGATCTCCATCCCCTCGGGCAACTGCACGTTGTCCGGCAGCAGCGCGCTCAGCGCGGAGCCCGCCCTCCTCGGCGATCCCAGATCAACGTGCAGCCTGACGCGCACCCGGCGCGGCGCGCTGGCAGGGCTCCCGGGCCCGGACATGGCCATCGCCTCACGTCAGGAGCGAGCGGAACCTCCTGTCCTCCTCGGCGGGGACCCATATCCTAGCCAGGGGGCCGCAGGTCACGTGGTGCGCTCCCATGCCCTCGGCCTCCGACAGCAGGGCATCCACGGGGGAGCTGCTCCTGGCGCTCACGGTGTACACGCCGCCCAGGCCGGACCGGTGCCTGAACACCAGGATGCGGTCGCCCTCCAGCATCGGGAATGCCGCGGACTTCACGAAAACCTCGGGGGAGGCCGCGCTGGGAAGGTTGAGCTCCTCCGCTAAAATCGCCCTGCCGCCGCCCTGCGCCGAGCGCGAGATCTGGGACATGATCCTGGGGATGGACCTGGAGATCTCGAGGAGGGACTCGAGGCCGCGCTTGAGCGCCCTGGGGTAGAACTCCAGCGAGTCCACCAGGGAAGACTGGGGCCCCTCCCTGAACATGAGCGACTCCTCGAGCAGGGACAGGTCGCTCATGTCGGACAGGAGGCCCGCATCGTCGCGCAATAGGATCCTCCTCTGGATCAGCCTGGGATAGAGCTCCTTAGGGAGCGCCCTGGAGAGGTAGGATCTGAGGGCCTCGGCCGACTCGCGCTTGCCCTCGAGCTCCTCCAGCGTGGGACACGAGTCGGCGCACACGCCGGCCTCCCTCAGACCCTCGGCCACCGTCGGCCTGTCCCCCAGCATGTACGCCATGCTGGGGTAGGGGGTCAGGCTGATGGCCGCGTCCAGGGGCGCCAGCCTCCTCAGGGCTATCATGGGCGAATCGGGCAGCTGCTGGAAGCGGTCCCCGAGCCTCGACGCGCGCGCGGCCGCCTCACCGCAGGCGCGATCCGAGAGGTAGCACCTGGTGGCGTAGTATCCCACGAGGGCCCTGACCGCCTGGACCTGGGAGCCGTCGCCCATGACCTCGAGCGCGGAGAGCGCCGAGGACCCGAGGGCGGGCGAGGCCAAGCGCTCCCTCATGGCCGGGTAATCGCTCGGCTCTATCAGAATCGCGTCCCTCACGCCGTGCGCCGACGGCTCGCCCTTCACCAGGAGCCCTATGGCGAGCAGCGCGTCGTCCTCCATGACCTCACGACTTGCGCGCGAGAGGTCGAGGACGACCTCGTACGGCCTCGCCACGGCCCGCGCCCCCATCCTCCTGGCCGCCGAGAACGCGATCGCCGCTGCCGACGCGCTGTCGAGGTCCGCGTTGTAAGCTATCCTGAGGGTCCCGCCGCGCTCTGCCACCCTGCGTATGAGCCCGAGTACATCCTCGCGCTCCACGGCCAAAGATCACTACGCCAGCTGGGCAACGACCGCCTTATATTGCCAGTCGCTCGGCAGGATCCCCTTCCGCTTGTAGTATTTGGACAGCCTGTGGATCTTGGCCTCCACGAGCTCGAGCGCGTGCCTGCTCTTCCTGTCGGAGCGGTAGGTGGCCAGGTGATCCATGATCCTGCGCGCCTTCTTGAGGAGGTTGTTCAGGTCCTCGGGGATCGGAGGGGACACGTTGGCCTCCCTCATCACATCGACAACCGACTTCCCTATGAGCTTCTTGACGCTCGGTATCCCGTACTCGTCCCTGAGCCTCTCGCCTATCAGGCTGGGCGTCAGGCCCTCGTGCGCCATCTTGACTATCAGGCCCTCTATGTCCTTCTGGCTCATCGTTATCCATGACGTCGACTTCAGGGCCGGCGGCCTCGTGGAGTGCGACTTGCCCCTCTTGTGCGAGTGGGTCCTGGCCAACCTCCGGCGGCGATCGGACGCGCCGAATATAAGGTTTGTGCGCTGGCGCCGCGGGCCTCGGCGTCCCGATGGGGGCGTCGCCCGCGGGGGGCCCCGCGCGCTCCGCCGTACGCCTCGAGCCACCTGAGCAGCCTGGACATGGCGATGCCGCGGTGCGATATCCATGATTTCTCGCGCAGATCCATCTCCGCGAAAGTCCTGGAGTAGCCGGCGGGGATGAACACCGGGTCGAAGCCGAAGCCGCCGGTCCCCGCTGGCTCCTCGGCTATGGCGCCGCAGACGCGCGCCGTGAAGACCCTGATGCGCCCCGCCTGATCCGTGTAAGCGATCGCCGACTCGAAGCGCGCCGCGCGGTCCTCGACGCCCTCCATGAGCTTGAGGAGGCCGCGGTAGCCGATCGTGGACATCGCGTATGACGAGTATGGCCCCGGGAAGCCGCCGAGCGACCTGACGAACAGCCCGCTGTCCTCGACTATGGAGCCGGGGATCGCCGCCGCGCGCGCCGCCGCGAGGGCTATCTCGGCGAGGTCGTCGGACTGCACCTCCAGCTTGCGGCCCTCGCACGGGCGCAGGCGCCACCCCATGGCCTCCGCGACGACGGACATCTCCTGGAGCTTGTGCCTGTTCCCGCTGATCAGGCAGAGCGACCTCTCCAAGGCTCGGTCACCCCTGTACCTGCCGCTGGACTCCAGCCTCCTCAGCCAGGCGAGCGCTTCCCGGCTGCCGCCGAAGCTCCCGGCGTAGCCCTCGATCAGCAGTTTCATGGATTCCTCGAACAAGTCGCTGTGGTAGCTCTCGAGGGCCTCCTTGAGCACGTGGAGGTCCGTGGCCTGGTCCCTGGGGGACCTGGACCTGAAGGAGAGGCCGAAGTCCAGGGCGTAGAGGACTTCGCCCGAGAGCACGAAGTTGGAGGTGGTCGGATCCCCGTGCACAATGCCGCTGCCGTGCAGCCTGCCGAGGTAGTCACCCACGACGCGCATCAGGTCGACGCGGCGCTCCTCCTCGAGCAGCTCCTTCAGCCTGCGCCCCTCGATCATCTCCATAATTATCTCGGCCCCCATGGGGTCCACGAAGTACACCGTGGGCGCCGGTACCCCCGCGAGCTTCGCGTCGTGGAGGGCCGCGGCCTCCCTCAGCGTGCGGCGATAGCGGACGCGCGCGTCGAGCTGCGGATTCAGGTAGGGCCTCACCGTGCGCCTCTTCAGCACGACGCGCATGCCCAACCACTCCGCCTCCACGATGTCGGCCTCGGCGCCCCTCGCGATGACCCTGAGCTCCACGAGGTCCGTCGGTCTATCCATGGGAGCACCACCTCGTCGAGCCTCCACCTCTGCACCACCTTTGCCTCGTGCGGCGCCACCGAGAGCCCGTGCACGTAGTGCAGGAGGCCGGTCCAGGCTATCTGCGCGCCGCAGTCGCCCGAGTAGCGCTGCGGCACGAGCTCCAGGCGGGCGCCCTGCCTGCTCGCCACGGAGCCGAGCATCTCCCTGAGCCTCGAGTTCGCGGCGACGCCGCCGACCACCATCAGCTCGCCGCTCCCCGAGAACGCCAGGGCCCTCTCGGAGACCTCACAGAGCATCGCGAACGCGGTCTCCTGGACGCTGAGGGCGACGTCCTCGCGGCGGGCCCCCGCGTCCAGCTGGCGCTTGGCGGCGGTGAGCATCCCCGAGAAGGACATGTCGTTCCCCCTGATCACGTAGGGGAGATCGAGGAGCTCCGAGCCACCCCTGGCCATCGATTCGAGCTCGGGGCCTGCCGGGCTGGGGAGGCCCATGTGCCTGCCCAGCTGGTCCAGGAGCTGCCCCACCGTTATGTCGAGCGTCTCCCCGAACACGCGCCAGCGCGAGCGCCTCGGCAGGAGAACCGCCGTGTGGCCGCCCGAGACGAGGAGCGCCACCGGGCGCCGCGCGCCCGTCAGCAACCTCCCCAGCTCCAGGTGGCCCACCGCGTGGTTCACCGGTACCAGCGGCTTTGAGTAGTAGGCCGCCAGGGTCCTGGCTACGACCGCCCCCACGCGCAGGGCGGGGCCCAGGCCGGGCCCGGCGGAGTACGCTACGCAGTCTATGTCGCTCATGCGCGCGGACGCGGCCTCGAGCGCCCCGCGCAGGAGCTCCGGGGCCCTCGAGGCGTGATGCCTCGAGGCCTCGCGTGGGTGTATGCCGGAGCCCGGGGGCGGCCTGTAAGTGGACCTGACGTCCGACAATATCCTCCCGTCGCCGCTGACCACCGAGACCCCGAAGGTGTGCGCCGTGCTCTCTATGCCGAGGCAGCGGATGCCCGCGTCCGCCCCGAGCCCCCCCATCAATCGGGCGCGGCAGGCTCCCCGATTTAAACAGGGATGCCCCTCGGGGCGCCGGTTGCGAGCTACCCCGCCCCGAAGGGCGGGATTTTCAGTTATAAGGGCGGGGCCCCTGGCTGCGGCGTGCCGGGCGGGGGCCTGAGGGTCAGGGCGATGGCCCTGGCGGTCTCCCTGACATCGCTAGCCGCGAGCGTGGCGTTCTCCGTGGCCGTGACCAGGAAGCTATCGCTAGTCGACGTCGGGCTGCTCAACGTCTTCACGGCGGCCGTGTCGCTCGGCGCCATACCCTCATCGATAACCTCGTTCGCATCCCCCAGGCTAACAGCGAAGTACGGCTCGGCGGAGCTCGGCGTCCTGTTGACCGGGCTGCTGCTCAGCGCGGCCGGCGCCGCGATCAGCGCCGCCTACCTCCTGGGGCTGAGCTCCAAGCTGGCCGGCCCCTACTTCACAGCCATGCTGGCGCTGGCGACCCTCAGCGCCCTAGCATCCTCGCTCTCCGCTGCGACCACGGGGTCCCTGGTGGCGCTGGACAGGCCCAAGATGCTCTACACGGTGCTCATAACGTCGGTCGTGAAGCTGGCGTCCATCTACTACATATTCGAGTCGGCGTGGAGCCTCACGTCGGTCCTCGTAGCTTCATTCGCGGTATCGGCCGCGGGGCTCGCTTACTCGGCGGCGGCCGTCTCGCCCTATCTGTCGAGGTCGATGGGATTCCGCAGGCCGTTCAGGGAGTTCGTATCCGGCTCCTGGGTCCCGCTCCTCGGGTACGCGTCGAACAACCTGAGGTCGCTGGACACGATGTTCATAGCGGCGGTCGGGGGCCTGGTGGACAACGCGATGTGGCAGGTCATGTACATGATCGGCAAGCTCTACGGGTTCATCGGCAACCTGATAAGCGTGAGCTACGGCGAGCTGCTCTCGGGGGAGGGGGACTCTCGCGCCTACTACGACCTGCTGATGGTGCTCTTCGCTGCCACCTCGATCTCGCTCCCGGCCATCTTCTTCGAGCCGTACATCGTCGAGTTCCTCAGGCCCAGGGATCCCTACCTGGTGCCGGAGCTCGCGGTCCCGATCGCGCTGTGGGCCGCCGGCAACCTGCTGGGCGCGTTCTCGCAGTACGTGTCGGCAGTCATGCAGGGCCTCGACAGGGTCGACATGAGGGGGGAGATAGGCGCCCGGACCTACCTGGGGTCCATGGTCCTCCGCGCGCACAGCGCCGAGCTCCTGATGACGATCCTTTACCTGGCGCTCCTGTATCCCCTCATGATGGCGGCCGAGCGCCTCTCCGCCCAGCCGTACGCTATATACGGCGCGGTGCTGGCGGGGATGTTCGCCAGCGCCGCCTCCACGGCCTACAGGATCAGGGGCCTCAGGGGGGCCTCCAGGATCCTCGGGATCCGCGAGCTCCCCGTGGACTACGCCCTGCCCACGGCCGTGGCGGCCGCCGCCCTGTACGCGCTGAGGGCCCCCCTCCTGGAGGCGATGGCGCCCACGGCGTCGGCCATCCGGGGGGTGCTGGAGCTGGCGGCCGTCTTCGCCGCATCCGCCGCCGTGTACGCGGCCGCGGCCGCCGCGTCGCCCAGGATGAGGCGCCTGATCATCGCCGTGGCGAGGAGGACCCTCTCGGCGCTCCGGCGATGGGTCGGCGGATCTCCGGCCATGCCGCGGCCGAGCATCGCTTCCTCCGCGCGGCCGCCACTATCTTGATGACGTCGTTCTCGTGCAGCTGATGGTCCGCCCCCACCCGCGCCTTGCGCTTCACGTCTATCGCGTATAGGAACGTCTCCCCCAGCTCCGTGTGGACCCTGTAGGCCAGGTCCCTCGCCGTCGCCCCCCTGCGCACGAGATACGCGTCCGGCAGCACGTGTCCGTCCTTATCGGTCAGCCTCTCCTCGTCCTCGACCGGGTAGACGAGCATCATGTCCAGCAGCCCGAACACGGCCCTGTCCAGCGCCTGCTGGACGCCGGTGTTCCCGTATACCCCGAGGACGCGCTCCCTGATGTAATTCAGGGCCCTCTCCTGGTCCGGGCCGATGTCCGCGCCCTCGACGACCTCGAAGTCGCCGTCGCCGGGCCTGTAGTGTATCAGCCCCTGCCTCGCCGCCTTCCTCAGGATCAGCTCCGAGAGCGCCGACGTGGGGACCACCTCGAAGCCGGCGGCGCGCAGCCTCTCCAAGTTCCCCCTCGCCGTCGGCACGTCCACCTTGTTGGCCGCTATCAGCATGGGCTTCGCTATGGCGCGCAGCTCGCGCACGAACTCCTCCAGGTGATCCGACCAGCCGTAGGGCGACTTCCCCAGGAGCCCCAGCCTGTCGAGGGCCTCCCTCACGTCCCTCGACGTGATGCCCAGGCCGCTGAGCCTCCCCTCCAGCTCCTCGAGGGCCTCCCTGGAGCTCGTCATCCTCGTGATGCGCGCCCAGTCCCTCTCGATGATCCCGCGCATCCAAAGCTCGTACTCGCGCACCACGAACTCCACGTCCCTGACAGGATCGTGGGATCCCGGCTCCACGGCCCTGCCCTCCTCGTCCGTCGAGCCCGAGGCGTCCACAACGTGAATTATCACGTCCGCCCTCCTGAGGTCGTCCAGGAACTTGTTGCCCAGGCCGAGCCCCCTCGAGGCGCCGGGTATCAGGCCCGCCACGTCGATGAGCTTGACCGGCACGTACCTTATGCCCCCCAGGCACATGGAGTTCACGGGGTCGTCGCGCACGCCGAGCTCCCTGCAGACGCACGGCGACGAGACGTACGCCACGCCGACGTTCGGCTCTATCGTGGTGAAGGGGTAGTTCGCTATGGCCACGTCCACCATGGTCGCCGCGGAGAAGAACGTGGACTTGCCGCTGTTGGGCTTCCCTATGAGCCCTATCGAGACCTGTTCCATCGGAGCTTCGCCTCCTTTCCGGGGCCCGGGGCCGGCCGCTGCCATGCCGCGCCGCGCGGCTCATGGACTCCCCATCCGTGCCGCCGCTACCTAAAAATATGTGGCCCCGGATGCCAGGGCGACTTGGCGGTGAAGGTCCTCATAACGGATGAGGTGGACGAGTCGGGCGTAGAGATGCTGCGCGCCGCCGGCTTCGAGGTGGACTACCGCCCGCAGATCGGGAGGGATGAGCTGCTCCGGGTGATAGGCCAGTACCACGTCCTGATAGTGAGGAGCAGGACCAAGGTGACCAGGGACGTGATAGAGCGCGGCGAGAGGCTGGCCATCATAGGGCGCTCCGGCGTCGGCCTGGACAATATAGACCTCGAGGCGGCGCGCGCCCGCGGGATAGAGGTCTTGAACTCGCCGGAGGCCCTGACGAACTCCACGGCGGAGCTCGCGCTGGGCCTGATGCTGGCGGCGGCCAGGAGGATAGCCTACGCCCACCAGCAGCTGAGCTCCGGCAGGTGGGCGAAGGAGGAGTCGATGGGCTACGAGCTGTACGGCAAGACCCTCGGCATAGTCGGGTTCGGCAGGATCGGCAGGAGGCTGGCCGAGATCGCCAGGTGCATGGGCATGAACATACTCGCCTACGACATAGTCAGGCCGGCCGACGAGGACCTGGGCAGGGTCGGCGCCAGGCTCGTCAGCCTGGAGGAGCTGTTCGAGTCCTCGGACTTCATATCCATCCACGTGACGCTCACGCCCCAGACGAGGGGCATGATAGGCGAGCAGCTGCTCAGGAGGGCCAAGAGGAGCGCGATAATAGTCAACACGTCCAGGGGGGAGGTCTTCGACACGGCGGCGCTGATCAAGGCCCTGAAGTCGGGGTGGATAGCGGGGGCGGCGCTCGACGTCTACGACAAGGAGCCGCCGGACCCGTCATCGGAGCTCCTCGCCCTTCCCAACGTGGTCCACACGCCGCACATAGGCGCCCAGACCTACGAGGCCCAGAGGAAGTCTATAACAATGCTCGTCGAAAAGATAATAAACGCACTGAGGTCGAAGGGGCTAAGCTGATTGGCCATGGGGCTGTATCAGTACCTGGACGAGAGCTGGCACAGGCTCTACTCGGAGAGGCCTCAGGAGCTCAAGGAGAAGCTCATCGAGTGGAGGAGGGAGCCCAGGGTCCTGCGCGTGGAGGTCCCCACGCGCCTCGACAAGGCGAGGAGGGTCGGCTACAGGGCCAAGCAGGGGATAATAGTCGTCAGGGTCAGGGTCCCGAAGGGCGGCATGCGCCGCCAGAGGCCCAACTCCGGCAGGCGCCAGAAGGCCCTGGGCACCGTGAAGATCAAGGGCAACTACAGCTCGCGCGAGGTGGCCGAGAGGCGGGCGAAGGAGTCCTTCCCGAACATGGAGGTCCTGGGGTCCTACTACTTGGCCGAGGACGGCAGGTACCGCTGGTACGAGGTCGTGATGGCGGATCCCAACCACCCGGCCGTGAGGGGCGATCGCAAGCTCAGGAGGGCCCTGGGCTCCAGGATTGACCGAGATGCGCCGGGGCGTGCCCGCGCACGAGCTGGCGATACTGAGGCACATATTCAAGGCGGGGCTCGAGCGCGGGCCCATCGGGGCGGGCGAGCTCTCCGAGGCGATGGGCCTCCCGGGGCAGCTGGTGGAGGGGTGGCTAGCGTCCATGAGCGACCGCGGGCTTGTGCGCCCCGAGGCCTCGGGCTACGTGCTCACGGACGCTGGCAGGTCGGCGATGAGGGTGGTCCTCACCGGCGGGGTCTTCGACATCATACACCCGGGCCACATATACACGCTCGAGAGGGCCAGGGCCCTGGGCGACCTGCTGGTGGTGGTGGTCGCCCGCGACCTCACCGTCAGGAGGAACAAGGGCCGTCCCCCGCTGCACACCGAGGACCTCAGGCTGAAGCTGGTATCGTCCCTCAGGATGGTCGACGTGGCGCTGCTCGGCAGCACGGTCGATATCATGGACACGGTGGAGCGCGTGCGGCCCGACGTCATCGCCCTGGGCTACGATCAGATACATGAGGAGGAGTCCCTGATGAGGGCGGGGTCCTCGAGGGGCCTCAAGTTCGAGGTCCTCAGGCTGGACAGCCCATACCCCGACATAAAGACCAGCGATATAAGGTCCAAGCTGGGGCTCCGAGGCGGCAGTCGACGGTCCTCGGGCCGCTCGCTGGTCGCCGCGGCGGCTCAGGCGCGCCTCCGTGAGTATCCTGGCGGCGTCGTCCAGCGAAATCTTGGCGGCGTCCAGCTTCCTCTTCAGGCCTCCCGCGGTCCTGTCGTAAACCACCATGTGCATCAGCTTGGAGTATATGTCGTCCATCGCCTCGAAAAGGCGCCCCGCCCTCTCGAGGTCCCCCTCGCGCACGCTGTCGTACACGAGCCTCCTGCACTCCCCGACGGCGTCCAGCAGCCCCAGCACGTATGCCCTGGGGTCCACGCCCAGCTCGTCGGCCCCCCTCAGGGCGGCGCCGAATGCCAGGTCGCGGAAGGCGCTCGCCTCTACGTACTCGGCCTCCACCGGCAGCACGTACCTCTCGAGGTCCGCGTCCGCCCTCTCCTTCATGCCCCGCAGTATGCGCCCCGCCTCCTCCAGCATGGCGCGCGCCCCCTCCTCGTCGCCCGAGTGCACGCGCGCGATCGCCCTCCTTATCGCCAGCATGGCGTCCCTCCCGTCCCTGAGCAGGGACTCCCTGGCCTCCTCCAGCCGCTCCAGACTCTCCTCCAGGCGCTCCACTATCTCGGGGCGCAGGACCTCCTGGGGCATCCCGGCTCACCCAGCCGTTCCCTCGGAAAGCTAGGCTGCGCTCCTCGATCCCGGCGCCGCTTATCACCATTATGTCCACGCCGTCGCCGCTGGCGGCGTCGCGCAGGATGGCGGCCCTTATCGCGCGCGTGGCCAGGTCGACGGCCCCCCCGGGGTCCAGGTCCTCCCTGTACCCCGACTCTATCACGCTGATGGCGGTCTCCGCGCCGGTGCCCACTGAGGCGTACCGGTCCGGTATCACCGAGCCCAGCGGGTCCAGGACGTAGATCTCGGGCGGCTCCCCTCCGCCGACCCCCCCGAGCACCACCTGGGTCAGCATCGGCGTCAGCCTCTGCTCGTACATTATGATCCCCATGAGCTTCGCGACGGACCTGGGGGAGACCGGCCTGAGCTCCTCGACCTCCTTCAGCTTCACGAGCGACTGGACGTACTTCACCAGTACCTGCATGTCGCCTATCATGCCGGCGAACGCGGCCCCCACCCCATCCGCTATGCGGAAGACCTTCCTCCCGCTCCTGCTCACTATGAAGTTGCCGTAGGCGAAGCGCTTCTCCGCCGCCAGCACTACGCCGTCCTTGAACGCTATTCCCACCGCGGTGGCCCCGGGTATCAGGGACTCGAGCCCCATACGCCAGCCGCCCGCATTCCGCATATTAAATATTCTGCCCGCGCCCCTCGAGCTGATCGGATGGGCCCAGATGGGCGGGCAATCCAACGGGCCCCCGGGCGCATCAGGCCCCGCCTCGACCCGATTGGGAGCTGGGGACGACCCGCGCTCCCGGCGCATCCGGGCGGAATGAGGCATCCGCGCGGAGGATGGCGCGCCGCCGGAGGTCACTCGTCTTACAGAAAGATCAAATGAAAAATTATGGCTGCGGGATGGCCGTAATTGCGCCGCGGGGGGCTGCGCGGGCCTCAGCCGAAGAGCGCCGCGAGGCCCTCCAGGGCGCTCTCCTCCTCCTTCGCCTTCTCCTCCTTCTTCTCCTCTTTCTTCGCCTCGGCCTTCGCCTCGGCGGCGGGCGCGGCGCTCGGTGCGGGGGTCGCCGGGGCTGCCGCCGGCACCGCCGTCGCGCTCTTCAACACCTCGTCTATGTTGACGCCTGAGAGGGCTGCGATGAGCGCCTTTATCCTGACCTCGTCAGCCTGAATTCCGGCGGCTTCCACGACCCTCTTCACCCCCTCCTCATTCACCTCCTTACCTGCCTTATGGAGGAGGAGCGCTGCGTACACGTACTCCATTCCCAACCCGAGTCACCTGCTGATCGCCTGCAGGATCGCCTTAATAGCTTTTCCGGAGGGCGCTCCTGAGGGCTCCGTCACCCGCTCGATCCTGCGCGATCGCAGATCCGGATCGGATCTGCGGGAGGACCCCTCGTGAGGGGCTGCGCATCGTCCATCAGGCCCTGTCCTGGACGTACTCCTCCCCCGTGGAGAGGGAGCACTCGGCACGGGCGAGCTCCCGGCCGAGGTACGCCGCGTGATCCAGCCTGGACAGCAGCCCCATCCTGATGGCCGTCTTGTAGATCGCCTTGGCGGAGGTCCCGGAGATCTCGGCGGTCTTCCTGCCCAGCGGATCGTAGTGCTCGCATATTATGCGCGACCTGGCCCTGTCCACATATATTATGAAGAACCCTCTGCTGTCGAGCACGACGTCCGGGTCGTCCAGCGCCTCCAGCTTGACGTACCTGGCTGGGCTCGACCTGGTCGGCGCGGCCGTCGGTCCCCGGGGCGCGGAGAGCCCGTCGGCGATCCTGAGGATGACCTCGGGGTCCCTGGAGCCAGATAGATCCACCACTTGGACCCTGCGCCTGAACTCGTCCACCTCCTCGGGGCTCAGGTTGCTCAGCCTCACGCGGCGGCCTCCAACGAGGAGGCCGAGGTCGTCGTCCAACCCGCGGCGGCTCAGCTCCAGTATGACGGGGGCCACCGGGGCCTCCTCCGAGTCGCGGCCCACGAGGGCCAGCAGGGTTATCCTGGGATTCGCCGCCACGTTGCGCACGAGCTTCTCCACACCTATGTTCTGGGTCCTTGTCATCCCGAGTATGGCGTACTTCCCGCGATCCATGCGCTTAGCCAGCAGCCCGAACAGCTCCTCATCGGACAGCGTCGATATCGCCAGGGGAGACTCCGGGCTCCCCAACATGTAGTCCCCGGGCTCTATCGGCCACCGCTCGTTCTCCGACACCGACACGCGATCCGTGCGCGCGGATGCTCATAAGCTTGTCCGACGATGCGCGGATCCCGCGACGCGCCCTCGGGCGGGCCCCGCGGATGCCGACCGGATGGCAGCCACCTGCGGGGGGTGGGATTTGAACCCACGAAGCCCTGCGGCAGCAGATCTTGAGTCTGGGCCGGCGCCTGCCCCCTCTGGTCGCCCGCCCGGGCCTTGGCCGGGCTCGGGAACCCCCGCACCTCCCCGTTGCGCCGAACCCCCCTAAAAACGCTAATCCCGCCTCCGGGGGCTCCGTCACCTAGAGTCCACCTCCCACCCGAGCGGGGGATCGGGCGCGGCCCGTCCAGCCACGGGGCATCCCCTCCCTCCACTCGAGCGGGGGCCTGGGGAGGCCCTCGCCCTCGAAAGCGAAGTCGCGCGTGGACATGGACGACGGCAGCCAGTTGGGCGCGCCCGAGCGCCCCCGAGCCAGCCCGCCCCTCGGATTTAGGCTCATCGATGGGTCAGCTCAAGGTGACGGAGACCCCTAATGGTGCGCAATGTTTATATACACTATCCTACCCCAGTCATGTTTGCTCGCGCGCACTAAACGGCGGCGGCGTCGACGCCTGAGAGTGGGGTGGCTCCCAGTCGATGGGGCGTCGACCTCCAGTTGCGCGCACAAGATGGGGATTCAACCCGAGCGGTTGGATCCGAGGTGGGCTGCGCGGGATCCCTCCGCCAGGGGAAGCCAGGCGCCGTACTCCTCGATTCCGGTTGATCCTGCCGGACCCGACCGCTATCGGGGTGAGACTAAGCCATGCGAGTCGTGCGTCCCCGGGCATGCGGGGGCGCGGCGCACGGCTCAGTAACACGTAGCTAACCTGCCCTGAGGAGGGGAACAACCCCGGGAAACTGGGGCTAATTCCCCATAGGCCTGGGCACCTGGAATGGGCTCAGGCTGAAATGGATCGGCGCGCATCCTGCGCCGATCCGCCTCAGGATGGGGCTGCGGCCCATCAGGTAGTTGGCGGGGTAAAGGCCCACCAAGCCGATAACGGGTACGGGCTCTGGAAGGAGGAGCCCGGAGATGGGCACTGAGACAAGGGCCCAGGCCCTACGGGGCGCAGCAGGCGCGAAACCTCCGCAATGGGGGAAACCCTGACGGGGTTACCCCGAGTGTCGCCCGCTGAGGGCGACTTTTCCGGGGTCTAAAAAGCCCCGGGAATAAGGGGAGGGCAAGTC
This sequence comes from Nitrososphaerota archaeon, assembly GCA_009903775.1. GTDB lineage: Archaea > Thermoproteota > Nitrososphaeria > Conexivisphaerales > Conexivisphaeraceae > Conexivisphaera. Next base: position 4,667 of record WYEM01000081.1, on the reverse strand, counting down.
TGGTGTCAGCCGCCGCGGTAATACCAGCTCCCCGAGTGGTCGGGACGTTTATTGGGCCTAAAGCGCCCGTAGCCGGCTCGGTAAGTCCCCCGTCAAATCCGTCGGCTCAACCGACGGGCCGCGGGGGATACTGCCGAGCTAGGGGGCGGGAGAGGTCGGGGGTACTCCCGGGGTAGGGGTAAAATCCTCTGATCCCGGGAAGACCACCGGTGGCGAAGGCGCCCGGCCAGAACGCGCCCGACGGTGAGGGGCGAAAGCTGGGGGAGCGAACCGGATTAGATACCCGGGTAGTCCCAGCTGTAAACGATGCGGGCTAGGTGCTGGAGGGGCTACGGGCTCCTCCAGTGCCGCAGGGAAGCCGTTAAGCCCGCCGCCTGGGGAGTACGGCCGCAAGGCTGAAACTTAAAGGAATTGGCGGGGGGGCACACAAGGGGTGAAGCCTGCGGTTCAATTGGAGTCAACGCCCGGAACCTTACCAGGGGTGACAGCAGGATGAAGGTCAGGCTAAAGACCTTACCTGACGCGCTGAGAGGAGGTGCATGGCCGTCGCCGGCTCGTGCCGTGAGGTGTCCTGTTAAGTCAGGAAACGAGCGAGACCCTCGCCGCCAGTTGCTATTCCGTCCCCTCAAGGGACGGAAGGCTAACTGGCGGGACTGCCGCCGAAAAGGCGGAGGAAGGAGAGGGCTACGGCAGGTCAGTATGCCCCGAAACCCCTGGGCCACACGCGGGCTGCAATGGTGGGGACAATGGGAGCCGAACCCGAAAGGGGGAGGTAATCCCCAAACCCCACCCCAGTTATGATTGAGGGCTGCAACTCGCCCTCATGAATCTGGAATCCCTAGTAACCGCGCGTCACCATCGCGCGGTGAATACGTCCCTGCCTCTTGCACACACCGCCCGTCGCTCCACCCGAGTCCGTCTCCAGTGAGGTGGCGTCGCGTTGGCGCCATCGAACTGGAGGCGGGCGAGGGGGGAGAAGTCGTAACAAGGTGGCCGTACCGGAAGGTGCGGCCGGATCACCTCCTACGAGAGCCTGGCTTCCCCCGGAAATGGGGTCCCGCGCAGCCCGCACGGCTGAGCAGATGCAGTCCGCCAGGAAACTGGCGGACGAAGGGTGCAGCGGGATGGGGTGCGGCGGTCGCTCCCCATCACGCGATGGGCACCGCGCATAGGCGTGCAGACCGCTTCCGTGCTGCATCCGGCTAGGCGCGAAGACGCCGCCTGGGGGATGGCTTGGCTCGGGGGGCGAGGAAGGGCGTGGCAAGCTGCGATAAGCCCCGGGGAGGCGCATGCGGCCGTAGATCCGGGGATCCCCGAATGGGACCTCCTGGCAGGACCCGATAAGGGTCCTGCCGCTCCCGGGTCTCAAACCTGGGAGCGCGAACCCCCCGAACGGAAACATCCAAGTAGGGGGAGGAGAAGAAATCAAATCGAGATTCCCTGAGTACCGGCGAGGGAAAGGGGAAGAGCCCAAACCGAATCCCGCGCGGTGACGCGCGGGAGATGTAGCGTGAATGGTCGGTGGCTGCGCCTCGAGCGCAGCGCAACTCTCCCCTCTAGCCGAAGTGGCCTGGAATGGCCCGCCATAGAGGGTGATAGCCCCGTAGGTTAAAGGGGGGAGAGTGCGCGCCACCGGCCCGAGTACCTAGCCTTGGATTTGGCTAGGGAAGTCGGGGGCCAACGGCCTCCAAGGCTAAATACCTCCCGAGACCGATAGCGAACTCAGTACCGTGAGGGAAAGCTGAAAAGCACCCCGGAAGGGGGGTGAAAAGAGCCTGAAACCAGGCGGCTACACCGCGCGCTGCTCGAAAGGGCCGTGCCGGTCCGCGCCCCGCAAGGGGCGCGGGTCGCCGCGGCCCGGGGTGGCGCGTTCCGTTTTGAACAACGGGCCAGGGAGTTCACCTTCACGGCGAGTTTAAGGGCTGCAAGCCCGAAGGCGAAGGGAAACCGAATTCCCGCAGCTCCCTCCGGGAGCGAGGGGAAGGGTCCCAAAAGGGCCTCTTAGCCGTGGGGGTGAGACTAGAAACCGGGCGATCTAGCCCTGGGCAGGGCGAAGCCGGGGGAAACCCCGGTGGAGGCCCGCAGGGGTGCTGACGTGCAATTCGCGTCCTCTGACCTGGGGCTAGGGGCCAAAAGCCAATCTAGCCCGGTGATAGCTAGTTCCCGCCGAAGCAGATCGGAGTCTGGCCCGGGCTGAGGTCGCCGGCGCTGTAGAGCACCGATGGGAAGGCAAGGGGCGTTAAGCCCCACCTTCCTTTCGAACTCCGAAGGTGCCGGCTCCTGAGAAGCCCGGAGACGGGCCTGTGAGGGGTAAGCCCCACAGCCGAGATGGGAACAACCAGGACCGGGGTTAAGGCCCCTAAGTGCCGGCTAAGTGTCAAACTGAAGGGCGTCTCCCCGCTAAGACAGCAGGGAGGTAGGCTTAGAAGCAGCCATCCTTTAAAGAGTGCGTAACAGCTCACCTGCCGAGCGGGGGGGCCCCGAAAATGGACGGGGCTAAGCCGGCCGCCGAGACCCCGGGTCACCCTCCTGTGGAGGGTGGGCGGTAGGCGGGCGCGGAGGTTGGGCGGAAGCGGGGCCGTGAGGTCCCGTGGACCGACCTCCGTTGCAGATCCTGGCGGTAGTAACAGCCTAGCCGGGTGAAAACCCCGGCCGCCGAAAGGGCCAGGTTTTCTTGGCGACGCGCCGTCGGCCAAGAGTTAGCCGGTCCTAAGGACACCCCGAAAGGGCGTGTCCGAATGGGAAGCCGGTTAATATTCCGGCGCCACGGAATCCTCGTGCACCCCTCGTGGGTGCGCATCCCATCCCGTCGCCTCCGGATAGGGGGAGTGGGGTCGCCGCCCCATCTAACCGTTCGAGCCCGGGGGAGTGCCGTAATGGCGAGAACCCGGGCGAGGACGGTATGGGCCCGCCTTGTGCGGGTTCCCTCGAGTTCGGGGGACCGTGAAAGCGGGATGGGAGAGAGGGTTCCGTGACCGTACCGAGAACCGACACTGGTGCCCTGGCTGAGCAGGCTAAGGCGTGTCGGGGGCACGGGAGGCGAGGGAACTCGGCAAATTGGCCCCGTAACCTCGGGAGAAGGGGTGCCTGCGGTCTTGGGCGAAAGCCTGGGATCGCAGGTCGCAGTGACAAGGGGGTCCCGACTGTTTAATAAAAACATAGGTGGCTGCTAGCCCGAAAGGGTTAGTACAGCCGCTGAATCCTGGCCAGTGGGGGCACCTGAAACCCGGGTTCAACCGGGCTAAGGGTCCCTAAACGCCGGGAGTAACTCTGACTCTCTTAAGGTAGCCAAATGCCTTGTCGGGTAAGTTCCGACGCGCATGAATGGATCAACGAGGGCCCCACTGTCCCCGCCTCCCACCCGGTGAACCCACCTGGTGGATGAAGAGTCCACCGACTCCCGTCGGGGAGAGAAGTCCCTGTGGAGCTTTACTGCAGCCTGTTGCTGTGCTGCGGTCGCGGGTGCAGAGAGTAGCTGGGAGCGATGAAGGCGCTCCTCCGGGGGCGCTGGATGCGAAAGTGTAACACCAGCCACCCGTGACCGCGGCACTAACCGGGGTGAAGCCCCGGGACAACGGCAGGTGGGCAGTTCGGCTGGGGCGGTCCCCCCTCGAAAAGGTATCGAGGGGGCCCAAAGGTCGGCTCAGGCGGGTCAGAACCCCGCCGCAGAGGGCAAGGCCAAAAGCCGGCCTGACTGGATCCCAAAATGCACCGGATCCAGAGGGGAAACCCGGGCCTAGCGAACCACCGTGTCCCCACCGTTGGGGGCCGGTGACGACGGAAAAGTTACCCCAGGGGTAACAGGCTCGTCGCGGGCGAGAGCTCCCATCGACCCCGCGGTTTGGTACATCGATGTCGGCTCTTCCTATCCTGGCCCTGCAGCAGGGGCCAAGGGTGGGGCTGTTCGCCCATTAAAAGGGATCGTGAGCTGGGTTTAGACCGTCGCGAGACAGGTCGGACTCTACCTGACGGGAGCGCGGGCCTCCTGAGGGGAAGCCGCCCTCAGTACGAGAGGAACGGGGTGGCGCGGCCTCTGGTGTACCGGCTGTCCGGTAGGGCAGGAGCCGGGCAGCTAAGCCGCTTGGGATAACCCCTGAAAGCATCTAAGGGGGAAGCCCTTCCCGAGACTAGGAGGCCGTCCGCCGCGGGGTCCCCGCGAGGGGGCTCCTCGGCGGTGAAGGGCTGCCGTAGAAGACGGCGTTGATGGGGCGGCGGTGTAAGCCGGAAGGTCGCAAGACCGACCGGTTCAGCCGGCCGCTCCCAATAGCCCAACGCGCCCTTTTGGGTGCGGCGCGGAAGCGGTGCATAAAGCCTATGCGCGGTGCCTCGCGCCCTCAGCCGACCGCTCTGAAGCTAATTATGGAAATGAATATGGCTTGGCTCTCGGATGCCGTGCCTCTTGGCGAGCATCTCCCTCGCCAGCTTGCCGTCGCGCGTGTACAGGTGGTAGGTCTCCCTCGCCAGCTCCCTCCTCTCGCGATGCGCCTCCAGGAAGGGCAGGAGCCTCTCGATCAGCATCTCCTTGAGCTCCCCCGAGAGCAGCGCACCACTGATGTAATCCTCCCTTATCCTCCTTATCTTGGCGTCGTCGGGCTCGAAGAACATGTAGAGCCACTGGAACGCCACGTCGACGTCGGGATTCCCACCGTACCTCCTGTGGAGCTCCA
>WYEM01000025.1 GCA_009903775.1 Nitrososphaerota archaeon | reverse complement strand
AATGCGTGCCTGCCCGATCGTCACGCATGGGATCCCAAAGGGTCGTCGCGACGTTTCACCTGCCCCGCGAGTGGCTCGGCGCGCTCCCCGACCTGACGGACTTCGTCGAGTGGGGATCGGAGGAGCCGGCGCCCAGGGACTGGCTGCTGAAAGAGGTGGGGGAGGCCGATGGCCTCCTCTGCACAGTGACGGACAGGGTGGACGGGGAGATCCTGAGGGCCGCGCGCAGGCTCAGAGCCATAAGCACGTACAGCGTGGGATACGATCACATAGATGTGGGGGCGGCGCGGGCCAGGGGTATAAGGGTGGGATACACGCCGAATGTGCTCACCGACGCGACCGCCGACCTGGCCTTCGCGCTGATGCTGGCGGTCTCCAGGAGGGTGGTCGAGGGCGACAGGCTGGTGCGCTCCGGGGGATGGAGGATCCCTTGGAGCGCGACGTTCATGCTGGGATCGGAGGTCCACGGGAGAACGATCGGCATAATCGGCATGGGGAGGATAGGGAGGGCGATTGCCAGGAGGGCCGCGGGCTTCGACATGAAGGTCCTGTACAGCAGCAGGACGCCGAAGCCGGACGTGGCCGCGGAGTACGTGCCGTTGGACGCGCTCCTGCCAAGGTCCGATTTCGTCGTGCTCGCGGTGGATCTGAACCCGAGCACATATCACATGGTCGACTACGGATTCCTCAGGAGGATGAGGAGGAGCGCGTACCTCGTGAACGTGTCGCGGGGGAAGGTGATAGTCGAGCGCGACCTCATCAGGGCCCTGGAGGAGGGGATCATAGCCGGCGCCGCCCTCGACGTCTTCGAGGACGAGCCGATCGGCGCCGACCATCCCCTGGCGCGCATGAACAACGTCGTGCTCACGCCGCACCTGGGAAGCGCCACCGTCGAGACCAGGCGCAGGATGGCCGAGGTGGCCGTGGAGAACCTGCTGAGGGGGCTCAGGGGCGACCCCATGCTGTACGAGGTCGGGTCCGAGGTGCCGTGATCATGGCGCTGTGCGGGTCGGCGCCGGTGAGGCGAGGAGGATCGCTGAGGAAATCCGACCGGCACCGAGCGAATTCCATCGCCAAGTTAAAGACCCCCTCCGTCCGCGCACGGCCACGTGGTCGGCGCCAGTCCCCATGGCGGTGGCCTTCTGGAGGCCGCAGCTGGATACCTCTTCCACCGCGCAGGATGCGCCAACCCGTTCAGGATAAGCCGCATGCTGGTGCTCGCCGCGTGGAGGGGGCTGCCCCTGCTCGACGAGATGCGCGTCGAGGGGGAGCCCTACGGCTTCTCGATACCCGAGGTGGCCCTGGCGATTCAGAGGTGGATATCATCGGGATGCGCCGAGAGGGATGAGGCGAACAAATGCGTGAGGTACCTGTGCGCGCGCCCGGACCTGCCGGACTTCGAGCGCTCGATCCTGGATAGCGTGTACGAGGAGGTGAAGGACCTGCCGGACGTCGAGCTGAACAGGCGCGTGATCAGGGATCCGAGGTACCGGGGGCTCATAGGTAGGTGATGCGCACAGTGATGGTCGCCGTGACCGGCGGGAAGGGCGGAACCGGCAAGTCCACGATAGCGGTCAACTTGGCCGCGGCGCTGGCCGAGGATGAGGACCTGCTGCTGGCCGATCTCGACGTGGAGGGTCCGAGCGATCACATACTCCTGGGGACGCCGCTGAAGGACGAGGAGCCGATCAATATCATGTTGCCCATCGTGAGATATCAGGCCTGCACGAGGTGCGGCATCTGCGCGCAGGTGTGCGACACTGGCGCCATAATCACGTCCAGCGACGGGCTCCCGGTGATGATACCCAGGCTGTGCAGCGGGTGCAGGAGCTGCTACCTAGCATGCCCCGCGAACGCGATCGAGGAGGGGATGAGGACCATCGGCTACACGTACAGGACGGAGGTCGCGCTGGATGGAGACGGGCGCTCGCTGAGGCTCGTGACTGGAATGCTCAGGGAGGGCGAGGAGCATACGCCCCCAGCGGTCATAGCCACCAGGAGGAGGGCTTTCTCCGAGCGGGCCGACATCTACTTGGTGGACACGGCGGCCGGCACGAGCAACACCGTGGCGACGGCCATGGAAGGCGCCAAGTTGGCGATCGTCGTGACGGAGCCGACGCCCCTAGGGGCGAGCGACCTCGAGATGATACTGGAGGTCGCCGACAGGATGGGCATCGAGCCGTGGATAGTGATAAACAGGCACGGGATAGGCTCCGATGATCTCATCGAGGAGGTGGCCAGGCGCAGGGGATCCAGGATAGTGTCGAGGATACCGTACTCGAGGGAGGTTGTCGACTCGTACGTGAGGGGCAGGCCCATAGTGCTGGCGAGGCCGGATTCGGAGCCCTCGGCGGCCCTGAGGGAGCTGGCCGCGCTGATAGGGGGGTCCGCGTAGATGCCGCTCGAGATCGCTGTGGCGAGCGGGAAGGGCGGCGTCGGCAAGTCCACGGTGTCCTCCACTATAGCGCTGGCGCTCTCGAGGGCCGGGAGGGACGTGATAGCCGTCGACGCGGACGCGGACGCGCCCAACCTGCACCTGGTGCTGGGGGTGGACCGCTGGGAACAGGAGGTGCCGCACTCCGGCGCGCGGGTGGCGCGCGTGGTCGACGACCTCTGCACCGGGTGCGGCGCCTGCGCGCGGGTTTGCCCCTACGACGCCGTGAGGGTCCTCGGGGACGGCAGGTACTGGATAAGCCCGGTGCTCTGCGAGGGGTGCGCCACGTGCAGCCTGGCGTGCCCCGTGAGGGGGGCCATAGTGAGGGAGGAGGTGGTCTCGGGGAGGATAAGGGTGGCGAGGACCAGCTACGGCTTCCCGCTCGTGTCGGCCGCGCTGGAGCCCGGGAGGCCGAACAGCGGGAAGCTGGTGACTGAGGAGAAGGACCTCGCGAGGAGGATGGCGCGTGAGGACTCGGTGATAGTGCTGGACTCGGCCGCGGGGATAGGGTGCCAGGTGGTCTCCAGCCTCGCGGGCTCGCACATAGCTGTGCTGGTCACCGAGCCTACGCCGGCGGGGTTCGCCAACATGAGGAGGGCGCACGCGCTGGCGAAACACTTCATGATGCCGGCCGCGGTCATCATAAACAAATTTGATCTGAACCCCGAGGTCGCCTCGGAGATAGAGTCGTACGCGCGCGAGAGCGGGATGGAGGTCCTCGGGAGGATCCCGTACGACGACACTGTCCCGAGGAGCATGGTCATGAGGATGCCGCACGTGGACGCGTTCCCGGACAGCGAGGCGGCGAGGGCGCTGCTCAGCATCGGCAGCCGCGTCGTCGAGATAGCCAGGGACTGGAAGAGCTGGTGGTTCGAGCACAGGCCGAGGAAGCCCGAGCCTTATAAGCCGGTCATCATAAGCCCGAGGAGGTCACGGCCATGAGGATAGCCTTCGCGGTCGATGAGGACAGGGGGCTGGACTCCATCGTGAGCCCGAAGTTCGGGCGCGCGAAGTACTTCGTGATCGTGGACTGGGACGGCCGCGAGGTCCTGGGCGTGAGGACGATCCCCAACCCCGGGGCCTCGGCCTCCGGGGGGGCCGGGATCAAGGCCGTCCAGGGGCTCGTGAACGAGAGGGTGGAGCTGGTCGTGTCCGGGGGATTCGGGCCGAACGCGCTCGCGGCCCTCGAGGAGCTGGGGATAGGGCGCCTCGAGCTCTCCGGCGTGAGGATCTCGGACGCGCTGAGGGAGGTGGGGCGCCGCGGCGAGGCCGGCGGCACCGGCGGGGCGATTCGACCGGGGCGCCGAGCGAGCTGCCTTTATTATCCGGCCGAACCTCCCTCATGCGACTGTTGGCGCCGCTTGTGATGATCCTGGAGATCCTGGCCTTCGGGCTTATAGCCGGCCTCATCGGCTCCCTCGCGGGACTGGGCGGCGGCGGCGTGCTCATCCCGCTGCTCACGCTATTCATGGGGATATCGATGGCGTACGCCGCGGGGGCCAGCCTGATATCCACGATCGCGACCTCGAGCGGCGCCGCCTCCGCCTACATAAGGGACATGGTGACGAACGTCAGGATAGGGATGGGGCTGGAGATAACTACCACGGCCGGCTCCATAGTGGGATCGCTGACCGCGGGTTACATATACTCCCACGGGCTCGCGTGGATCCTGTACGCGCTCTTCGGCGCGACCATCCTGTTCTCATTGATCCCCACGGCCAGCCGCGGGAGATACGAGCTCCCCAGGCCCATCCCCCCCGATGCGACGACGCGGATATTCAGGCTCCGCGGGATCTACCGCGACGCCGCCCTCGGGCGCGACGTGGAGTACTATGGGGTCAGGTGGTGGCTGGGCGAGATAATAATGTTCTTCGCCGGGGTGATGTCGGGCCTGCTGGGGATAGGGTCCGGGGTCCTCAAGGTCCTGGGCATGGACTGGGCGATGAACCTGCCCATGAAGGTCAGCACCGCGACGAGCAACTTCATGATAGGCGTCACCGCCGCCACCGGCAGCTCGATCTACTGGTACCTCGGATACATACAGCCGGCGCTGGC
>WYEM01000098.1 GCA_009903775.1 Nitrososphaerota archaeon | reverse complement strand
GGGGCCGGAATTAAGAGTTCCCGGGCTGGCCCCGGCTCCGTCACCTTAAGCCTATCGATGAATCTAAATCCGAGGTGGACCCTCCGCCCGCTTCATCATCATCGCTAACCCAATACGATCAAGGGATCCCCCTTCCGATTGGGGCCTGGAGCCCGAAGAGGCCCCCACTGGGTGAGGGATTAAGATCTGCCCCCGCGACTGAGCGGGATGCGCTGAATGCCGCGACCCTGAGGGATGGGCTTAAGGTGACGGGGCCCGGGCCCCGCGCGACACGATTATATCCCGCGGGCGCCCGCAGCCGCCGGGTTGGGGAGGAAGAGGAGGCGCGTGATAAGGAGGGTGCGGCGCACCCTCCCGAAGTTCTTCAGGTGCCCCAGGTGCGGCAGCGACTCCGTGAGGGTCATCAGGAAGGAGGAGGGGGAGTCCATAAGCTACACCGTGGTGTGCGGGGCATGCGGCCTCAGGATGGAGCTGAGCGGCGAGGCCGTGCAGCGCAAGGAGCCGATAGACGTCTACAACATGTTCGTCGACGCCTTCTACAGGGGTGACATAAAGTGAGGGTCGAGGACCGCCTCAGGGAGGCCAGGAGGGGCGGTCCCCTAATCTTCGGGCTCATCGACCCCGCGCGGCGCGAGAGCCCCCGCGCGATCCGCGCCGCCCTCGAATCGGGCGTGGACGCGTTCCTGGTCGGGGGATCCACGCTGGTGGACCGGGACTCGCTCGACGGCGCGATAGATGAGATCAGGTCGGCGTCCGACGCGCCAGTGATACTGTTCCCCGGCAACGTGAACGGGCTGACGCCCAGGGCGGACGCGGTCCTTTTCATCTCCCTCCTCAACTCGGACGATCCCTACTACGTGATCGGGGCCCAGGTCCTGGGCGCCCCCCTCGTCAAGAAGTACGGGCTGGAGGCCCTGCCCACGGGCTACCTAGTCCTCCGCGGCGGCTCGACCGTCTCGCACGTGGGGAGGGTGCGCGAGCTCCCGCCGGGGAAGCCGGAGCTCGTCGCAATGTACGCGATGGCCGCCTACATGATGGGCATGAGGTTCCTGTACTTGGAGGCGGGATCGGGGGCAGCCGCGCACGTGGACCCCGGGGAGGTCGGCGCCGCCAGGTCCGCGCACGGGGGATTCCTGATGGTGGGAGGCGGCCTCAGGTCCCCGGAGGCGGCGGCCGCAGTGGCGGCGGCGGGCGCCGATGGCCTGGTCTTCGGGACCGCGCTGGAGACCATGGAGCCGGGCGCCCTCCGGTCCATCTTCGCGGCGGCGAAGAGCGGGAAGATCCGAGTTGCCCCTGGAGATCCCGGAGGAACTCCTCGAGGCCAGGAGGAGGCTGGATCCGGCGCCCCCGCTGATGCCGGCGATCCACGGCTCGTGCGCCGAGATCCTGCCCTTCCGCGCGAGGGACGTGGTTGGCATGCCGCGCTCGGGTGCCATCGAGGAGCTCCTGAGGAGGGCGGCGTCCGGCCTCCTGAGCCCTCTGGAGTTCGCCTACTCCGCGATGGCGATAGCCTCGAGCTTCAGGGTCCACCCGCGCGTGGCTCTGGCCGGCGTCGAGGAGCGCGGCGGAGCGCTCATCGTGCGCGCCTCCGGGAGGTCCCCCAGGCTCGGCCGGCGCACCCTCCTGCGCTTCCTGCGCAGCATGAACGCGCTAGCCAGGGCCCTCGGGCTCGATGCCCCCGCCGATCCCGGGGCCGCGGATGAGCTCTCCAGGCGCCTCCTCCTGGCCTGCGGCTCCATCGACCGCCCCGCGCTCGACCGCCTGGTGAGGGGGATGCGCTTCGTGCTCGATGAGGAGCCGCGCGACGGCCGCGGCATCGCGGCCTTCCTCTGCGAGGCCGTGAGGCCCCGCCGCGGTCCCCTGATCCGCATATCCCTCCCGGGCTCGGCGTTCTCCGCTTCCTGCATCGACATGGGCATCGAGGGCGCTGTCGCCTTCAGCAGCGAGTTGCCCAAGGCGCTGAACTACTTGGTGGGATCCGGCGATGTGGTGGAGCTGACGGCCTCGGGTTACACCGTGAGGCGCCGCGCCCTGTTCATGAGGGACCTGCCGGGGCCCAGCTTCGGCCCCGGCAGGTCCGGGTCACTCGGCGCGATCGCGCTCGACTGCGGGGACCCCGCGCTCAGGGCGGTGTCAGATCGCCTGTCCCTGGTGCGCCTGATCCCCGGGATCCATGGGGCGAACCCCTCAGTGGGCTCGCACGTGCTCTTCCCGGAGGTCGAGGACGATTACGTCAGGCTCGATGCGAGGGTGTGCCCCGTGTGCGGCACCATCACGCACTCCGTGAGGTGCCCCTCGTGCGGCGCCCTGACGGAGCCCACCAGGGTGTGCCCCTCCTGCAGGGCGGCGACGAAGTCCGAGGTCTGCGAGAGGTGCGGGACGCCCACAGTGCGCGCCTGGGGGTTCCGCGTGAGCTTCCCCAGGGAGATCTCCCGCTTCAGGGGGGCAGAGGGGGTGGCGGGCGAGCGCGAATTCCCCGGCGGGGCCCACGAGGACCTCCTGAAGGGGGTGCTCCGCGCCAGGTACGGCCTGAGGGTCCAGTGCGACGGCACCACGCGCGCGGCGGCGGTGCTGCTGGGGTCGCGCGGCCTCGACGCGTGCTCGGTGGTCCTGCCCTTCAAGGCGGCGAGGACCCTCTTCGAGGTCAGCAGGTTCGTCGACGACGTCGCCAGGAGGATCTTCTCCCGCGAGCCGCCCTACCGGCTGTCCAGCTATCGCGAGCTGGAGGGGATGGAGGTGATAGTGCTCCCCAAGGGGGGCACGATAGGCCGCGTGGCGAGGATATCCGGGTTCTTGGACGCGCCAGTCGGCTTCTCGGGCGCCGCCCTCCCCCACGGGGCCGTCTCGCTGATACTGCCGCTCGATCTCGCGCTGAGCGCCTCGCAGGAACTCGCGGACGCCCGGGCCGAGAGGTGCGGCTGGGGCTATCCGGCGTCCATAGTCGACTGCTCGGCACCGGGCGGCGCGGGCGAGTTCAAGCTCCCGGGGTCGATGGTGTTCGTGGAGTCCGGCGTGGCCCCCGGCGCGGGGCCGCGCCAGGAGCTCGAGCGCGCGCTCGAGCGCAACGTGTCGCTGCTCTCGTCGCTGGGCGCGGGCGGGCCCAGGGAGGTGTGCGGCGAGCTCAGGGCCGCGGTGGACGACCTCGCGAGCCTCTACGCCTCGCCGGAGGTCGAGTGCGAGTCCTGCGGGAGGAGGTTCAGGAGGTCCACGCTGTCCGGCTCATGCCCGTACTGCGGCGGGAGGCTAAGGCCCCTCATGGGCGAACCTGACCTCGAGGCCCTGCGCTCCCTCGCGGAGTCCATCGAGGCCCTGTGCGGCCCCTCCGCCTCGATGACTCTCGACCGCCTGGTGAGCAGGGAGAGGCAGGCGCGCCTCACGGACTTCGCCCGATAGCCCGGCGCCGCTCGACCCCGCCTTAAGCTTATTTCGCTGCCCGCCCGCGCGGCCCCGTGCTCGCGCCGGACGAGCGCGCCTGGTCGGACTTCCTGCGCGAATACGTGGCGCCGCTCCGCGCGGCCGCCGGGAGGATCCTCGGCTACCTCGAGCTGCTGAGGCGCGAGCTCGACGGCTCCTACGTGGCGGAGGCGGCCCGGGGGCCGCTGGGCGGCGCGGTCGTGGGCGGGCTCCTCCCATCGGGGTTCGATGCCCCATCGGGCTCCCGCAGGCTCCACTCGGAGCTCCTCGGCCTCAGCTACGACGTCGACGGCTATCTGGCGGAGCTCCGCTCGGGCTCCGCTCCCGCGAGCCGCCTGTCGTTCAGGTGGACCCCCTTCGTCGGCTTCGTGTCATCGGTGGCCGAGGCAATCGACAGGTGCATCCTCCCGGGCGCGACAGGGCCGGTTGACGTCGATGCGCCCCGGGATCCGGAGGGGTTCCTGGGGGCGCTCGCCGGGTTCATGGAGGCGTACCTCAACCTCTCGCCCGCCCGCAATCCCGTGGCCTTCTTCGCCTGGTCGCTGAGGAAGAACTGGGAGGGGCTGCTGAGCGCGGTGTACCCGAGCCTGGGGCCGGTCGCGGGCCGGCTGGGGCTATCGGCCCGCCTCTGGGCGCCCGGGGTCCGCGTCGTGGGGTACCCGGAGTACGACTCCGCGATGCTCTGGAACTCATTCGGGCCCTCGGCCCGCCACGGGCTCCTGCGCAGATTCTTGGACGCCGGGGCCTGCCGCTCGCCCGGCGGGGCGCTGAGCCTCCTCATAGACTCCCTGATGCTGTTCGCGCGCTATGGGCCGGAGTTCAACGTGCTGCGCGACTACCTAGAGGGGCTCGAGGACCCCGCCTCGACGTACTTCGGCCTCGTCGGGGACCTCGCGCCCCCCGCGCCCTGCGAGTCCGGGGAGCTGCGGGGATCCACGGTGCGCCTGGGGGATCGCACCCTCGGGCTAGCGGAGCTCCTCGGCGGCCCCGCCGGCGCCCGCCAATTCTACGGGCTCAGGGAATACTTCCTCCTCCGCGGCCCCCACGGGACCAGGATCGCCTGCCTGAATCGCGAGGCGATCGCGC
>WYEM01000045.1 GCA_009903775.1 Nitrososphaerota archaeon | reverse complement strand
ATTCGCGCCAGGGTCAGGGTGTCCGATAAGAGGGAGGTCAGCGGCGGGAGGGGGCTGGTCACGATCTCCTATCAGGCTTTCAATCAGCGGGGGGAGAAGGTGTCGGAGGGGGACTTCCGCATAATGGTCACGAAGCGCTCGGGCGGCGCCTCCGCAGCCCCTCGACGGCGCCGGGCCGACTCCTCGCTTAATTCTTAAATTCCGTATCACTCACCTTGGGGGCAATGAAGCTGGTCACTTACAGGAACCCGCTGACCATGGAGGATCGCTCGGGGATCCTGTACGGGGACTACGTGGTGGACCTGAACTCAGCCTACGCTGCCCTGCTTTACCGCGAGGGCATAACCGAGGGCGCATACAGGATAGCCGATGGCCTGGCGCCCACCAGCACCCTGGAGGTCCTCAGGGGCGGCCGGCGCTCGCTAGCCGCGGCGCGCGAGGTGCTGGACTTCGCGGCGCCGATTCTGAGCGAGGGGAGGTCTGTGGAGGGGCCACGCGGCGAGCGGGCGTCCTTCAAGGTCTCCGAGGTCAGGCTCAGGGCCCCCCTTCGCCCGGGCAAGATAGTACACACCGCCGGCAACTTCAGGGAGCACGCGCGCGAGGCCCAGAAGGCCGGATGGGAGTTCCCCATACCCCAGTGGATATCGTTCCTCAAGAATCCGGACGCCGTCATAGGGCCCGGCGATCAGGTGATCTACCCGAGCTACACGAAGGAGCTCGACTACGAGCTGGAGATGGGCATAGTGATAGGGAAGAAGTGCAAGGAGGTCACCCCCGAGGAGGCGGACGAGTGCATAGCCGGATACACGGTGTTCAACGACATAACTGCGAGGGACATACAGAGGATAGAGATGAAGAACGGCCTCCTCAACCTGGGGAAGAACATGGACACGTTCGCGATCCTCGGGCCCTGCATAGCCCTGAAGGACGAGGTGCCTGACCCGCATAAACTGAGGATGGAGTTCAGGGTCAACGGTGAGCCGAGGCAGCAGTCCGGCACATGGAACCTCTCGGTCACCGTGCAGGAGATAGTCTCCAGGTACTCCGTGTTCACCCTCTACCCCGGCGACGTGATATCCACGGGCACGGTGTCCGGCGTGGCCGCCTTCAGGGAGGACCCCTTCAAGTACTACCTGAAGCCCGGCGACGTCATAGAGTCCGAGATAGAGCGCATAGGAGTCGTCAGGAACGAGGTCGTGGCCGGTCCGCCCGGCAGGATAAAGCCGCCGGTGAGCGAATCCAAGTGAAGGCGAGCCCGGGGCCGCTTTCTCTGCGGATTCTAATTCGGTTCTGAATTCTTTAATAATGCCTTCGGATTTTCAGCTATGAATGAGCGACCTGAGTGACCTCCTAGGCCTAGTAGGCCGGATGAAGATCTACGACCTGAGCCAATACTACTTCAATGGGATGCCGGTGCATCCCGAGGATCCCCCGTTCCACATGTGGATCTACAGGTATCACGAGAACACCGTGAAGATGTTCGAGAAGGTGGTGCCGGGGCTCGGGTTCGCCGACTCCATGGAGATAGTGATAACGAGCATGCACGCCGGCACGCACTTCGACTCGTTCTGCCACATGTCGAGGAACGGGCTCCTCAAGGACGGCGTCAGGGCCGCCGACATAGAGAGGTTCGATGGATACACGAAGTACGGGGTGGACGAGGCTCCCATATTCGTCAGGCGCGGGGTCCTGATAGACGTCCCCGCCTCGAAGGGGCTCGATATACTCCCGGAGCGCTACGCGATAACGCCCGATGACCTGGCCGCCGCCCTCAAGTGGGAGGGCGTGGAGCTGTCGAAGGGCGACGTCGCGCTGATAAGGACCGGGTACTCCAGGTTCTTCCAGAGCGATCCCGACGCCTACCTTCACAAGTTCGCGGGCATGTCCCCCGAGGCCACGCGCTGGATCGCCTCAAAGGGTCCCAGCCTGGTGGGCATCGATAACCTGGCGTTCGGGGTCCCGAAGCCGTTCGAGCAGCACCTGATACTGCTCGTCGACAATGGTATATATTTAATGAAGAGCCTTTACCTGGAGGATCTGGCCAGGGATCGCCAGTACGAGTCGCTGGTGGTGGTCGCGCCCCTCAAGATAAGGGGCGCCACTGGGAGCCTGATACGCCCCTTCGCGCTCGCGCCGCGCAGGCGAGATCGAACCCCGTCACACTTACCTGAATATATTGTTGTTATATTGTCATTATCGAATGGAGATGATTATTTTTTAATAGTTGTAGCCCTTTAGGATCGCCCGTGAGCTGGCAGGGCGGCGTGATCCAGGAGCTCAGCCTGAGCAAGCTCCGCCCGGCGAGCTTCAATTTCCGCGTGGGGGGCGAGGACGATATAAACGAGCTCGCTGCATCGATAGCGGAGAAGGGCCTCCTCCAGCCGCTCATAGTGAGGCCGAGGGACGATTACTACGAGGTCATAGCAGGCAACAGGAGGCTGGCCGCGCTGAGGATGCTCGGCAGGAGGAAGGCGCCGTGCATAGTGGTCGACGTCGACGACAAGTCGGCGTACGAGTTGGCTCTGGTCGAGAACCTCCAGAGGAGGAACCTGAACCCCATAGAGGAGGCGAGGGCATTCAAGCAGTACATCGAGGAGTACGGCTACGGCTCCGAGAGCGATCTCGCCAGGAAGATAGGGAAGAGCCAGGAGTACGTGAGCAGGAGGCTCCAGCTGCTCAAGCTCCCCCAGAGGGTCCAGGAGGAGATTATGCGCCGGCGCATAAGTCCCAGCATCGCGGCTGAGCTGGCCACGCTGGGCGATTCGCAGAGGATAGAGGAGCTAGCCCAGGAGATAATCGAGAAGGGACTGAAGCGCGAGCACGTGAGGCGCATGCTGAGGGACGAGAAGGGGAGCTGGAGGGTCGATGATCCGTACGAGCGCAGGAGGAGGAACGTCGACCGCGTGCTGGGCAGGTGCGTGACCGCGCTGAAGGTGGCGCTGGTCACCATCGATGACGCGATAGACGACGTCAAGGACGACTGGCTGCTCTACGAGATCCTCATGGAGCACCGCGCCCGCCTCCACGCCCAGATCGACGACATGATAAAGCTGAGGAAGCGCTTCCTGGAGGCCGACCAGATGCTGGTGAAGGGGGAGCCTTCGGTGCTCGGGGAAGCCCCCTGAGGCGCAGGGGGACCGAGCACCGACGCGCAGCATGTTAATATCGCGGTCCGACGCATATTCCGGCAATGAGCTGGGGTTCGCTCGAGGAGGTCCCCGAGGAGGTCCCCCCCGAGGTTCACAGGAGGAACCTGACCCCTAATTGCAACAGGTTCGCTGGCCAGAAGGTCCTGGTGACGGGCGCCGGCCGCGGCCTGGGGTCGAAGATAGCCCTGGCCTTCGCCGAGGACGGCGCGGACGTGGCGGTCCACTATCACGCGTCAGCCGAGGGCGCCGAGAAGGTAGCCGGCGAGATCAGGAGGATGGGCAGGGATTCCTTCACCGTGCAGGCCGACGTCGCTAAGTGGGACGACGTGAGGCGCATGGCGGACGAGGTCTGGAGGAGGTGGGGGAGGCTGGACATACTGATACATCAGGTCGGCGAGATGGTGACCGAGCAGATGAGCTGGAGGGAGATGAAGACCGAGGAGCAGGTCCGGAAGGCGATAGACGTCGACGCCCTTGGCAGCCTCTACGTCATACACGAGTTCGGGAGGAGGATGTACGACGTCCAGAAGTACGGGACAATAGTGGCGATGGCCTCCAACGTGCTCACGACCGGGAGCCCGAGGGCCCCGCAGTACGCCGCCGGCAAGTTCGGCGTCGTCGGCGTCGTCAAGTCCTACGCCAACGCGTTCGCGCCCTGGGTGAGGGTCAATGCGGTCGCCCCGGGCTACATAGAGACCGAGGCGACCAAGGCGAGGCCGGACTGGCCCAGGAGGAGGAAGTTCGTCCTGCAGAACACCCCCCTCAAGAGGATATGTCAGATAGAGGACGTGATACCGGTGATAAAGTTCCTGGCGTCGGGCGACTCGGGATTCATAACGGGTCACACGATATACATAGACGGCGGCTTCACGATGCCGCACTGAGGCCATCACCTACCCCTCCACTGCGGCCTCCGCTTCTCCAGGAAGGCCCTCACGCCCTCCTTCTGATCCTCGGTCGAGAAGCACTTGGAGAACAGCTCGGACTCCTCGCGCATCCCCTCCTCGAACGGCATCCTGAAGCTGGCGTTCAGGGCCCTCTTGGCGAACTTGAGCAGGAGCGGGCTCTTGGACCTCAGTTCGTCCAGGTACCTCTCAACGGTGGCCTGGAACTCGGGCCTCGGCACGGCCTTGTTCACTATCCCCAGCTCCTCGGCCTCCTTGGCGGTGATCGCCCTGCCGGAGAACACGAGCTCCTTCGCCCTCTTTATGCCCACGTGCCTGGGCAGGCGCTGCGTCCCCCCGGCCCCGGGTATCAGGCCGACGTTCAGCTCGGTCTGCCCCAGCAGCGCGTCCTCCACGGCGATCGCGATGTCGCTGGCTAGCACGAGCTCCAGCCCGCCCCCGAAGGCGTGGCCATTCACGGCCGCCAGCACGGGCTTCGAGAGCCCCTCGATCCTGTCCACCAGCCCCTTCGTCACGACCAAGTAGGAGCGCGCGGCGTCCTCATCCATCTCCAGGAACATCCTGAGGTCCGCGCCCGCGCAGAACGACTTGTCGCC
>WYEM01000009.1 GCA_009903775.1 Nitrososphaerota archaeon | reverse complement strand
TGTCCACGAACAGCTCGCGGACGTGCCCCACGTCGAAGCCCCCGTTCAGCCTGACCCACAGCGAGATCCCCTCGGGCAGGCGCAGCTTGGCCAAGTCCCCCCGCACCTCCTCGAGCCCCGCCCCTTTTAGATAGGCCAGGAAGGAGAGTCCCAACGCAGTAAGATACGGGACCTCCAGCTCGGGGCCCATCCTCAGCCTGACCCCAACACTACCGCTCCTCCTATAAACTGCCCAGAGGACGGAGGGCCAATTGGCGTACACTTTGCGGTATCTTCTGATGATGCTGAGGAGCTCCCGCGGGCGTATAAGGTCCATGTATTCGTTGCCGCGCGCACATAAAAGCTTAATGGGGAAGCTCCTCGGCGCGCGTAAGCCGAGCGCAACCGCGCACTTGGCCGTGGCCGCCTCGCTGGAAAATCGGAGAAGGGACTTCAAGGTGAATGCACTACGCGCCTTCTGCGTCCTAGAGCGGCCAATATAAAGGACGCGAACTTTCTCCCGAGCGCCAACATGGTCTCCAAAATTCTAAGATAAGCTCTTGGAAGAGGCGTTGGTCAGATAAGGGGGATCACCCCGCAACAGCGATCACCTCCGACGGCACGCGCCCCATCCCCTCCTGGAACCTGGGCCCGTTGTAGTACACGAAGAAAATGTTCATCAACATGTCCAGCGATGCGATCCTCGATCTCCCCGTGTTTATGTCGTTGAAGAATACCCTCGTCCTCCCCTTCAGGGAGCCGAAGGGCCTCTCGACCCCGCTCCTGTCCCCGAACGCCCCGTGGTAGCACTGCAGCCCGAGCTCCCGGAGGGCCCACGAGTACCACGGGCCCCCCTCCACGAGGAACGCCGGCTTGTTCGCGCAGGCCTCGAGCGCCCGGCTCAGGAAGAGAAGCGAGTCCATGGGGCCCCTGACCAGGTAGCCTTTATCGCCGGGAGCTTCCCCGCGTCCACGTCGATGGCGGCCCAGGCGTAGACCTCCCGGCCGTTCACCTTCTCCGCGGTCTCGTCCACCGCGATCGGCCTCCTCCCCCTCGGCGGTATGGTCCACCTGACCGACCCGAGCGCGCGGGCCCAGTTGAGCACCGACGAGTGGGACGGCTTCCTCCCGTAGTGATCCTCCATCGCGTCGGCTATCCCCCAGGACGATAGGCCGGCCATGTGGAGGTGGAGCGCGTGCGCCCTCTCCTCGATAGGTATTCTATGCCTCTTGAACATACCGAGGGCGTGGATCATCCGCTCCAGCTCCCTTCGGGTTGAAGTGGAATGGAACGGGTATGTGCATGGGGGCCGGTGTGGATGGTCCGCCCATTTGGGCTTATCCGACCAACATCCAGCCAACGTTCACAATGCCTAAATAATCAATCATCATATAGCATGTAATCAGCATATGGCGAATAATCCGTACATATCAGTCGTAGTGACCGCTTATAACCGCAAGAAGTACCTCCTGGGTGCGGTGCGGTCGGCCCTCAATCAGACGCTGCCCAGGGACCTCTACGAGGTGATAGTCGTCAAGAACTTCCGCGACGAGGTCATCGATCGGCAGCTGGAAGAGTGGGGGGTCATCAACTTATATTCGAATGAAGTCTCACAGGGGGGGATGGTTCGCGAAGCGCTTGAAGTTGCGAGGGGCGACGTCGTATCCTTCTTGGACGATGACGACGAGTTCCTGCCCGAAAAGTTGGAGCGGGTTTACGCGGCCTTCAGGATAGGCATCGACTATTACCACAACGGCAGGGTTGTGGTGAACGAAGCGGGGAAGGTTCTGAGGAAAGAGGGTTACAGCGCGCTTATAAGGGGAGATGAGGAGAAGGTTAGATATGCGTTGCAGATGGTGTCGCAATCGATGTTCCATAATAGCAGTTCGATCTCAGTTAGGAAGTCAGTTTTGGAGAAAGATTGGGTAAAAAACTGCGATTTATCATTTGATGTCTTCGCATTTACAGCGGCCCTCTTTTCGGCCCACTTTATGGTCGATGATCCTATTCCTTTGACCCTCTTCCGCGTCCACTCGCAGCATGCCGGCGTGGACCTGAGCTCGTTCGAGGCGCTTCTAACAGAGGCGCTCAAGCATCAGCGCAGGGTGCTCTCCGACGCCGCCTACCTGGCGTCGGTGGTCAGAGGTACTCCTTATGAATATGCGATTAAGCATGTCTTCCTTGGCCAAAAGCTATGGTGGCTGGCCACACCAGGGCATCCGCACCTAGGCGATCCTCGGCTGGACATGCTACGTCCTGGTGAGATTCTCAAATGGATCTCTTTCTTGCCCTACTTTCGGCATCACCTGCGTTATTTTGCGATGACGTTGTTAGCTCCGATACTTCCCCACGCCCTTAAGCGCGCCGCCGCCAAACTCATATTTGAGTCGAACCTCCGCCAAGCCATCGGTTAAGGACCAAGGATCCTGAGGAAGATGGGAATTAGAGAATCCGGTGCCGCGGGCGATGGCATTGGATATTCGCTGACGGTAAAAACATGAATAATATTCACGGGAATTGAAGGACGGAGCGAGAGAACAGAAGCAGAGCGGAACTGCGATGAAGGCAATATTATACGATACTGAACAGCAGGGGGATCGGGAGGTGAGGCAAGCGATGATCGAATATCGTTATGGATTCGAGAGGCTAATGGAGGACCTGAGGAATGCTAGCTTCTAGGCGAGGGCCACGAAGCCGCGTGGATAATATTATCGGGGCGCGCGAGCTGAGACGCCCGATCCCTCCATCTCGGCGGCGCCAAGCCCTCCCCCAGGGCGGCCTCCACGACGACCACGTTCCCCAGGCCCCGCACGTTCCTGCGCAGGGGCTCGACCGACCCGGGATCAGGCTCGACCGCGATCACTAGCCTGGCGGTGCCGCCGCCTTGACGGTGAAGTCCCCGACGTAAGCCCCCGCGTCTACGACCACGTCGTTTGACCCCACATCTAGGAAGTAGTACTCGTCCGCCACGAATGTGGCATACGGGACGAAGAAGCCATCCTCGGGGACCTCCAGCTGGATCCTCCCCCACATGAACTCCGGCATCCTCGGCGCGGAGGGGCGACGCCGGCTTATATGCTGGCTGCCGGGGGCTCCGCACCGTTCCTGCGCGCATGGGGCGCTAGCTTCGCAGCAACCCCCTCCTCCGCATCTCCTCCCTAATCACATCCGCGTGCGCGTCCCAGTGAACTTCTCGATCAATATCATTTCGTCCAGGCGAGAGTACTTTTAGGGGCTCGGCGCAAGCAGCGCTGTGAGGATCGCGATTTCTGCCTATGACAGGGGAAGCTCGGGGATATCCTCCTACACCCTGGAGCTCGCCAAGCTCCTGTCGAGAGACGTGCGCGTGTCCCTGATAGCTTTCGACGACGTGGAGGTCCCTGGCGTGGAGGTGCTGCCGATTCGTCTCCCGTCGAGGCCCCGCGCCCTTCCCCTCCTGACCTTCCTGAGGAACCGCGGGGAGGTGGCAGAGGCCCTGAGGGGCTACGACGTGGTCCACGAGACCCTGCCGCCCTGGGGGAGCCCGGCCGAGCGGCTGGTGACCACGAGGTGGGGCTACGTCTCCTACCTCGGGCTGGTGAGGGTCCGGATGGCCGGCCTCTCCTTCCCGGAGAACCTGGGGGCGCTCCCGGTCACGCTCCAGCACTACGTGATGGACAGCGCCTCCAGGAGGAGGGCGGCCCACGTGATAGACGTGAGCTCGGAGTCCCCGAACTTCGTGCCGCCGATGATGGAGCCGGGGCGGCCCAAGGACTACGGGTGCTCCGGGCGGCTCAGGCTGCTCTTCGTCTCCAGGGACCTCGGGATGCCCAGGAAGAACCTGAGGGTCGTGCTGGAGGCCCTGAGACTCGTCAGGGCCCCGGTGGAGCTCCACCTGGTGGGGGGCGGCAGGATCCCGGGCCGGCCGCCCGTCCCCACTGTGAGCCACGGGCCCCTCCCTCGGGAGGGGGTCACGGCGCTGATGCGCGAGGTCGACCTCCTGGTGCTGCCGTCCACCTATGAGGAGCTGGGGTTCGTGGGCCTGGAGGCCTACTCCGTCGGGCTGCCCGCGATAACGAGCGACATACCGTCCTTCAGGGCCATCTACAGGCCGAGCCCCAAGTTCCCCCCGGGGGACCCCCGGGCACTCGCCGACATCATCGACGGCCTGTCCTGCGGGGAGCTGGAGAGGCTGGGGAGGAGCGAGCTGGAGCACCTGAGGGCTATGAACGAGGCCGCCAGGAGGAAGCTGATGGCGATCTACAGATGCGCCCTGGAATCCCGCGATTGAACTTCCGTCTCGTGGAGGTCGCGGTGGCAACCGATGCGCATTTATCTCGGCCTCCTCGTTCATTGAGAGCCATATGGGAGGTGAACCCGAGCGGCTCTGCGGCGATCCCGGCGCGAGGGGTGAGCGGAATGGGCAGGAGGCCGAACGTCGTCCTCATAGTCGCCGACACGCTGAGGGAGGACCACTCGGGGGCCCTGGACGCCCTCCTGTCCATGGGGTTCAGGAAGTACAGCGGGGTCGCGCCCGCCCCCTGGACCCTCCCGAGCCACGTGAGCATGTTCACGGGCCTGTACCCCGGCGCGCACGGCGCCCACGAGGCCTACGGGGTGGGCGGGCTGGAGCTGGCCGCCCTGAGCGGGGAGGCCATGAGGGCGTCGGGCGGGGGATTATTGGGCGACCTGGCGAGGGATGGGTA
>WYEM01000047.1 GCA_009903775.1 Nitrososphaerota archaeon | reverse complement strand
GCCGCATATGACGTTGTAGAGTGTGGTCTTCCCGGCCCCGTTGGGCCCTATGAGCGCGACGAGCTCCCCCTCGCCCACGTCGAGGCTCACGTCCCTCAGGACGGGGACGCCGCCGTAGCTCTTAGAGACGTTCACGAGCCTGAGGAGCGCCTCCCCCTTGGACACCGTTCCCCTACAACCCGAGCGGCAAATATTTTACCTTTCCCTCATCCGGCCGCGGTCACCCTTTAGCCTGACCGGTTGTGGCGCGGACCCGATCCGCTCGACCCTGCGACGGCGCGGGGATCGGCGCCCCCCGCCGCTCCTCCCCAGCACGCGCAGCAGCCCCCTCAGGTCGGGTATCACAGCATCGGGCTTCTCGGTGGGACAGTACGCGTCCCTCACGACGAGTATCGAGAAGCTGCCCATCCGCCTGGCTGGTATTATGTCGTAGTCGCGATCGCCGACGACGACCACCTCCCGGGGGCTGAGCGAAATCCTGGCCGCGGCCTCGAGGAACATGTCGGGCTCCGGTTTCCCCCTCTCGACGCAGTCGCCGCCCACCACGGCGTCCATCAGCTGCAGCAGGCGCGCAGAATCCAGGAACAGCCTCGCTATGCTGGACGGCATGGACGTGGCGACCGCCATCCTGATCCCCAGCGACCTGAGCTCCGCCAGGACCTCCGGGACCTCCGGGAAGGCCCTCACCTCGCCGGCGTGCTCCTCGAGGTACCTCGACCTCAGGTTGGTTAGCTCCATCAGCGACGAGGAGGACGAGGGGCCGACGAACGCCTCTGCTATCTTGGAGGCCGGGAGCCCCACGAACCGCTCTATCTCGGACGGATCGACGCGATGCCCGAGGGAGCGCAGCGCGAACTCCCAGGCCGCGGACACGAGACGCACGGTGTCCAGCAGGGTCCCGTCCATGTCGAAGATCACGCCGCGGACTCCGCTGGGCGCCGAACACCCGCTCAAGCTCGCCCAGCGGGACGACCGCCTGTATATTAATTTCTGCCAGCCATCGGGCCCGGGGCCGCAGCGATGCACAGCAACCCGATCGGGTTGCCGGGCATCCCATGAAGGCTGTTAACGTGCGATCGTATCTGCTGGTAGCTGCGCTATACTTTTAACCGGTCGGGGCGGCACGGCCGCAGATGCCAGCCAGCAGCGGGTCGGAGCTGGAGTTCAAGTTCCAAGCGGTCGAGGAGGAGGAGCTGGAGCCCGAGTACGACGTCGTGATAGTCGGGGGAGGGCCGGCGGCCTTCAGCGCCGCGGTCTACAGCGCGCGCTTCCTGATGAAGTCCGTGATGATAGGGGAAGAGCCCGGGGGCCAGCTGACGCTCGCGGGCACCGTGGATGACTACATAGGTATACCCGAGGTGATAGCATCGGACCTTATAGAGCGCTTCCAGGGCCACGCGGCGAAGTACGGCGTGAGGCTGGTCATGGATCGGGTGGAATCCGTGGAGGAGTTGGAGGACTCCAGGAAGCGCGTGACCACGCTGGGGGGGCGCGAGACCGTGGCGAAGGCGGTCATAGTGGCCATAGGGTCCAAGAGGAGGAAGCTCGGCGTTCCCGGCGAGGATAAGTACAACGCCAGGGGCGTGAGCTACTGCAGCGTCTGCGATGCCCCCCTCTTCAGGGGGGCTGAGGCCGTGGCGGTCGTCGGAGGGGGCGATTCCGCGGTTGAGGGCGCGGCCCTCCTGGCTGACTACGCCAAGAACGTCTACCTGATACACAGGAGGGACGCGTTCAGGGCGCAGCCGATAAACGTGGAGGCCCTGCGCCGCAAGGGGAATGTGAAGTTCCTCCTGAACTCGGTGGTGAGGGAGATATTCGGCGATACTAAGGTGCGCGGATTGATCGTGGAGGACCTGAGGAGCGGGCGCCGCTCCGAGCTGCGCGTGGACGGAGTATTCATAGAGATAGGCTTCGAGCCCGACGTGGAGTTCGCCAGGAGGAACGGCCTGGGGACCAGCGAGGGAGGCTACATAGTTGTGGATGACTGGATGAGGACCACGAGGCCCGGCGTGTTCGCGGCCGGAGACTGCACGAGTGCCTGGGTGGGCTTCAGGCAGGTGGTCACCGCGGTGGCGCAGGGGGCAGTGGCCGCCTACTCGGCGGCTCGCTACGTGAGGGATAAATGGGGCTGATGCGATGCGGCCAAGCGCCCGATACCCATTTCACAGCGATGCCGACGACCCTTGCGCGGGGGATTCCGCATGGCCAGCATCAGGGTGATAGCGCCCGCATCGTCAGCAAACCTGGGGCCCGGCTACGACGTGCTCTCCATGGCGCTCGACGGGCTACATGACCTGCTGGAGGTCAGCGTGGAGGAGGGATCGGGCATATCCCTGGAGGTCAAGGGAACATACGCGGGGGAGGTCCCGGAGGATCCCGCGAGGAACAGCGTCGGCGTGGCGGCGTCGGAGCTCCTGAGGGTATCGGGCATCAGGGCGCACGTCCACGTGGTCCTCCACAAGGAGATCCCGCCGTCATCCGGCCTCGGGAGCAGCGGCGCGGGGGCGGCCGGCGTGGTGTGGGCGCTGAGCAGGATGCTCGGATTGAATATGGATGAGAGCTCGCTCGTGGAGATAGCCGGGAGCGGCGAGAGGGCGGCCGCGGGGGCGGTGCACTATGACAACGTGGCCGCATCGCTGCTCGGCTGGTTTAACATAGTGAGGCCCGGGTCGCCGCCGCGCGTGGTCACCGTGAGGCCGCCGGAGGGGGCCTCCATACACGTGGCGCTGGCGGTGCCCATTGGCCCCAGGGCGGGCGGCAAGACGAGGGCAGCGAGGGCCCTAGTCCCCCACGAGGTGCCCATCGAGAGCGTCGTCTGGAACCTGGCATCGGTAGCCATGATCGTGGCCGGCGCGGCGCGCGGCGACGCGGCCCTGATGGGCACTGGGATGTCGGACCTCATCGTGGAGCCGGCGCGCAGCAGCATGGTGCCCGGCTACTCGCGGGTCCGGAGGGCGGCGATGGAGGCGGGCGCGCTCGGCGTGGCGATCAGCGGCGCGGGGCCATCGATGATAGCGCTGACCGGCGACGCCGAGGCCGCCGGGAGGGTGGCCAGGGCCATGGCAGAAGCCATGGAGGCCGAGGGGACGGCGGCCGTCGGGATCCCCTCCAGGCCGGGGCCGGGTTGCAGGGAGGCCCGCGACTCCGTCTGAGGTTAGCGCCCGATGGGCGCGCTACGTCAAGTACGTCCTCCTCACGAGCTCGTCCCTGAGCAGCTCCTCGGGAGTCCCCACCTTGACGATGGATCCCCTGTCCATTAAGTACACGCGGTCGGCCACCTCGAAGACGAGCGCGGCGTTCTGCTCCACGAGGAGGATGCCCATCGTCCCCTTGAGCTCCTTCAGCGCGTCGTAGATGTTGTCGACTATCCTGGGCGCGACGCCTGTCGATGGCTCGTCCAGCATAAGCACCTTCGGCCTCGAGATGAGGGCCCTGGCAATGGTGACCATCTGCTGCTCCCCCCCGCTCATCGTGCCCACCTTCTGGGACATCCTGCCCCTGAGAGGGGGGAAGAGCTCCAGCACGCGCCTGACGGCGGACTCGTAGTCCTCGCCGGACCTGGCGCCCAGATTGGAGTGGGCGAGCCTCAGGTGCTCCCCCAGCGTGAGCCCGGGGAAGAGCTCCCTAGTGTCCGGCACGTAGCCGAGGCCGAGCTTGGCTATCACGTGGGCCGGGAGCCCGGCTATCTCGATCCCGTCGAGCTTCACGGAGCCCGACCAGGGCCGCACGACCCCGGCTATCGTGCGCAGGGTGGTCGTCTTCCCCGCGCCGTTGGGCCCTATGACGCCGACCAGCTCCCCCCTCCCGACCGCCAGATCGACGCCGTTGAGCACCTTTAACTTGTGGTAGCCGCTCACGAGGCCCTGCGCGCTGAGCAGGGAGCCTGAGCTCATATCTCGGACCACCTCCTGCCGAGGTAGGATTCGACGACCCTGGCGTCCGACGCCACCTCGGAGGGCTTCCCCTCCGCCAGCTTCTGGCCGTTCATCATGACGATTATCCTCTCGGTCAGATTGAATATCACCTTCATCACGTGCTCTATCATGACCATCGTCACCCCGCCCTCATGTATGTCCTTCACGACCGACAGCACCTCCCTCAGGTCGTCGCCCACGAGGCCCGCGCTCACCTCGTCCAGGAAGACGAGCTTGGAGCCCTGCGCGAGGGCCCTAGCGAGCTCCAGCTTCCTGAGCTCGACCACGCTCAGCGACTCCGGGTAATCCTGCGCCCTCTCGGCCAGGCGAACCCTCCCGAGGAGGTCCATGGCCAGCTCCCTGGCACCCCTCACGGAGATGCGCCTTGATCCATACATTGCCGCCAGCGCGACGTTGTCCAGGACATTTAGATTGTTGAATGGCCTCGGCACCTGGTAGGTCCTGGAGATCCCCAGCCTGGCCCTCCTATGGGGGGGCGTCTTGGTTATGTCGTGCCCGTCGAATATTATCCTCCCTGACTCCGGGTAGTACACGCCTGTCACCACGTTGACCAAGGTCGTCTTCCCCGCGCCGTTGGGCCCTATGACGCCGACCAGCTCCCCCCTCCCGACCGCCAGATCGACGCCGTTGAGGGCTATAAGCCCGCCGAACCTCTTGGTGACACCCGACACCTCCAGGAGCGACATGCGATCACCTCCAGCCATCAGCGCGCCTGCCTCGCCCTCCTGGTTTCCATGTACCTAGCCACAGAGCCATATATCCCCTTCGGTGCCCTCAGGAGGACGACGATCAGGAGGAGGCCGAATATCACGAGCGCCAGGTTGCCGCCCACGACCGAGGTCGAGCTCAGCGAGGACCTGATCCAGTTCTGCAGCGGGTCGAGGAGCACGGTGCCGATCAGGACCCCCTCCGGGTACCCCATCCCGCCTATCATGGAGTAGAAGACTGGCCAGACGCTGTATTCTAGGTCGGGATACCCGAAGTAGTCGGGCGCCACGTAGCTCGTGTATAGCGCGACGAACATCGCCCCCGCGAGCGCCGCCATGTAGCCCGAGATGCCGAAGATCATCGTTTTGTAAAGCCGCGAGTTTATCCCGATCGTGCCCGCGGCCGTCTCGTCGTCATTTATCGCCGATAGGGCGAACCCGATCCTGCGATTCTTGATCAAGAGGATCACCAGATAGGCGGCGAACGCCAGCGCGGATGATAGGGCGAGCCTGGCGCCCAGGGAAAGCGGGAATGCTGGGAGTGTGAGCCCCACGGCGCCCGCCGTCCAGGGGGACAGCTGGCTCGAGACCGCGAGCGCGTAGCCGGCAGGCGTGAGCGCGAAGGTGAATATGCCTATGTACCAGTCCCTGAGCTTGGACGACACGAATCCCACGGCCAGCCCGGCGAGGGCGCCCACCGCGGGGCCGGCGAACAGCGCCAGCCACGGGTTAACGCCGTAGCTGACGACGAATATGCCGTAGGCGTAGGCGCCCAGCGCGAAGAACAGGGCCTGCCCCAGGGACACCATGCCCGTGTTTGCTAGGAGCGACCATGAGAGCGAGTAAACGTAGAAGACCATGATCGTCATCGCTATGAGCGTCGGATAGCTGCCCCACATCCTCGATACGGCCGTTATTATTGCCAGCGCGACCGCGACCGCGATCGCCTTGATGTAAGTGGAGCCCGGGAGCTTCAGCCTCTTGCCGGCGCCCGCGCTCATGCTCATCCACCTCTGAATATGCCCGAGGGCCTCACCAGGAGTATCAACGCCAGTATTATGAAGGCTATGGCCTCGCCCCACGTCTCCCCCATGTAGTAACTGATGAAGCTCTCAGCGAACCCTATTATCGCGCTCCCCACCATGGTGCCGGGTATGCTGCCGACGCCGCCAAGTATCATGACGGCGAACGCCATCAGGGTCAACAGGATCCCTGTGAATGGGTCGAACGTGAACGCTATGCCGTAGAGGGTTCCGGCTATCGCCGCCAAGGCGCTCCCGACTATGAATGTCAGGTAACCTAACCTGCTCGCGTCTATGCCCGATATGCTGGCGCCCACCGGGTTCTGGCTCAGGGCCCTTATCGCTATACCCTGGTTCGTCCTGAATAACCAGTAGTAGAGGGCGACCATTATCGCCCAGGATATCAATATTATGGACAGGTCGTCGTAGGTCAGCAGGACTTTGCCCGGCAGGAGGATCCCCGTGCCGCGGAGCGGGGATGGTATCTCCACTCCGGTGCGGTATACGGGGAGGAAGTAATACGCAAGCCCGTTCTCCAGCACGTACGAGACGCCGATCGTTATCAATATCATGTTGACCGGGCTGGTCCTGGCCGCCGGCTTCAGCGTAAACCTGTATATCAGGACCCCGAACCCCGCGATTACCAGCACCGCGGGTATCATGGCCAGATATGGGCTCCATCCCTCCAGAGTCACGAACAGGAAGGCGATGAACGCCCCGAGGACCATCAGGTCCCCGTGGGCGAAGTTCACGAGCTTCAGGGTCCCGAATATCAAAGTGAGGCCGGTCGCCAGCAGGAGATATATGCTGGTGAAGAGCAGGCCGTACAGCGCGGTTGACAGCAGATAGGACGGTATGAGGAATGCTGCCATCGGCCGCGGCCTAAGTATATGTGCTGTATATAAAGATTGATGTCTTGAGAGCGGCTCCGTTACCTTAAGCTGACCATCGATGAGCCTAAATCCGAGGGGAGCCCTCCGCCCGATTTGCCATGACCACGAATCCGATCCAGATCAGGAGGAGGACTCCCCTTCCGGTCATGGCCTACGCGGTTTATCTGCATTTCTCGGGCCCCTCGCTGAGGAGGGCCGCCAGGGCCCTGAGGCCCATCGTCAGCGGGAGCCACGCCTCGATGTGGGGGTGGGCGCAGAGGCCGGGCCCAATCCTCGGATCGATCGGCGCGGATCCGAGGGATGTCCGCCGCATCTTCATAGATGAGACGATGGTGAATTTGGGAGGGACCCCGGCGTGGATCTGGGTCGCGTTCGAGCCCGACCTGCGCGCGATGCTGGACTTCCACGTGAGCTGGCGCGGGAACTCGATCGATGCCTATCTGTTCATCAGGAGGCTGGTGCGCAGGTACGGCAGGGTCCCGATCTACACGGACGGCGCGGGATGGTGCGCGGACGCCTGCAGGTGGGCGGGCGCCGAGCACGTGGTCTACGATCGCCCCCTGAGGAACCTGATGGAGAGCATGATCCAGTGCGCCAAGGAGGGGACTGAGGCGTTCGACGACCCCTTCCCCGTCGGCGGGCGCGGGCCGAGCTCGAGGAGAACGTTCGAGCGCATGCATAACTGGCTCTCCGCGTTCATGTTCATGCAGGACCTCGTGTTCGAGGACGGGGACCTGGGGAGGCCCCCGCTGGTGTGGAGGGAGGGGATGCCGCGGTGGCTGGACGTGCTGCGCCCGATCTTCTCGCTCGGGTAGGGGGTGGGCTTAAGGTAACGGAGCCTTGAGAGCCGTCCTAATTCTTATGACATCATTGTTTGAAGAGTATAGCGCCATCTACCATATACGCTCACACACATATCATCCTGATATGTTGAATAAAAAATAAATAGAGTTACTGGAATACGTCACGGGAACAGGTTGAACTGCGGGCTCGCCGTGGCGAACTGGGACGGCCAGACCACCTGCGTGTAGGGCTGGCCGCTCGTCGAGTTCCAGAAGACCTCGATCATCAGCGGCTGGAGCGACACCTCGTGGAAGCTGTCGAACAGGGTCCCGCTGGGCGTCGGCTTCACCATCACGACCAGCTGCGGGGGCGGCGACATCGTTGCCAGGGCGTTTATCACGGCGGTGTTCTGCGTCGTCCCCGCGTCCTTCAGCGCGTAGGCGGCGACCCACACGGAATCGTACCCGGAGGCGCCGAGGAGTCCCGTCAGCTTCCCGGTCATTGCCTGGTAGTTGGTCCTGAAGGACCTCCACTTGGCGTTGATCGTGGCGTCGCTCGTTATGGCGTACTCGGGGTAGTTGGTGGTTATGAATGTGCCAACTGCGTCGGGGCCGGCGGCGCTCGGCCCGTAGAACGACATGTCGTCGATGATTCCGGTGGAGGGTCCCATGACCACCCCCTTGAGGGCCGGGAATTTGGCGGCCTGCTGCTGGAACGCCGCCTGCTCGGAGGGCCACATGCCCAGCACGAGTGCGTTGGGGCTCATGGTCGCCACCTTGGTCAATATGTTCTGGAACTGCGTGGTGCCGGCCGGGTAGAACTCCACATCGACTATCTGTATCTGGTTCTGCCACCCGTTCTGGTATATCGTGTAGTTGAAGCCCCACAGGTAGTCCTGTCCGTACTCCGTGTTCTGCCCTATGTAGACGACCCTCAGCGGCCCACTGGTGCTCTGCCCCTGGGAGCTCTGTATCTGGTTCTTGTACTGGTACAGGAACTCGGCAGCCCATGTTCCGTACTGGATCCCGGTGGGCTGGTAGTGGAATACCATAGACTTCGATGTATCGAAGTTCGTGAGGTTGCTGGTCCTCGTCGCGAGCGGCGTGGAGCATATGTATATCGATGGTTCGTTGTACTGCCGCAGTACGGGTATGTCGGCTACCGCCACGACGCTGGCGGGGGTGGTTATCACCATCGCCGCGTGATAGTTGGTTATAAGCGTGGAGGTGGCCGTCGGTCCATTGGCCGGGCTGGACTGGTCGTCCTGCCACACGAGGTTTATCGTGTAGTTGCCCGGCCCGTTCGGCCCGTTCGCGAGGTATATTCCTCCCTGGGAGTTTATCTGCGACGCGGCGAGCTGCGCGCCCCAGAGGACCTGTTGGCCTATAGCTCCGAGGGGTCCGGTGAGCGACTGCTCGAGCCCGATCGTCACCTGCCCCACTATCGCGTGCGTCGGCGTCGGGGTGGGAGTGGGCGTCGGGGTGGGAGTGGGCGTCGGGGTGGGGGTCGGAGGGGGCGGAGGGGGCCTGGTGACGTACCAGGCGGCCACCCCGCCGACCACCGCGACCACTATCACGACAGCGATTATGGTCCAGAGCGCGGCCTTGGAGATAGCGCTCCTTCTCATCTTCGTCTGAGACTATGAAAGTAAGTATAATATAAATGTTGTCATCGAGTACTCGGCTCCGTTACCTTAAGCTCACCCCCTACCCGAGCGAGAAGATCGGGCGCAGCCCGTTCAGCCACGGGGGCATCCCCTCCTCCCACCACCCGAGCGGGGGCCTCCCCAGGCCCTCGAACGCCCCTCGACCTGCCCGCCGACGGGAATGGGTTGTCGAAGGCCTCGGTCCCCTCCTTGGCGCACTGGATCATGCGCTCAATCAGGTTCCTCAGGGGGCGATCGTAGACCACGTGCTCGGCGCCGGCCCACCTGCACGCATCGGCGTACCATCCCGCGCCGTCCGTGTAGATGGGGACCCCGCCGTACTTGCGCACCAGCCTCCCGATGAACAGGTAGGCGTCGATGGAGTTCCCGCGCGGGCTGGCGTGGAAGTCGAGCATCGCATGGAGGTCGGGCTCGAACGCGACCCAGATCCACGCGGGGGTCCCTCCCAGGTCCACCATCGCCTCATCGATGAATATGCGACGCACCTCCCTTGGATCCGCGCCGATCGATCCGAGGATTGGGCCCGGCCTCTGCGCCCACCCCCACATCGAGGCGTGGCTCCCGCTGACGATGGGCCTCAGGGCCCTGGCGGCCCTCCTCAGCGAGGGGCCCGAGAAATGCAGATAAACCGCGTAGGCCATGACCGGAAGGGGAGTCCTCCTCCTGATCTGGATCGGATTCGTGGTCATGGCAAATCGGGCGGAGGGCTCCCCTCGGATTTAGACTCATCGATGGTCAGCTTAAGGTAACGGAGCCGCATTGCTGGGTGTTGGTCAGATAAGGGGGATCACCCCACAACAGCGATCACCTCCGACGGCACGCGCCCCATCCCCTCCTGGAACCTGGGCCCGTTGTGGTACACGAAGAACACGTTGACGATTCTATCCAGCGATGCGATCCTCGACCTCCTGGCGTTTATGTCCTTGAGGAATACCCTCATCCTCCTCTTCAGGGAGCCGAAGAACCTCTCCACCCTGCTCCTGTCCCCGAACGTCCCGCGGTAGCACTGCAGCCCGAGCTCCCGGAGGGCCCCCTCCACGGCGAACACCGGTTTGTCCTTGCGGGCCCCGAGCACCCTCCTCAGGAAGGGGGGGAGCGTCCATGGAGCTCCTGGACCACGTCGCCTTGATGGCCGGGAGCTCCCCCGTGTCCGCGTCTATCGCGGCCCACACGTAGACCTCCCGGCCGTTCACCTTCCCCGCGGCCTCGTCCACCGCGATCAGCCTCCTCCCCCTCGGCGGTATGATCCACCCGACCGACCCGAGCGCGCGGGCCCAGTCCAGCGCCGACGAGTGGGACGGCTTCCTCCCGTAGTGATCCTCCATCGCGTCGGCTATCTCCCAGGATGATAGGCCAGCCGTGTAAAGGTGGAGCGCGTGAGCCTTCTCCCCGATGGGTATTTTACGCCGCTTGAATATGCGAGGGCGCGGATCATCCGCTCCAGCTCCCTCACCGTGTTGAAGTGGAATGGAACGGGTATGTGCATGGGGGCCGGAGGAGTGGTCCGCCCATTTGGGCTTATCTGACCAATACCGAGTACTTTCTATACCTTAAATAAGTTAAATAAAAAGTCAAATAAATTAAATATTGGAGAAAATCGTGAACGCGCCCGCTATCGGGCATCCGATCGAGGGACCGCAGTCGGGATCGAATCCCAAAGGCTCCCAGGGCCTCCGGCGCCCAATGCGCCCGCGACGCCCGCAGAAGCCGATGGAAATGGCGAGCCCGTGCCGGGACAGAGGGCCGCTCTGACGGCGGAGCCATTGGCGGCTCAGTACACCCAAGTAGGCAGAGGAGGGCACCGGGGGACCGGGGCAGGTGGCCCGCGGCATTCGCGCGCGAAGGGTCGTTCCCGGGAGGAAGTCGGGGCCCACTCGAGCACAGGGAACGTGGCCGCGCCCGATCCTCTCACCCGGGCGATGGCTTCGCTTATGACGCCAGGGAACCGCCCGACTGAGTAAAGCCTTTTAGGGCCTGCGAGCAAGCCCGTGGCGGTGCGCTTGAACGGAGAGGCGTCGCTGCTCTGCGTGAACTGCGGATGGAGAGGCGACCCCGAGGAGCTCAGGTACACCTGCCCACGATGCGGGGAGCCCCTCACGATCGTATACGAGGAGGATTACTTAGCGGAGAGAGCGCGCGAGCTGAGGGAGGGGAGGGGGAGGGGCGTCTGGCGCTACTCCGCGTTCCTGCCCTTCCCGGATGACGTCAGGCGCGTGACGCTCGACGAGGGGTCGACGCCGCTCCACGAGTCCAAGCAGGCCAGGGGGCTGCGCCTGAAGAACGAGGGACTGAATCCGACGGCCAGCTTCAAGGACCGCGGGATGACGGTCGCCGTGACGGACGCCCTGAGGAGGGGCGCCTCGAGGGTCGTCTGCGCGTCGACCGGCAACACCGCGGCCTCAGTAGCGGCCTACGCCGCCAGGGCCGGCATGAGGAGCTACGTCCTGGTGCCTTCAGGCGCGGTGGCCAGGGGCAAGCTGGCCCAGGCGGTGGCGCACGGCTCTAAGATAGTCAAGATCAGGGGCGGCTTCGACGAGGCCCTGAGGGAGGTGCTGAGGCTCGTCTCGGAGGACAGCGGCCTCTACCTCCTGAACTCGGTCAACCCATACAGGATAGAGGGCCAGAAGACCCTCGCGTTCGAGGTGTGGGAGCAGCTCGGCGGGTCAGTGCCCGACGCGGTAGTGCTTCCGGTGGGGAACGCGGGGAACATATCCGCGATATGGAAGGGCTTCAGGGAGCTCGTCGAGGCCGGCCTCGCGAGGTCCGCGCCCAGGATGATAGGCGTGCAGGCGGAGGGGGCTGCGCCGCTGGCCAGGGCGTTCGAGGGCGGGCTGAGCGAGCTGAGGCCGGTGGACAGCCCGCAGACCTACGCCACCGCGATAAGAATAGGGCGGCCCGCGAGCTGGAGGAGGGCGCTCATGGCGGCCCGCGAGAGCCGCGGGGCCATCATAAGCGTGAGCGACCAGGAGATCCTGAGGGCCCAGATCGACCTCGCGAGGGTCGACGGCGTATTCGTGGAGCCCGCCAGCGCCGCGGCGCTCGCCGGCTACAGGAGGGCGATCGCCGAGGGGCTCCTGGATCCCGGAGAGAGCGTCGTGGCGGTGCTCACGGGGCACGGCCTGAAGGACCCCGACGCTGTGGCCATGTTCGGCTCGGACGAGGTGGAGGTGGAGCCCCGGGACCTGACCAGGGAGCTGAGCGCCTCGACATGAGGATCGTGCTTGCGGGGTACGGCAACGTGGGGCGCAGCCTGCACCGCATGCTGGAGGAGCGCAGGAGGGAGCTCCTCAGGAGGTATTCCATGGATGCCATAGTGGTGGCGGTGATCGACAGGGGCGGGGCGGCGGTGCACTGGAAGGGGGTGCCCTACTCGGAGGCGGCGGCGGCTAAGGACTCAGAGGGCACGGTGGCGGCGGGGGTCCACGGGCGCCGGGGGGTGACGGTCCTCGACCTGCTCGACGAGGTGGAGGCCGATGTGTACGTGGACACGACCCTCCCGAACTTCACCGACGGGCAGCCCTCCCTCTCCTACATGGAGAGGGCCATCTCGAGGAGGATGCACGTCGTGACCAGCAATAAGGCGCCGATGGCGCTTGCAATGCCGGCCCTCCTCGAGGTCGCCGAGCAGAAGGGCGTCCGGCTCCTCTACAGCGGCACGGTGGGCGGCGGCACCCCCTTCCTGGGCATGGCATCAGAGGCGCTGAGGGGCAACAGGATAAGGGCGATAAGGGGGGTGCTGAACGGCACGACCAACTACGTCCTCCACAGGATGGAGACTGAGGGGGTCTCCCTGGAGGAGGCCCTCAGGGAGGCAAGGAGGCTCGGTTACGCGGAGGCGGATCCCCGCATAGATCTGAGCGGCCTGGACTCGGCGGCGAAACTCGTGATACTGGCGAATCACGCGATGGGCTCCAACTACACGTTGAGCGACGTCAGGTACAGCGGGCTGGAGGGAGTGACGCCGGGTGACCTGCGCGAAGCCGCCAAGAGGGGAAAGGCGCTCAGGCTCCTGGCGGACAGCAGGAGGCTCAGGGTGGGGCTGGAGGAGGTCGACTCCCGGAGCCCGCTGAACGTGCCCGCGAACCTCAACTCGGTGGAGTTCGAGGTCGAGGAGCTGGGCAGCATTTACCTGATAGGGAGGGGGGCCGGAGGCCCCGAGACCGCCGCCGCCATCATGAGGGATCTGGTGCAGCTCAACGCCGCCCAGCCGAGGCGCTGAGCGCGGGGCGGAAGGGGCGACGATGCCCTGGCGCAAATCCGCCACCTCGCGTCCGGCCCGCGCGCGGGCGCCGGATAGGCTGTGACATTAAGTTCATAACGGCGCCACCCTGCACGGCAGGCGGAGGCCAGTTGAGGATAGTGATGAAGTTCGGCGGGACGTCCGTCCGCGGCGACGGGTTTCGCAGGATCCACGAGATAGTGTCCAGGCACCTCCCGGAGAACCAGGTGGTCGTGGTGGTATCAGCAATAAAGGGGGTCACCGATGAGCTCATAGACGCGGCGCACCGGGCGAGGAGGGGGGATGAGAGGGAGATCTCCGAGTTCCTGGACAGGCTCGTGGACTCCTACATGGAGCTGGTGGAGGTGAGCCTGGGGCGCGAGCACCTGAACGAGGCGTTCGGGATAGCGTCGAAGCTCAAGAGGGACCTCGAGAGGGTGCTCTTCGGCATAATGTACCTGGGGGAGCTCACCCCGCGGAGCCTCGACTACGTAGCCGGATACGGCGAGACTTTCTCCGCCAAGGTGGGCGCGTTCATACTCAGCAAGCTCGGGCTGGAGGCCGTCGGCCTCACGGGCAAGGAGGCCGGCATAGTGACCGACGACACGTTCGGGGATGCGAGGATACTGCTCAACGCCACCCGCTACAGCGCCAGGCGCGCCATAGAGCCGCTGCTCGAGGCCGGCAAGGTCCCCGTGGTCGGCGGATTCACCGGCGCGACCCAGGAGGGCGTCATGACAACGCTGGGCAGGGGAGGGAGCGACTACACGGCCACGGCGCTCGGCGCCGCGCTGGACGCGGACCAGGTGTGGCTCTGGAGCGACGTCGACGGCATAATGACCGCCGATCCCCGCATAGTGCCGAACGCGAGGACGGTGCCCGAGCTCAGCTACAGGGAGGCCGCTGAGCTCGCGGTCGTGGGGGCGAAGGCCCTGCACCCGAGGGCGCTGGAGCCCGTCTGGGACGCGGGCATCCCCGTCTACGTGCGCAACACCTTCAACCCCAACGGCCCCTACACCGTCATACACGGAAAGGAGGAGGTCAACGAGAAGGTCGTGAAGGCAGTGTCGCTGATAAGGGAGGCCGGCATCATCACCGTGTACGGCCCGAGCATGGTCGGGGCCCCCGGCACGGCCGCTAAGGTCCTCGAGGTCGTCGGATCCACCGGCACCAACATAATGATGATAGCGCAGAGCGCGAGCGAATCCAACATATCCATAGCGGTCAGGAGGACTTCCCTCGACAAGGTCTACTCCGCGCTCGAGAGGGAGCTGGTGTCGAGGGGCGTCCTGAGGTCCGTGGAGGTGGAGGACGACGTCTCAATAGTCGCCGTCGTGGGCGCCGGGATGAAGGGGACCCCGGGCGTCTCGGCCAAGATATTCTCGGCGGTCGCCGAGCGCGGCATAAACGTGATAATGGTGGCCCAGGGCGGCTCCGAGATGAACATATCGTTCGCGGTGAAGGCGGAGGACGCCGACGAGGCCGTGAGGGCCGTGCACGACGCGTTCAGGCTGGGGGAGGCGTAGCGGCCTGAGCTCCTACTCCCAAGAGGTCATAGTGAGGGGACACCTGATAGACTCGATGATCCTGTCCAAGATCTTCGACGCAGTCATGGATCTCAAGGGAGAGTTCGAGGTGCTGGAATTCAGCGTGGGCAAGAGGAAGGACGAGCACAGCTCCGTCAGGCTCCTGGTGAAGGCCGACTCGAGGGAGCAGCTGCAGAGGATACTCGATACTATATACAGGATGGGGGCGATACCCTCGGGCCTCAGGGAGGCCAGCTTCGCCGAGGCGCCCGCGGACGGCGTGCCGCCCGAGGGCTTCTACGTGACCACGAACAACCCGACGCAGGTCTACCTGGATGGCCGGTGGTTGGACGCCAGGCCGACCGCGGCCAACATGGTGATCGTGCGCCGCCCGCAGGGCGGCTCCATAGAGTGCAGGCCGGCGTGGAGCGTCCGCAGGGGGGACCTCGTGCTGGTGGGGGAGGAGGGCGTGCGCGTCAATCCCCCCGAGAGGCCCAGGGAGGGGGTCGGCATATTCGAGTTCATGTCCGGCTCGGCGCCGAGGACCGCGACCCCATCGCTCATCTCAGGGCTGGCGGAGGAGATGGAGGCCGTGAGGGAGAGGGGGGGCAGGATCGTCGTGATAACCAGCTCCGCGATCGTGCGCAGCGGGGCGGCGGACTCGCTGGCGTCGCTCATACGCAAGGGGTACGTGAGCTCGCTGATCTCCGACGGCTCCCTCCTCACGTGCGACGTCGAGCTCAGGCTCTTCGGCACGTGCGACGGCGTGGCGGTCGCCGAGGGCGCCAAGAGCGGATACGGCAACAGGCTGAGGGCCGCGGCCGAGCTTAGGAGGGCCGGGGGCCTGAGGGGCCTCGTGGAGTCCGGAGTCCTGAGGGAGGGCCTATCGTACGAGCTCGCCACGGGGGGCCTGGAGGTTGTTCTGGTGCTCGGCGTGGGCGATGAACCCGTGCCGGGCGCGATCTCGGACTCCAGGGACGCGCTCCTCAGCATGCTGAGGGTGCTGGACGGCGCCGAGCTGGTGCTGGCGCTGGCGGGAGGTCACCTGGCCTCTGATGCGCTGAGGCTGCTGAGCTCTGGCACGAAACTGGTCGTGGTGGACGTCAGCCCGGAGGCCATTCTCAGGGTCGCGGGGATGGGTATCGCGCAGTCGGTCAGCGTGATGTCGGACGTGGCGGGCTTCCTCAGGCTCCTCGACTCGGCGCTGGCGCGGGTCCCGGGCCCCCGAGCAGATCGCTCCCTCACCAGCCCATAGGGGACCAGCAGGCGCGCGTAGGCCGCCGCGAGCACGCCGCGCGCGTTGCCGTAGCTGATCCTCCGGTACGCCTCCGGGAACGGGAGCCACTCGAAGCCGCTGTGCTCGCTCGAGATCACGACCCTGCCGCAGCCGCCCGTGCACTCCATCAGGTAGAACGTGACCTCCTTCGTGGAAACGGCCCCGCCCTCCCCCTTGAACCTGTAGCGTATCCTGTACTTGAAGTTGGGGATGACCCTCAAATTGCGGAGGCCAGTCTCCTCGATCACCTCCCTGAGGGCGGCCGCCTCCTCGGCCTCGCCGTCGTTGAGGTGGCCCTTGGGGAATCCCCAGTACCCGCGCAGGTTGCGCAGGACCAGGAACTCTGGACCGCTGCCGCGGCGCCTGAACACGACGCCCCCTGCAGATCTCTCCATGAGATCCGCTGAGCAGCATCCATTATTAAAGAATTTGAGTCCCCGGGCAGCGCCCCCGACGCGTTCAGGGGACGCCCATAGTGTTCCCCACGCCGACGACGAGCACGACGTCGCCCGGCGACGTGTTCTCCCTGATTATCCTCCGGACGGCGTCGGCCGCCCTGGGCACGGCGGCCCTGACGGCCTCCGGCATCTCCGAGATCGCCTCCCTCTCGGACATCTTCACCACCACGGCGTAGGTCGGGATCCCCATCCTGTGGGCAGCCTCCTCTATGTAGAACCTGTCCGTCCCGGGGCCGCCCATCGCGACCCCCACTCCCTCGGCAATGGAGCCCGTCTCCTCGCCCCTCAGCTTCAGAGCCGCGTCCACGGATACGACGAGCTTAGCGTTCCTGTAGATCCTCAGGAGCCTCTCCACGGCCTCGCCGGGCCTCCCGACGGTCCCGCCCGGCCCCTCCGCCTTCACGGCTATCACCCTGCGGCCCTCCACGCTCACGTCGTAGAACACCGTGTCCTCCGCTATCCTCCTGGGCCTGGCGTCCCCGACGAGCGAGCGGACCACCATCGGCCCCAGGGCGTCCCCTATGGGCACGCCCCTGGACATGGCGTCGACGCCCGAGCTCAGGGCCTCGGCCTCCTCCATCAGGAAGGGGAGGTATATCTGGAGGTAGCTGAGCGATATGAGGTCGTGATCCCTCTTGGCCGACAGGTAGAAGTGGTCGAGCACCTTCCTTATGCGCTCCAGCTCCACGCTCACCTCCAGCAGGTTGACCAGGTTCTTCCTGCTGACGGGATCGGCGCCCGGGGCCAGCCCGCCCACTATGTCCTCCAGGGAGCGGTCCCATATCCTGAGGACGTGATCCAGCTTCGGCACTATCCCGTGGGGGTCGAGCGACGCCGGCTGTATCACTAGAGAGTTGAGGGCGTCATCGACCTTGGCGGAGAGCTCGTGATCGCTCCCGCTGTAGTAGCGGGAGAGCTCCCCCAGGAGCCGCCCCCTGGCCTCGGCGCTCAGCGCCCGGGCCCTCCTCACGTACCTGTTTGTCTGCCACAGCAAGGAGCTGAGCTGTATCCTCATGCCGTAGAATATGAAGCCGAACATTATCGCCAGTCCGGCCAGCGTCATCGTCAGCACGATGGGATTGTTCGCGCTCCCGGCGCCGATGGCGCTCGTGCCCTATCCCCTCGCCCCGCTGGCGCGGGGCGCCTTAAAAAGGCTCGGAGGAAGGCGCCTAGTCGAACCGCGGCCTCTCCACGGCGCGCACGTAGGTGCGGTCGCCGACGTCCACGAGCTCGTACCCCATCGAGCGCAGCCTGGCCCTCAGCGCATCCGCCTCGCCGAACCTCCCCTCGGAGCGCAGCCTGGCCCTCTCCGACACGAGCCGGAGCACGTCGTCGGGCGGCGGGCCCTCGGGCAGCCTATATCCCAGGACGCCGAACATGAGCCAGAATGCCTCGGCTACCTCGCGGCTGGCGCCCTCCAGGCGCCGCTCCGACGCCAGCCTGCCCACGTGCCTCGAGAGCCTGACGAGCGCCGATATCGCCGATGGCACGTCCAGGTCTGAGGCCAGGGAATCGTCGAACTCCCTCAGCAGCGCCCTGGCCTCGGGAGACTCGGAGTCTCCCGAGGGCGGGCTCTCCCTGAGGTCGTAGGCGGCGGACTCTATTATCCTCCAGTTCTCGTACGCCTTCCTCAGGCCCTCGATCGAGAACTCGAGCGGGCTCCTATAGTGCGCCGACAACAGGTAGGTCCTGAGAGTGTTCGGGCCCCACCTCTCCACGGCGTCCCTTATCCTGATGATGTTGCCGAGGGACTTGGCCATCTTCTCGGACCCTATGTTCAGCATGCCCACATGCATCCAGGCCCTGGCCAGCGGCTTCCCGGTGTAGGACTCGCTCTGCGCTATCTCGTTCTCATGATGGGGGAAGATGAGGTCTGCGCCGCCCCCGTGTATGTCTATCGTGTCGCCCAGGTGTTCGTTTATCATGGCGGAGCACTCTATGTGCCAGCCGGGCCTGCCGCGCCCCCATGGCGAATCCCAGAGGGGGCCGGATCCCTGCACCTTCCAGAGTGCGAAGTCGGCCGGATCCCTCTTGTGGGGATCCGGCTCCACCCTGGCGCCCGCGAGCAGCTGATCCACCCTCCTCTTCGAGAGCTTGCCGTACTCCGGGAACGTGGAGACGCTGAAGTACACGCCGCTGGGCACCACGTAGGCGTGGCCGGACTCTATCAGCCTGCTTATGATCCTCTGCATGGCCCCCACGTGCTGGGTGGCCCTGGGCATCACAGCGGGCCTCCTCAGGTTGAGCGCGTCGAAGTCGCGGAGCGCCTCGGCGATGAACCTCTCGGCCAGCTCCAGGGGCTCGATGCCCTCCCTGGCGGCCCTGTCTATTATCTTGTCGTCGACGTCGGTGAAGTTCTGAACGTACTTCACCGCGAATCCCCTGGCATCGGCCGACCTGTACAGCACGTCGAACGTGAGCAGCGTCCTCGCGTGCCCTATGTGCGCGAAGTCGTAGACGGTCAGGCCGCACACGTACATCGTGAGCTCGCGGGGGGCCACGAATTCCACGCGGCCCCCTGAGAGCGTGTCGCTGACGCTGAAGCGCGGGGACAGCCGCAGCACGCCTACGACCAGGAGCCGGTCCTTAAAAATTCGTCAATCGACGCCGCCGCATCGTTCCCGCTCTTCAGGGCGAGGCCGTAGAGGCTGGCGCCGTGCCTGACGTCGCCGGCGGCGAACACCTTCCTGGTGGTCGTCCTGAACTTCTGGTCGGTCTTCACGGTGCCGTCCCTGTTGAGCTCTATGCCCAGGCAGCCCGGCTGGAACGGCGGCGATGGCAGCTCTCCCGCCGCCACGAGCACGGCGTCGACCTCCACCCCGAACTCGCTCCCCGGCACCGGCACCGGGTGGGGGCGCTTGTCGCCCGGCACCGACTCCAGCCTCATCCTCTGGAGCGTCGCCGATGCGACGCGGCCCTCCGGGCCGGCGGAGAACCTCACGGGGACCGTCAGCTCCAGGGGCTCCACGCCGTACTGTTGGATTAGCCTGTTGAACTCGCGCACGCTCATGGGCGCCTCGTTCCTCGTCCTCCTGTAGGATAGGTAGACCTTCTGTATCCCAAAGCGGTCCCTGAGATACCTGAGCGGGACCTCCACGGCGTCGACGGCGGTCAGCCCGCCCCCGACGACCATCACGCGGCGGCCGAGCGGCGGCACCTCGTCCATGCTCCTGTAGCCGAGCTGGGCCTGGTAGAACTCGAACAGCCAGTCGAGCGCGACGTAAACCCCGGGCAGGTCCTCCCCGGGGACCTCGAGCCTCCTGGAGCGCCAGGTGCCGGTCGCTACCAGCACCGCATCGAAGTCCCTGACCAGGTCCTCCAGCCTCACGGAGGCGCCCTCCCGGGGCGCCGGCTCGGAGCATCCCACGACGCGGGTCCTCATGTGGAAGTTGACCCCGGCCCTCACCAGCTCCTGCACGCCGCTCCTGACGCCAGCCTTCGGCACGTGGTACTCGGGAATCGCGAAGATGAGCATTCCGCCCGGCTCCTGCAGCGAATCGTAGACGTGGACCTCGTGGCCCTTGCACCT
Organism: Nitrososphaerota archaeon; assembly: GCA_009903775.1. GTDB lineage: Archaea > Thermoproteota > Nitrososphaeria > Conexivisphaerales > Conexivisphaeraceae > Conexivisphaera. The sequence continues at coordinate 58,410 of WYEM01000047.1, read as the reverse complement.
GAGGACGCCGGCCGCGCCCAGGCCGGCGGGGCCCGCGCCTACGATGGCGACGCGCTTGCCCGTGGATGGAGGTATCGCGCCCTCGCTGCACTTGAGGAACTTCATGCCGCGCTGCCGCGAGAATATCCGTATAAAAGTTTTAAATTTGGGCGGGCGCGTGGCGCACGGCGTAGGCCCTGACCGGGTGCTCCAGCAGGCCCTTCGGCAGCCGCACCTCCATCCAGGAGCCTGGGGGAAGGCGCTGGAACTCGCCCCTGGCGGCCTCGAGCTCCGGCAGCAGGCGATCCAGGGACGCCCTCACCCAAGCGGAGCTCCCCGCCGGATCCTCGAGCCCCGCTATCTCCGGCAGGACCAAGTATATCAGCGAGAGGATCGCCCATGAGACGTCGCGTATCTCCCACTGGGCCGCCGTGTCCAGGCGCTGCGATAGCATGCGCCTGAATTCCCAGGCCGTCGCGCTCATCGTTATGTGCGTGAGCGTGGCGTTCGGCAGGACGAAGCGAGCGTCCTCCTTCCTGGCGCCGCCACTCAGGAGCCTCCCGTAGAAGGAGGCCACCCCGTCCATGAACCGCGCATATTCTTCGGTGAGGCCGGCGGGGAGGCCCGGCGGGGAGCCGTACCAGGCCCCACCCCTCGCCACGGCGACGTGCCTCTGGCTCTGCTGGCTGAACGCCGCCAGCCTGTGGCGCACAAGCTGATGGGTGAAGGATCTGCTGACGCCGCTGATGGAGAACGTGAATCCGCCGTGCCAGAGGAGATCGCCGATAGCGAGCGGACCCGCGGCGGCGCGGAGGCCGGCGAAGTCCGTGTAGGAGAGCATCCACACCTGGGCGCCCTCTGGATAGCCCTCCCTGGGAGGCTGCTTCACTTGGGATTGCGGAGCCTGCTCGGATAGCCACGGGGCCAGCTTAGGGAGGAAGCGGCCCAGCTCGGACAGGACCGCGCTCCTCGAGCCCCTAGTGTCCACGAGGCTCCTCAGCGTGGTGGTAATCAGCCAGCTATTCGCGCCCAGCCTGGTCAAGTTGAGGAACCTGTGCTCCAGCAGCGCCTCGAGGACCTCCTCGGGAGACGCCTCCACGATCCAGGTGGCGAAGCCGTGCTCCAGCACGTCCATGTGCCCCAGCTCCACGGCCTTCCTGAGCATGCGGTGGACCTCCGAGTCGGGGAACGCCGACCTGTCGGTGAAAAGCGCGTGGGCCGGCCAGGAGCTGTAGCAGCTCCTCATGGCGGCGGCGCACGTCCTGGAGATCTCCGGCGATACCTGGATCAGGCGCGCGGTGACCACGGGGGAGGTAACCCCGGGCAATATTAATCGAATCCACCCCGCGCCGGCGATCCCCGGCATCGGGCGCCCCTCTATGCTGCCTGCTGCCGACGGAGCCGGCGGGAGGACGGGGCCCCGCATGGCGACCTAGTAATTTGAAAACACATTAAGGGAGGACGGGGGCGCCCTGGTGCGCGTGGCCGATTCCGGGCCCCGCTGCCCGCACTACGGGATCTGCGGCGGATGCAGCCTGCAGCACGTGCCCTACAGCGAACAGCTGGAGCTCAAGAGGAGGAGGGTGGCCGAGGCTGTGGGGCGGGAGCCCGATGAGGTCCTGCCGTCCCCCGTGATATGGCACTACCGCAACAGGATGGACTACGCCGTGAGCCCGGAGTTGGCAGTGGGGCTGAGGGAGAGGGGCAAGTGGTGGTCTTACGTCGATGTCAGGACGTGCCTGCTGCAGTCGCCGGAGGCGGACGCCGTGAGGAATGCCTTCAGGAGCTTCGCCCTGGAGAGGGGGATCCCCGGCTACGACACCAGGAGGCACTCCGGGATCCTGAGGTACCTGGTGATAAGGGAGGGGAAGTTCACCGGGGAGAGGATGGTGGCAGCCATAACCAGCGAGCCCCTAGTGGACAAGCTGGCCGAGTTCTCGCCCCCCGCCCGCGTGGACTCCCTGCTGAACGGCATCAACAGGGGACTGTCAGATACCTCTAGGGCGGATGAGGTGCTGATCGTGAAGGGCGGCGACACGATCTCCGAGGTGCTCTCAGGATACAGATTCCGCATAGGCCTCAACACGTTCTTCCAGACCAACTCCTACACCGCCGAGCTGCTGATCAAGCTTGTTGTCGAGGAGGTATCCGGATCGAGGACCGTCTACGACCTATATTCTGGAGTGGGGACGCTCACCATTCCCGCGTCCGCCGTCGTCGAGTACGCCATAGGCGTGGAATCCGACCCGCAGTCGGTCGATCTCGCGAGGCGTAACGCCTCGGAGAACGGATCCGGGGCGGACTTCCTGACAGCCAGGGTCGAGGCCCTGGGCCACATAGACGCGGACGCCGTAATACTGGATCCGCCGAGGGGCGGCGTGCATCCCAAGGCCCTGGGCGCGATCGTCTCGTCCAGCCCGTCCAAGATAATATATCTGTCATGCAACCCGGCGAAGCAGGGAGAGGACCTGGCAAAGCTCAGGGGGTACAGGCTGGAGAGGCTGGTCGCGGTTGACCAGTTCCCGCACACGCCGCACGTGGAGACGGTGGCGGTGCTCTCCCGGGGGGCTCGGCTCTGACGTCTCTCCTCAACGCCAGCGCTAGGAAATACCAGCTCACCTCATGGCCCCCAAATGGCGATGCGAACCACTAATATTTAAGCCGTGATCGGATGGGAGGCTGGGCCGTCGCGGTGACCGACCCCCTCCCCGCCCCGAAGGGCGAGGGTTGTCGTTCACCTTCACTATCAACTTTAATTCCGCGGCAAGGCGGGGAGCCGGCGTGGATGGTTGCATATTCTGCAGGATATTGAGCGGTGAGCTGAAAGGGTACTTCGTGTACAGGGATCAGTACACGGCCGCCTTCCTGGACGCCTACCCGCTGGCGGAGGGACACACCCTCGTGGTCCCCCTGAGGCACGTGCAGAGGTTCCAGGAGCTGAGCGAGGAGGAGGCCTGCGCCCTCTCCAGGACGCTCCTGAAGGTTTCCAAGGCGATCTCCAAGGCGCTCGGCGCCAGCTCGCTCACGATAGGGATCAACGACGGGCCGGACGCCGGCCAGGTCGTCCCGCACCTTCACGTGCACGTCGTGCCCAGGTGGAGGGGCGACGGCGGCTCGAACCTCCACTCGATATTCAGGGGAGCGCGCAGGCCGGAGCGCGTCAGCATGGACGAAATCGCCATGAGGATTTCGTCGAGCATTGAACGACTTTACAGCGCGGACGCTATGCTTTTTAGATCGAGGCGAGTTCATATCGCGTGCCGGAGGTCAGGTTCTGGCTCCTGGACGTGGCGAGCGGCGAGGGGACCGTCGACCTCTGGGGGGTCGCCGAGGGCGGGGAGCGCGTGGTGGTGAGCTTCCCCTTCATGCCGTACTTCTACTTGGTGCCCTCGCGGGGCGCAGGGCGCGAGGTCGGGGCGCGGGTTGAGGAGGTCGAGAGGTTCAGGCTGGGCAGGCCCCTGAGGTGCCTAAGGATATACGCCGACGATACCGCCAGAGCCGCGGAGGACGCGCTGAGGAGGGGCCTGGGCGACGCCTATGGATATGACCTGCGCCGCGCCGACCTCTTCCTGATCTCAACGGGACTCAGGCCGGGCTCCTGGGCGGTGGCCGAGGCCGAGCGCGCCGGGGAGCTGTGGGGCTACCCGGCCTATCGGGCCACGGGCAGCGTGAGGGCTGAGGAGGGGCGCGTGGCAGCGCCCGACCTCCGCGTGGTGTCGTTCAACCCGACGTACTTGGCGCGCCGCGCCTCGCCCAGGCCCGACAGGGACCCCGTAGTGGCCATCAGTTTGTATGATGGATCCTCGTCGCGGACGCTCATCGGGGACGAGCGCTCGATCCTGGAGTCGTTCGTTGACTATCTGGCCAGAGCTGACCCCGACGTCGTGGTGAGCTTCCAGGGCAACCGCGTCCACTGGGATTACCTGAGCAGGAGGGCGCGGGCCGCTGGGGTCAGGTTCTCGGTCGGGAGGGGCGGCTCCGAGCCGCACGGGAGCGTGTACGGGCACGTGTCGATAAGGGGGAGGGTCAACCTGGACGTGTCGGAGTTCGTGGAGGAGGTCCCGGAGGTCAAGCTGGAGAGGCTGGAGGAGCTCGCCAGGTACATGGGGATGAGCGTCCCGGAGGAGGCGCCGGAGGACTACGAGGTGGGGGATCTCTGGGAGAGCGACCGGGCCGCGCTCATCTCCTACTCCGAGTGGAGGGCGCGGGCCGCGCTCGAGATATTCTCGGCGATCTCGGACTACGTGTTCAGCCTCTCCGCCATAACCGGGATGCCGCCCGATCACGTGCTAACGGCCGCCACGGGGTTCAAGGTGGAGAACTACCTCATGAGGTTCGCCGAGCTCGAGGCGAGGGAGCTCATACCGCCCAGGAGGGAGTCCGCGCACATGACCTACCAGGGCGGGATGGTCCTCCAGCCGGAGCCCGGGCTCCACCACGACGTCGCGGTGCTCGACTTCAAGAGCATGTATCCTAGTATAATAATTAAATATAATCTGAGCCTGGAGACCGTGCACGAGGACGGGACGATCGAGGAGGGGAGGGAACAGGGGTTCCTGCCCAGGGCCCTGGAGCGCCTCCTGGAGGAGAGAGCCAGGGCGAGGAGCGAGGCGGAGCGCAGCCCCGAGGGATCGACGGAGCGCAGGGTCCTCGAGGCAAAGCAGAGGGCCCTCAAGAGGATAGCGAACGCAATATACGGCTACACGGGATGGTCAGGCGCCAGGTGGTACGCGCCACACGTTGCCGCGGCGATAACCGCGAAGGGTAGGGAGATAATCTCGTCGGTGATCTCCAAGGCGAGGGGCCTGGGGCTCAGGGTCATATACGGCGACACGGACAGCGTCTTCGTATCGAACGATGCGAGGAAGATTGACGAGCTGCTCGGCTGGATCTCGAGCGAGCTGGGGCTGGAGGTTAAGGTCGAGAAGGTCTACGTGAACGTGCTCTTCACAGAGGCCAAGAAGAGATACGCCGGCGTGACGGCGGACGGCAGGCTCGACGTGGTCGGGCTGGAGGCGGTGAGGGGCGACTGGAGCGGCGTCGCCAAGCGCGCGCAGGTCGAGGTGCTGGAGGTCCTGCTGAGGGAGGGCAGCGTCGAGAGGGCCGTCGAGAGGGCCAGGGAGTGGATAAGGCGCGTGAGGTCGGGGGATGTTCCCCTCAGGGACCTCGTGATATGGAAGCAGCTGACGAAGCCGCCGGAGGACTACGAGGCGACCGCCGCGCATGCGATCGTGGCAAAGCGCATGAGGGAGGCGGGGTGGGACGTGAGGGTAGGCGACAAGGTCGGATTCGTGGTGGTCAGGGGCCCCGGCAGGATCTACGAGAGGGCGAGGCCATACTTCGAGGTGACCGGCGACCAGGTCGACTGGGACTACTACGCGGATAAGCAGGTCGCGGCGGCCTGCGCCAGGATACTGGAGGCGGTGGGCGTCGACGAGTCGAGGCTGCTGGCGGCAGGAGGCAGGGGGCTGGAGGCGTTCTTCGGATGAGCGGCGATAGGGAGGCGTACGGCTCCGCGCTGAGGGAGGCGGCGCGCGCCCTCCGCGGAAGGGCCGGCGGCTCGGCCGTGATAGTGCACCACGACGACGCGGATGGCCTGGCTGCCGGGGCCATATCGCTGAGGATAGCCGAGGCCCTCGGGCTCAGGGCCCGGGCCGTCTGCATAGAGAAGATGCACCCGTCCATAGTCAGCATGATACACTCTATGGACGCCGAGGTCTTCATATACGCGGACATCGGGTCCAGCAGGGCGGATCTCGTGGCCGGCGCCATGCGGAGCGGGCAGCTGGTCGCGATCCTGGACCACCACGATCCAGCGCGCGTCTCCGGTGAGGGGCTCCTGCACCTCAACCCCGAGCTCTACGGTTACAGGGGCGAGGAGGACGTCAGCGGCTCGACCGCGGCCTACATGCTGCTGAGGGAGCTGTCGGCGGACGGCGCGACCGAGCTCGCGTGGGCGGCGGTGGTGGGCAGCGCTGAGGTGCCCGGGGACCTGAGGGGGCTCAACGCCGAGGCGCTGGCGGACGCGGTGAGGGCGGGGGACGTGGAGGTGAGGAGGGGGCGCAGGGGCGAGCGCTACTACGTGGTCCCGATCGATGAATATTGGGATGAGGCGTCCTCCACCTACACCGTGCTGGGGAGCGTGGGATACTACTCGGGCGGCCCGGCCAGGGCCGTCGAGGCAATCCTGAGGAGGGAGCTGCCCAGGGACGAGGCGTCCTCGCTCGAGGAGCTGCGCTCCAAGAGGTTCGAGGAGCTCTTCTCCAAGGTCTACAGGGAGGGGCTGAGGAGGATGAGGCACCTGCAGTGGATGGACGACGGAGGCATCCTGGACGGACTCGGCACGAAGGTGATAGGCACCTTCCTCAGCGTGCTGAGCCACAGGAGGATAGTTGACCAGGACAAATACCTGGTCGGGATGATGGAGTTCAAGCCCGAGATACCGGGGCTCGGCAGGATCGAGGGCAGGTGGATAAAGGCGTCCGTCAGGACGCCAGACGCGCTGCGCAGGCTCGTGGAGGGGGGCGGGGCCCCGCCCGCGTCCGAGCTCCTGGAGCTGGCGGCCGGGAGCGTGGGAGGGGTCGCTGAGGGCCACGCGTACGCCGCGAGCGGACTGCTGCCGCTCGACAGGCGCGAGGAATTCCTCTCGATAATGGACTCGGCCGCGGGGGAGCGGAGGCGCCGACCGAGGGGCGCGGCGAGATTAGGAAGCACCGAAGCTTTATCAGTGAGCGCGGGACGAAGCCCGGTGTGTCCGAGGAGATAGTCCTCGACGAGAGCGCCATCGTGAGTGGGCGCGCCGCCGAGCTGCTGAGGTCGATGAAGCCCAGCGCAGGGGCCGTAGTGGTCCCGAGGGCCGTTGTCGACGACCTGCAGGCCAAGGCGGCCAGGAACGTCGAGACGGGCATCGTGGGGCTGCGGGCCCTGGCGAGGCTGAGGGCGGAGTGCGAATCGTCCGGGGTGAAGTTCTACGTTCAAGAGGGCGCGGCCGGGGATCCGGGGAGGGCGGCCATAGAGGCCGCGAGGAAGCCAGGGGCCAGGCTCTGCACCGCGGATAGATCATTGCGCCTAGCGGCGGAGGTCCTGGGCGTGGGCTCCGAGGAATGCCCGCAGATCGCCGGAGGCGGCGCGGAGCCGCAGATGCTGGCCAGGTACTTCGATGAGGATACCATGAGCGTGCACCTCAAGGAGGGCGCGCCGCCGCTCGCCAAGAAGGGGAGGCCGGGGGACTTCAGGCTCGAGATCGTGGGGGAGAGCGAGGTCACCAGGGAGGAGCTGGAGGAGATCGCCGGCGCGGTCCTCCAGGCGGCCAGGACGTCCGCCGACTCCTTCGTGGAGATGGAGGCCAACGGAGCGACCGTCGTGCAGCTGGGGAATTACAGGATAGCTATAGTCAGGCCCCCGCTCTCGGACGGTCTGGAGATCACGGCCGTGAGGCCCCTCGTCAGGCTCAGCCTATCCGACTACGACGCGTCGGAGAAGCTGCTCGCCAGGCTCAGGGAGGGGGCGGAGGGCATACTGATAGCCGGCCCGCCCGGCTCCGGCAAGTCGACGCTCGCGGCGAGCCTCGCGGAGTTCTACAGGAGCCTGGGGAGGATCGTGAAGACCCTGGAATCCCCGCGCGACCTCCAAGTGGGGCCGGAGATAACCCAGTACGGGCCGCTCGAGGGCGACTTCGCCAGGACGGCGGAGATGCTCCTGCTGGTCAGGCCGGACTACACGATATTCGACGAGATGAGGAAGACTAGCGACTTCGAGGTCTACGCCGACCTCAGGTTGGCCGGGGTGGGCATGGTGGGGGTGGTCCACGCGAGCAGCCCCATAGACGCGGTGCAGCGCCTCATAGGGCGCGTCGAGCTCGGCATGATACCACACATCGTGGACACGGTGATATTCGTCAAGGCCGGAAGGATAGAGCGCGTCCTGGACCTCTCGCTGACGGTCAAGGTGCCGACCGGGATGACCGAGGAGGACCTCGCGAGGCCGGTGGTCGAGGTCAGGGACTTCGAGACCTCGGACCTCCTCTACGAGATATACACGTTCGGCGAGGAGAACGTGGTCGTCCCCGTGAGGGAGGCGGGGAGGGCGCGGCGGAGGAGGAGGGGTGAGGAGGGCGCGGAGGAGAGGCTCCTGGAGGTCCTCAGGTCGCTGGACCCCGATGCCGAGGTCGAGCTATCGGGCTCCAGGGCGATCGTCAGGATATCCAAGGAGAGCGTCCCGAGGCTGCTCGGGAGGGGCGGGAAGAGGCTCCTGGAGCTAGAGAGGGAGGTGGGGCTGAGGATCAGCATACAGCCCAGGAGGAGGCGCTGAGGCGCGGCGGTCCCGGCCCGCGCGACACGGCGTCGCCCTAGGTAGTAGTCGAGGACGCCGGGCCCCTCGAGCCTCTTCAGGAAATCCTCAGCGTCCATCAGGACCTTCCTCGAGTTCTCAAAGCCGACATCCCTCAGCGCCTCCTCGTAGGGCGCCCATTTGTATCCCTGGTGCTCCCATGACACGCGGACCTCGCCGCCGGGCGCCTCGGCCAAGAAGAACGTGACCTCCTTCCTGACCAGCTGACCCTCCTTCCTATAATAGTACGTTATTCTGCGCTCGAAGCCCTCGATGAACCTTACGCGTAGCCCCGTCTCCTCCATCACCTCCCTCCTGGCCGCATCGATGGGCGACTCGCCGGGCTCCACGTTGCCCTTCGGGAACTCCCAGTAGCCCGATGGGTACTTAAGCAACAGGTAGTTGCGGACGCCGTTAACGCGGCGAAACACTATGGCGCCCGCGCTCCTCTCCTCCAGCATCGCCGATGAGAAATTGTGTCGGCGCTCTCCAGATAAGCTTAGCTGGAGGCGGAGAGCCACTTCTTGAGGGCGTCGAACGCCAGGATCTTCGAGGGTGCGGGACTGCCGGCCGGCCCGGGCCTCTTCATGTAGAACGCGTTCACCTCATAGGCGGTCCCGCGGATCCCCCTCTCCAGCGCTATCTTGGCGAGCCTAGTTAGGTCGACGAGTATCCCGGCGAGCGCCGGGCTGTCGTTTATCCTGGCCAGCACGTACACGTCATCGACCGCGTTGTTGAAGCTCACGTAGCTCAGGTGCATCGCGACGAACTTCCTGTCGCCCAGCGGCTCCAGGTAGCCGGTCGGCTTTATGTAGTGCGGGGCATCGTACCCCAGTATGTCCTCGACCATCGCGCTCTTGGTGAGCTCCTTCATCATGTTCCTCCCGGGATCCGTGAGCGCCAGGAAGTCCGTGTTGCCCCCTATGTTGAACTGGACCACGAACTCCACCTTCCTGTTCCTCTCCGCCATGTGCTCCAGGAGGTCCGCGGTCAACGGGGTGGCGCCGGTCGCCCCGTCGTCCCCCAGCACGAGCGCCCCGCTGCTGCGGAACAGCTCGACGACCCCCTCGTCGTTCGCCAGGGGCGTGGGTATAGCGTTCACGAATGACGCGCCGCCGCGCCGGGCCGAGTGCTCGGCCAGCGCGTAGGCGTAGGCGTGGGACGCGGTGAGCCCGGCGCCGCCCGACTCCAGAGCCCTCCTGAGGGCCGCAGCTGATCCGAAGGCCTCCCCCTTCTCGGTCGTCATCACGTTCACTACGACGTCCACGCCGAGCGACCTCCAGTCGTCGATGAGGCTCCCCACGGCGCCCTCCAGGCCGAGGGACTCCTCGAGGCCCTTGGCGCTATATGGCATGCCCCTGGCGCTGCCCAGGTGAATCCCCCTCCTGACCTCTATGTCCTTGAGGGCTTGGGGTACCGGGAACTGGTCGCCCATCAGGGACTTTGCGACGTCGTACGCGCTTTTGCCCACCTTGGATTCGTCGACGTCGTAGGCCACGACGATGTCTATGTCATCGGGCCTGTACTTCAGCGGAAAGTTGGCCAGGGGGACCCCGTAGGGCTCCATGTCGCCCTCCTTGAGCCGCTCGAGCCCCGCCTCGAAGTGCGAGGCCACGAGGCCCTGACCGATAATCGCCAGGCGTATCCGCAAGCGCGACTCTTCCCGACGGGCCAGAAATAAAGGAATCGCCCCGGGGAGTCGCCGATGGCGGGGGCGCATACCAAGCCCGAGGCGCGCAGCGCGGCCTGCACGTGGTCAGCCAGATCCCCGTCGCGGAGGTAGCGCAGCGCGGCCCTGACGAACTCGCACGCGTCTTGACCGTCGAGCACGCCATCCATGTAGTACGAGATCGCCTGGAGAGCGAGCTCCAGCTTGTCGACCTGATGGACCAGGCGGGACTCCGGGGTTGCTCCCCTCTCATACTCGTCGTAGAGCCTCAGCAGCGCGTCGCCGTCCCCGAGCGAGCCCGCGATCGCGGCCAGGGCGGCGCGCTCCCTCGCGTGCTTCTCCTCCGGCCGGGCCTCCTCAGGCAGCAGGTCGCCGACCATCGACTCGGCCAAGTCGTGGATGGCGGCTAGGGCGGCGCACCTCGAGGGGTCGAGGCCCAGCCTCTCGGCCAGCACTATCGAGAGTATGGACACCATGAGGGAGTGGTCAGCGACGCTCTCCACGTCTGCCGATGGGGCCCGCTTGGCCCAGCCCGCCCTCCTGATGACCTTGAGCTTGGATGCGACGCGGTAGAATCCGAATAGATCCACGCCGGGCGAGGGCCGGCGGTGAATATAAAACCTGAGTCCGAACCCCGTGGACCATGGCCGGGGAGCCTAGGTATCTCGTCGAGGTCATCGAGGCCGAGAAGCCCCCTAGGATCCCCCCGGAATACACGGAGGGGCTGAAGGGGGTGCTGAGCGCCAAGAGGATATCGGCCCTGAAGAAGGAGGTCGTCAACTGCCCGGTGATCGGTTCACAGGTCCCATTCCTGGTGTGCTTCCAGTGCCCGAGCTTCCTGAGGCGGGTGAAGGGCACCGTGCAGTGCGCGGGGAAGGATCCGCCCCGGTGGCCGCCGAGCCGGTCGGGCGACTCCTCGAAGCGCCGAGATCCGCCCGGGCGACAACAGCTGCGCAGGCCAGTACACCAGCCGGCCAAATGCCCAAAGCGCTGCGAAAGGGAGGCATTGCCAGGGCGCGCGAGCCCTCTCGGGGGAGCTCGCAGGAGCGACGCGCGGCTTCGCCCATGTCTGGAAGACCCCCTGCGCGAGGGGCATGGCGCGCAGGCTTCCATCTCTGGAGATTTCCGCGCCCACGCACCTACACGCATCGCCGAATACACCGAGGCATAAGCTGACCTCGCCTCTTCCAGTGGCGGGCTTTCCGCCGAACTGATCGACCCAGCGAAGTCAGCCATGGGAGGAGGCGACGGCTCCTCCGCGGGAAGCGAGCTTCGAGGGGACGCCAACGGGGCAGCGCCCGTGAAGGGGGTGTAACCCTTAAGATCTCAGGAACCCTCGCCCCTTCAGGGCGGGGGATCGGTGTCCGAAGGAACCCGGAGGGCCATCAGGGCCGCGCTGGCCTCGAACCTCGTGCTCCTAGTGCTGAAGTCGGCCGCGGCGATCCTCACCGGCAGCTCGGTGATGGTCGCCGAGTCCCTGCACTCGGTCGTCGACTCTATAAATCAATCATTCCTGGCGGTGGGCCTGAGGCTGAGCTCGGGCGGGGGCAATGGCTCTTTCCCCTTCGGCCGCGGCAGGGAGCAGTTCTTCTGGTCGTTCGTGGCGGCCATGAGCACCACGACGATATCGGGCACCCTTGCCGTGCTCGAGGGCGCGGAGAAGCTCATCTACGGCGAATCGCTCAGGGATCTATGGGTTGCGCTTGCGATAGTACTAGCGGGCCTCACCCTAGAGGGCACCGCGCTGGCTGTCAGTTTCCGGTCCTTTGAGCTGGCTAGGCGCTCCGAGGGCTTCCGGAGCAGGCTATCCTACGTGCGCTCGACTAGGAATCCCACGCTCCTCGCGGCGCTCTTCGAGGACATGGCCTCCGTGTCGGGGCTCCTGGTCGCACTGGTATCGCTCCTCCTGGTCATGCTGACCGGCGATGTAGTCTACGACGCTCTGGGCTCCATAATCGTGGGGGCGATACTGGCATTCTTCGGGCTATCCCTAGCCAGGGAGGCCAAGGGCCTCCTAGTTGGCGAAGGCCTCCTGCCGTCGGAGCTGCAGCGCATAATCGGCGTGGTGTCGTCCCACCCGGCCGTGGCTCGCGTGATCGACGTCCGCGGCACGTTCCTGGGAGTGGACTCCGCCATCCTTGGCGTGGAGGTGAACTTCAGGGACGGCCTGACGACTGATGAGATAGAGTCTGCGATAAATGAGTTGGAGTCCAGGATAAGGCGGGTGTTCCCGCAGGCGAAGTACGTCTACGTCGAGGCCGAGGAGATCCGCGGCCGCTGATGAGCTTCAGGTACTCGGACACCCTGCCGGCCGGGTCCGCGCTCCTTGTTATGTCCCTCCCCACAACCAGCACGTCCGCTCCGGCCTCCAGCGCGCTCGATGCGGCCTCCAAGTCCATGCCGCCGGCCACGGCCACCCTGAAGCCGGCGTCCTTCAGAGCCTTTATCGCTGACCACCTCCTCCCCCTGCCGGCCGACTCCTCATCTATCCCCCTGTGTATCACGATGACGTCAGCGCCCTCCGCCTTCTTAACCAGCGCCGCGGGGTCCTCCAGCCCTATCGAGTCCACGAATGACATCATGCCCTTCCTCCTGCACTCTTCGATGAAAGACCTCACGGTCTCTATGGGCGCCACGCCGCTTACCACCGCCGCATCGGCGCCCGCCTCAGCGGCCATCGAGACCTCCAGCTCCGCGGTGTCCATCGTCTTGAGGTCCACGACCACAGGCGCCCATGGCGCCATCTCGGATATCCTCCTAACTACGTAGATTCCCTCGCCCTTAATCAGTGGAGTTCCGGCCTCGAGCATCAGCCTGGAGCCGGAGAGGCTGGACAGTGAGCCCACCACGCGCCTCGCTTCCGCCCATGAGGTGAAGTCGAGCGCCACCTGCAGAGACGGAAACTCCACAGCCTTCGCCACGCCCCCATCGGAGCAACCCATAGTAAAAACCATTTCGCGCTGGCGCGATCAGCGGTCAAACTCCTCTATAGATAGTTCCACGATTAAATAGGAAATTGGGCAAGAATTTATATTCGCCTGCCTTCCAGGATGACAGAGGAGTGAATTGTCGAGCGGGCCTCCCTGCCCCAAGGGGTGATTCGCGATGAGCTTCTATGTGGGCGAGACGGAGCTTCAGATGAGACGTCGCATATTGATGACGCTGCAGGACATGACCAGGAGGCTGCTCGATGGCACGAGGTCGCTCGTCTCGATGTACGAATCGCTGCTGAACGAGGACTCGGGCAGCGTGGAGGCCTACAGATCCGAGATCTCGAAGGCCGTCAGCGACGTGGAATCATACAGGAAGTCGCTGGTCAGGCAACTGAGCGAGGTGGGTGCTATGCTGATAAATCGGGAGGACGTGCTGAGGACCGCCTTCATGCTCGAGGAGATGGCCAGCTATCTGGACAGCCTCGCGTTCAGGATCTACGCCGGCCGGCAGTATCTGTCGGGGATAGGCCCTCTCGGTGACAAGCTCAGGGACATGATGAACCAGACGCTGAACGCCATCACCAGGCTGAACGACCTGAGCAGGGCGCTCCAGATAAACCCCGGCAAGATAGGCGAGCTGGCGTCCCTCGTGGAGCGCGAGGAGAAGAATATGGATGGGCTGTATAGGGATGCGCTGACGGAGAGCTTGGCCAAGATAAAGGACTTCAAGCAATTGCTGGTCTACAGGGACGTCGTGGAGAGGGTGGAGAGGGTGGCGGACCTCTCGCTGAGCGCCTCCGAGATGCTGATGATAGTGGCGCTCAGATTGTGATAAAAAAGGCAACCCTCGCCCTTCAGGGCAGGGATGGGGTCAGAAAAGTGAAAGATGAATATCGCCTCTGCCAGTGGCGGATAAGGTTAGATCGAGAGACCACTCCTTTGAGATGCTCCCTGGCCAACTTCTCGAAGATGGGGGGTGGGGAGGATGTCATTGGTGCGTTTTATCAGTTAATCAAAAATATAGCGGGCCAGGGCTCTGCGCATTCGGGCATGAGGATCTATTACCACCCGACGTGCGCCTCGAGCTACAGGGTGCTGGGTGAACTCTCTAGGAGGTCCCTACTGGATAGGGTGGAGCTCGTGAGGGTCTCGCACGTGGCGCCGACTCGCGCCTTGGCCGAGGAGATCTGGAGCGTCCCGTGGCTAACTGACGACGGAGGGCCCCTCGCGACCGACCCCATAGAACCGGAGGAGGCAGCATCGATCGTGGAGCTCGGAAGGGCGCGCCTGCCGGAGGAACCCATGAGGGCATTCATGTCGGCTGTGCTGGCCAGCCTCTACGCATCCGCGCTGACGTACGTGCACGGATCCCTGAGGGCGGTGGCATCGCGCAGGTTCGCCGAGGCCGCGCTCAGGAGCAGGCTCGGAGGGCCCGACGCTGGGGAGCTCATCGGAACAATCCTGAGGGAGGATCCGGCACTCGTCGAGGATTACCGCGGCAAACTTATGCGCACGTTATCGTACGGCGTGGTGAGGACCCTCTGGTGGGCCGGTGGCGGGGTGAGGCCGGAGGAGCCTCCGAGCGAGCGCGAGGTGGGGCTATGGCTGCTCTCGAGCGCGAGCCTGGGCAGGGTGGGGCTCCCCGACGCGCCGCACACTGTGGCCTCGCGCGCTCGCGAGCTCGCGGAGGCCGTGCGGAGCGACTTCGAGCGCCTGGCGAGGAAGGTGGACGAGGAGCAGTCAGCAATAATGCACGATTCCGAGTACTGGGCACTCGTGAGGCGCACGCGCGCCGAGGTATAGAATGGCCGGCGCCCCCTGGTCCATTCGTGGTAACGCGATCGCGGCCTCCACCACTCGAACGCGAGGTAGCGCGTGCGCCTCTTGCCCACGATGGCCAATATGAACCTCTTCCTGACGGCTGTGGCAAGCCTCCCGGCCAGTATTATGTAGTTGGCCGTCAGGGAATCACCCGGCCGGAGCACGTGCACCAGAAAGGGCGCGTGATCTATGCCGGGGCCCCTCTCGTACACCGCGAAGTCGCTCCCGAACTTTATTCCGGCGCTCACCACGTAGCCGGAATCCCTGAGCTCCCTGTAGACGCGATACTTCTCCTCGAAGTACCTATCGGCGACGGCGCACCTCCTCCTCAGAGAGGCGCGCCCGATCCGCCTACCAGCCGCGTCCAGCAACAACAGGCGCCCCGACTCGATCAGGTAGCGCGCCTCGAAGAGGTCCAGTGTGAGCGGCTCATCGAAATCCGGCCCCCTAGGCTTGGGCACACCGAGCGGCTTGCCGAAGAAGCCATCCGAGAATAGGCTGCGCGCCTCGACCGGATCCGGCACTAGGACGCGGTCGCCCAGCAACACCCCCTTGGCTGGCGTGCCCATTCCAGTTGACCTCCTCCCGCCCTGAAGGGGCGAGGGTTCCTGAGATCTTAAGGGTTACACCCCCTTCACGGGCGCCGCCTCCTCCCATGGCTGACTTCGCTGGGTCGATCAGTTCGGCGGAAAGCCCGCCACTGGAAGAGGCGGGGTAGCTCACCAGACACGCTACTCCCATCGAAGAATATGTCCCTTGCCCGGCGCCCCCTTAGGTGCCCTCCGAGGAGGCGGGCTCCTCGATCTTCTTCACCTGGCTCCTGTACATCTCCACGAGCTCCTTCACCGTCGTGGCGTCCTCGGGCCCCTTGTCGGATCTGAGCCTGCCGGTGTACCTGGGGAACCTGAGCGCCAGCCCCGCGTTGGGCCTCACCGCGCCCCAGGCGGCGGTGTGGATGGGGCTCAGCGTTATCTCAGCGGCCAGTACCTCAATGACCACCTGCGGCACGAACCAGACGTCGGCCTCCATCCTCGAATCCACGCGCGGGTGGCGATGACTTATGACGTACTGCTGCAGCATCTCGTGGAAGTTCCTCAGGTCCTCGTCTGTGAAGCCCGTCCCCACCTTGCACACTGTCTTGAAAGTGTCGCTGTCGGGGTCGTACGCTGCCAGCAGATAGGCGCCGTATACTCCAGCCCTCTTGCCCCTCCCGTGGAATGCCCCCACGATCACGAGGTCTACGGTGTCCGTCATCTCGCTCCTGTACTCGCGCTTCAGCTTTATCCAGGACCACTCACGGGCGCCCGCCCTGTAGACGCTGTTCGGATCCTTCACCACCAGCCCCTCGCACCCCCTCTCTATTGCCTCCATCATGAACCGCTCGATCTCTTCAGGATCCTTGGTCATTATCATCGGCGCCAAGTTTATGCGGTCGCTGGGACTCACGAGCTCCTCCAGTTTCCTCCTCCTCTCGGTGTAGGGCTTCGTCGTGTAATCCACGCCATCCGCATATATTAGGTCGAACAGGTACAGCGAGACGGGGTACTCCTCCATCGCCTTCTCTATTCCGTACTTGCGCCTCCTGTGCATCAGCTCCTGGAAGGGGAGGAACTCGCCGGTGTCGGCATCGAACGCCACGCCCTCGCCCTCGACTATAATCTCATTGGACCTGAGGCCGGACCTCGCGATCTCCACCACATCCGGATAATGCGACGTTATGTTCTCGAGCCTCCTGGAGAAAACCATGACGCTGTCGCCCTTCCTGTGGACCTGCATGCGCTCGCCGTCGAACTTGTACTCGGCGGCGACCGTGCCGCCTATCTTCTCGAGGATCTCCTGCGGGCTGCTGAGCCTCTCGGCTAGCATGGGCCTCAGGGGCCTCCCCACGGTTATTCCTATCGACTGCAGCCCCGCCAATCCCTGGGAGGCGGCGGTCCTGGCCACGAGGCCGAGGTCGCTCGAGACGTTGTAGGCCCTCTCGACTATCTCGCGCGCCTCCTTCGAGCCCCCGAAGGCCACGGCGAGCGCGTCGAGCACCGTGTAGTCGGCCACGCCGAGCCTGAGCCTGCCCATCACGATCCTGGCCAGGTAGCGGGCCTCGAGCGGCTCGGCGTCGTTGAACAGGCTGGCCAGCAGCTTCACCTTGGCGTCCTGGGCGCCCTCCCCCGACATCTTGGCCACCCTCTCGAGCGTGCTGTACACGCGACGGACGGTCAGCTGCTCGCGGAAGAGCACCACCTGCTTCCTGGACGCCACGGCCTCCTCCGCAGCCCTCCCGACGTCACCCAGCCTCTTGTACAGGTCCTCCACGCGGTCCTGAGGGAGCCCCGTGGCCAGCGATATCGACCTCAGCAGGAGCTTCTCGCCGACGCCCAGCTCCACGCCTACGAAGTCGGGGTACAGCTTGCCCTGCATGAGGTACACTATCTCGTCCAGTATTTCCGGCGGGGAGCGCTTGAAGAGGTCTATCAGCATCTCCGTCAGGGCGTTCCTGCTGGTCACCTCCTCCATCCCCTGGAACGCCTCAGCCAGCGCCCTGAAGGGAAGATCCTCCGACATGCGGCATTATTCCAGCGGATTCCCTATAAACGCTTGCCGAGGCCGCATGGGGCATCCGCGGATGTCCATGAGATAAATCGGGCATCAGAGGGACCGCCGACCCTCCTCATTTGTGAGCTACCCCGCCCTTCAGGGCGGGGCTTCCCGCTTCACTGCCCCACATTGCCCGCGGCCCTCGGCCATGGGCAGGGGGCGGGGCTCCGCAGGCGCCGCGGGTGGCTCCCACCCTGCCCTCCTCAGCGTGTTGAGGGGCGCGTAGCAATCGCGATCGGCCCCCCAGCCGCGGGCCGGGCGACAGGGTCTTCGAGCGCCGGCGTCAGATCGCGTTCACGAATCCGCGCTCGTAGCACGCCTTCGCGGAACCTCCGCCTGGCGCCGTGGAACCGGTCGGCGATCCCCTGCGCCACCTGGGAGCGGAGCCGCTGGTAGTACTCGCTCCGCTTCCTCAGGTCCAGCGCCAATGTCTCAGTTCCGTGAGGGTCAGGCCCCTCCCCTTCCTGCGGTGGAAATCTATATCCGCCCGCCGCAGGACATTGTGGATCTCGCATGCCAGCCTCAACTGGGCCCTTAACGCCCCCGACGTCCGCTGGCCCGCGCGCGCCCTGAAGCGGAACCCCACGGCGGGCATCGTGAAGGCGTAGGAGGCATCGCCCTTTAAGCCATTCCCATCATCCCCGCCATGAATGGCGAGGTTTTTTCTACCACGTCTTATATTTATAAACGCGGCATCCCGCGCTCCCGGTGTGAGCGATAGGCTGGCGCTGGAGGGAGGAAGGCCGGCGGCCCACCGTCCCATACCGATATCCAAGCCGCTCATAGGCGAGGAGGAGGCGGATGCCGTCAGGGAGGTCGTCCTGTCGGGGAACCTGAGGGAGGGCAGGAGGGCTCGGGAGCTCGAGTCGCGCCTTGCGGCATACATAGGCGTGAAGCACGGGGTGGCCGTCAACAGCGGGACGTCATCGCTGCTGGCCGCATACATGGCGGCGCTCGAGAGGGGAACCGAGGTCGTCATGCCCGCATTCACGTTCGTGGCCACCGCGAGCGCGGCGGCCCTAGCAGGACTCAAGCCCGTGTTCGCGGACATCCGGCTGGACACGTATGAGATGGACCTCGAGGACGCGGCGGCGCGCATGTCGCCCAGGACCAGCGCGCTGGTCCTCGTCAACCTCTATGGCCTCCCGGGCGACGCGAGGGCTTACAGGAGGCTGGCGGACGAGCGCGGCGTCAGGCTGGTGATAGACTCCGCGCAGGCGCTGGGGGCCCTCGTGGACGGCAGGGAGGCGGGGGCCTATGGGGACCTCTCCTGTTACAGCTTCTATCCAAGCAAGAACATCACGACCGGCGAGGGCGGGCTGGTGGCCACCGACGACGACGAGCTGGCGGACAGGGTCAGGCTCATCAAGGACCACGGGCAGCGCGGCCCCTACGTCCACGAGGTGCTGGGGCTCAACCTGAGGATGGGGGAAATGGAGGCTGCCATAGGGCTCGTGCAGCTCTCCAAGCTGGAGCGCATGATAGAGGCCAGGAGGAGGAACGCGGAGAGGATAGCCAGAGGGCTCTCGGGGATACCGGGCCTCCACCTACCCGTGGAGCCGCAGGGGAGGCGCCACACCTACAACCTTTTCACCGTGAGGATAGATCCCGAGCTGTACAGGGTCGACAGGGACAGGATAGTGGAGGCTATCAGGGCCGAGGGCGTGGACGCCAGGGTGTACTACCCGGTGCCGCTGCACATGCAGCCTGCATTCGGGCGGCGCGGGACGGGCGATGTGAAGCTGCCGAACTCCGAGCTCGCCGCCAAGACCGTCTTCTCGCTGCCCTCGCACCCCGCGCTGAGCGATCAGGACGTCGAGGACGTGATAGCTGCGACCACTAAGGTGCTGGACGCGTACCTCAAGAGGTGATGCCACTGGACCTATCGGGCATCGGGCCGGAGGGCATCTCCAGGGAGCTGAGGACCGGAGGTATACGGGTAGTCATCTACGGGCTGGGGCTCGTGGGATCCGCCATAGCGGCCGTGTGGCTCAGGTTCGGAGCGCACGTGATCGGGGTCGACAGGGACCCTGAGGTCGTCAGGCGCGCCTCCATGGGCATCGGGCCGCCCGGGGAGCCGCTGGTATCCGAGGCGTTCGGCGCCGGCCTGTCGGAGGGGAGGTTCTCGGCGGTGACCGACGAGCGCCAAGCCGGGGCTCCACCGGGACCTAAGGTGCGGTTCCTGGCGGTGCCCGTCACATGGTCATCGGGCCGCGTCGTGCTGGATTACCTGGAGGACGCCATGCGCGCGGCCATGCTCTACGCCAGCGATGGGGACGCCATAGTGGTCAAGTCGACGGTGCCCATCGGGACGACCCGCCGCCTGGCGAGCGCCGCGGCCGGCAGCGTGGGGCGCAGGCCGGACGTCGACGTCTTGGTCGCGTACAGTCCGGAGAGGATATCCGCGGGGAGGGCCGTGCTGGACATAGAGGAGCATTATCCCGCGATAGTGTCGGGAATAGGCCCGAGGAGCGCGAAGTTCGCCAGGGACCTCTACAGCCTAGTGGCCAAGGCCGGCGTGATGGCCTTGAGCTCGCTGGAGGCCGCTGAGGCAGAGAAGATTTTCGAGGGCGTCTACAGGGACGTGAACATAGCCCTGGCCAACGAGCTGGCGAGGGTCGCCGACTCCTACGGGCTGGACTTCGAGGAGATCAGGCGCGCGGCGAACAGCCAGCCTTACTCGCACATACACGCGCCCGGGCTCGGCGTGGGCGGCGCCTGCATACCGATATACCCATGGTTCCTCTACGAAAACGCCGTGCATGCGGGCGTCGTGCCCGAGCTCACGCTCACGGCCAGAAGAATAAATTTGTCGATGCCGGAATTCTTCGCGTCCTTCCTGGAGAGGGAGCTGGGCGGCCTGAAGGACAGGAGGGTGGCCGTGCTCGGGCTGGCCTTCAGGGGCGACGTGGCGGACAGCAGGCTGAGCCCCACGTACGACCTAGTGCTGGGGCTTCTGAGGAGGGGCGCGGCGCCGATAGTCCACGATCCGCTGATAGGCAGGGATGAGACCCTCGAGAGGCTGCACGTCAGGCTGACCAACGACCTGAAGGAGGCCCTCTCCGGCGCCGATGCGGTCGTGGTCGCGACGGATCACTCGGCCTACAGGGGGCTGACCGGCGATGAGCTGCGCGCGATGTCGGGCGGCAACCCCCTGGTGCTCGACACCAGGCGCGTGCTGAGGCCGGAGCTCCTGGGCGGGATCCGCCTGCGCCAGTTCGCTGGCGGGCGGCGAGCGCTCACGGAGCCGCGGCCGCCCCGCGGTCGCGCAAATCCACGACCAGCGCCGGCCTGGCCGGCAGGGCCTGGGAGGCCTTGGTGGCGCCAGACGACCCTTCGTCCTCGATCTCGACCGGCATCCCCAGCTCCGACGAGAGGAAATCCCTGGCCTCCAGGAGGACCGCGCGCTCCAGGTCCCTGTCCACGAACCGCGAGATGAGTCCCGGATCGCGCGCGAGCGCGGCCGCGACGGCGCTGGCGCGCGCCCTGAGGCCGGGATCCAGCTTGCGGATCGCGCCCGAGATGGCGTCGCCCAGCCTCTGCCCGGAGGAGACCGCGCTTCTCACGGACTCGAAGAATGAGTACTTCCACGGATCGGCGATTATCACCCTGAGGCGCTCGGGGCTCCCCCTGATGAGGGACATCACGTGCCTCGCATCTTCCAGGGTCCTCATGACGACGGCCTCCGCGGCCTCTAGCTCGGGCTTCACCTTGGACGGGTCGGCCTCCGGCCACTTAGCCGTGCTCACCAGGCCCTCCTTGCCTATGGCGCTCCAGATTTCCTCCGCGACGTGCGGAGCGAAGGGCGCCAATATGAGCGTCTGCACCTCTATGAATTCCCTCATAAGGTCCCGATTGGGCGTCCCGCTCCTCCTGAGATACCACCTGAACTTGTTCTGAAGCTCGTGGAAGCCCAGCACCAGCGCGCTCCTGAAGCGGGTCTCGCTCATCAGGGCGTCCACGTCCCTCAGGATGCGGTTGAGCACGCTCTCGAACCAATCGTCGACCCTCAGCCTCCCATCCCTGCCCTTCCCGTAGTTGGCCACCGCGAACTCGTACCAGGAGTACAGATCGTCCACCGCGCCCTCGGCGACCTTCGGGTCAAAGCTGGGGTCCTCGAGCCCCGGATCCCCGGCGAGCGCCTCGGCGATCCTGGTCGCGTCCGCCCCCCACCTCCTCACAGCGTCCCTGACCAGTATGAAGTTGCCGGCGGTCTTGGACATCTTCCTGCCCTCGACCGTCACCCAGCCATTGATACCTATCCCGCGCGGCCAGAGCTCCCTCGGGAATATCGCCACGTGGTGGAAGATGAAGAATACCAGGTGATTGTACATCAAGTCCTTCCCCGAGTTCCTGAAGTCCACGGGATACCAGTAGAGGAACTCCGACCTCATAGCCCTGATCAGGTCCTCCCTCAGGCCCGTCGCTGACGATATCGCGGATGGATCCCCCTTCCCCAGGAACACGTAGTCGAAGAGCTCGGGCGACAGGCGCGAAGGGTCAATCCCATACTGGTCGGGATGCTCGAGGTACTTCGCTATTGTGTAGTAGGCCATGTAGATCGTGGAATCGCTGAGGCTCTCGATCACCCACTCCTCGTCCCACGGCAGCGGGGTCCCGAGCTCACCCTTGTGGGCGCAGGCCCAGTCCTGCAGCCAGTCCACCTGCTCGTGGAACGTGCCCCGCACCTCCTCGGGATAGAATCTCATGCCGTCCACGCACTCGTGCGCCAACGATTTCCAGGCCGGATCGGAGTATTTGAGGAACCACTGATCCTTCACGAGCTTCACGTGGGTCCTGGCCCCGCAGCGGCAGTAGACGCGCCGCGGCAGGGTGTAGATCTTCAGGGCGTGGCCCTCCCTCAGGAGCCTCTCCGTGAACGCGGCCTTCCCGTCCCTCACGCTGAGGCCCGAGAGGTCGCCGAAGGCGCCGCCCAGGCGCCCGCTGTAGTACTCGAGCGAGTACACCTCATTGGTGGCGTGCTCCAGCCTGGGATCGCTCTGATCCCTTATGCCCAGCCGCTCGACGACCTCGACCGCCGGGGCTTCCCCGTGCCCCTCCACCATTATGACGCCGCGGGGCTCCAGGCCGTCGACTAGGGCGCGATCCAGGCCGAAGCGCGATGGGTCGGCCTTGAGATCGCGCAGCGCGACGTAGTCGTAAGGCGCATGGGCCGGCACGGACATCACTATGCCCGTCCCCATCTCGGGATCGACGAACAGCGCGGGGAGGATCGGCACGCGCTGGCCATTCAGAGGGTTCACGGCGAAGCGGCCGACCAGCTCCGACCCCCTCACGCTGCCGAGCACCTCCACTTCGTGGTCCTGGTCGGCCAGCTCGTCGAGGGAGTAGCGCGACGTGACCCACGTCTCACCGTCGACGCGCGCGATCGAGTACTCGGCGTCCGGCCTGACCCATATGTTCGTGGCGCCTGGTAGGGTCTCCGGCCTGTACGTCAGGCATGGGTATATGAGCCCATCCTCGCCGGCGAACTTCACTATGATGGCGTCCTCGGGCCCTATCCCGACGTACTCGTCGGGCCTGTCGTGATCCCCTACGACCTTCCCCTCCTTCGGGCACCACACGACGGGGTGGGATCCCTTGACCACCAGCCCCTTCTCCCTGAGCTTGAGGTACTGCCACCTGACGAATGCACTGTACGATGGATTCATGCTAGTCGTGTGGAACTCGCGCCGCCAATCGATGCTCAGCCCTACGCTCTTCAAATCGTTCCTCCATGCTGCCGAAAAATATTTGACCCAATGCGTGGGATCGCCAAATTTATGTAACTCCTCCTCCGGTATCCCCATAGACTTGAGGTTCGATATCTGCCGCTGATCCCCCTCCCTCACCCTGAGGGCCGCGGACACTATGGGGCCGCCCGTGGCGTGCCAGCCCTGGGCGAACAACACGTTGTAGCCCTTCATCCGCATGTACCTGGCGAGGAACTCGACCCTGAGGAGCGTGAAGAGCGACCCTATGTGGGGGGGCGCGTTGACGTAGGGGAAGGGGAAGGTGACCATGAACTTGGGCCTCTGATCGGGCTCCGACCTGAAGACCCCCCTCTCCTCCCACACGCCCTGCCACTTAGCCTCCAGCGACCTCAGAAACTCCAACTTGGCGTCTCTCGACCGCTCGCCAGCCGCAGAAGCAATGAGCGGCGGCGGCCGCTATGCCGATTTAAATTTTGCCTCGCCGGGGTTGGGCCGGCTCGAGCTCACGAGGTCGGCGGCGCGCTCCGTGGGCCGCCGACGCGGGAGAGGAACTCGGCCCGCTCGGCGGCGCTGACCTCGAATGCCCCCTCGAGCACGCGCCTCGTGCCCTCCGTGACCTCCCGCCCCCTCCTCCTCATCATCCTGCCCGCTATCTCGATCGCCTTCTCCAGCGCGAGCTCCGACGTGCCTGGCGAGGTCGACCCGGAGTAGATGACGAAGGGCGGCACGTCCACGTCGACGAGCCCATGAGCGTGGCTGGCCCCCCCGATGGACTTGCCGGTGTATATCAACGTCCCGATCGCTATCTTGGCGTGGTCGCCGATGAACGCCCCCAGCTTCACCAGCCCTGTGTCCCTGCGGGGCCTGCCCGCCCTGACGATGCCGTAGGTGTTCTTGAGGTCGCTGGTGACGGCACCCGCCCCTATGTTCACCCACCGCCCCACGTAGCTGTGCCCCAGGTAGCCGAAGTGCGCCTTGTTGGAATACCCCGCCACTATCGACCTCTCGACCTCCCCGCCCACCCGGCACATCTCGCCTATGTATGTGTGCGAGTTTATCCTGGCGGAATGTAACACGGTGCCCCTGCCTATGTAGGCGGGCCCCTCGATCCTGGAGAACGCCTCTATGCGCGCGTCGTCCGCTATGAGCACGGGACCCCTGGAGACGTCTATGACCACCGGCTCCTCCACGTAGACGTTGGCGCCGTACACGATGTCACCCTTCCCGCCCCAGGACCCCAGCGCCTCCACGAGCTCCCAGGGGCCCTTGATGAGCGCGTCCATCTCGATCCCGGCCCAGCGCCCCCGGAGGAGCTTCCCGAGGTCCAGCTCGTCCGCGCGCAACCTGGCGGCCACCAGCCTCCCGCCGTCCACGACGGGCCTGCCCTCCCGCTCCGCGAGCCTCAGCGCGTCCCGCACGGCGCCCGGCCTTATCCCGGCGTTGAGCACCATTACGCTCCCCGCAAGGTCCTCCACCCTGGTCGCCTTCCCCGGGTAATTCTCCCTCAGGTAGTATTCGAACCTGGGCGGCATCAGGAGCGCCCCCACGTCGCCGGCGGCTTCCGAGATCATCCGGTAGAGCTGCCTGGGCCCGTACATGAGCTCGTGGACGGGGGTCGTCAGCGAGAGGGGGCTCAGGGGGTCCGGGTACTCCTCCTGGAACAGCGCCAGGGTCCCCGAGGCGCCGGAGCTCAAGGTATTTCACCCATGCTGCTCAGGAACTCCCTGTTGGCCCTGAGGTAGGAGGACCTGTCCCCTATGTCGATGAAGGTCCCCTCGGACTTGTAGGCGTAGATGGGCTCCCCCGCGGACATCGCGGCCCTGAATGCCGCGTCCATCCCGTAGGGGACGCCGCTCGGTATGTAATTGAGGAACTCCTTCTCCATGACGTAGCATCCCACGTTGACCCACCCGCCCACCTCGGGTTTCTCGTTCCACCTCAGGATCCTGCCGTCCTCCCCCACGTCGACCAGGCCGTACCTCATCCTAGTGTAATACCTCATCAGCATCATGGTCGCGAGGGCGCCCTTAGCGTCGTGGAACTCGATCATCGGCCTGAGGTCCGCGCGGGGCAGCACGTCGCCGTAGAGCAGCACGAATCTGCCGTCTATGAGGCCCTCGGCGGTCTTCAGCTGGCCGGCGGTGCCCATCGGCCTCCTCGACTTGGCGTACTCTATCTTAACGCCGAGGTCGGAGCCGTCCTCGAAGTAATCCTCCACGATCTTCCCCATGTATCCCACCGCTATCACGAACTCGGTTATCCCCTGCCCCTTCAGCCACTCTATAGCGTGCTCCAGCAGGGGACGGTCGCCCAGGGGCAGCATGGGCTTCGGCGTCAGCAGGGTGTAGGGCCTCAGCCGCACTCCGAGCCCCCCGGCCAATATAACCGCCTTCAACGCCCAGCCGATGGCGCGTCCGCCAATTAACGTTGCCGGCGCGCAACGGCGAGCTACCCCGTCCTCGAGGGCAGGCCTCTCACCGCATAAGGATAAAATAGTGTAACGGGAGGAATGGTTAGTGTGGACGCCGGGGCCCGCGGGTTCAGATTCCTGAGGGGGCTGCTGGGCAGGAGGCCCGGGAGCCGCGCCGAGGAGGGCGCCGGGGCCCGCTCGCCCGAGGAAACGGAGGAACTTCCCCCTCTGAGGATAGTCCAGGTGGATGAACTGAAGGGCGACAACGCTCACTCGAAGGCGGTGATAGCATACGTCGAGGAGAGCGGCGAGTACATGTATTATGTTATCGAGCCCAGGCTGAGCCCGGAGGACGCGGAGACGCTGGCGAAGCTCAAGGAGCTGCTCCAGTACGTCATCGACGCGCCCAGGGACCGCTTCAAGAGCAGGGATGAGGCGGAGGCGTATGTCGAGGACGGCGCGCTGAAGGCGCTCGCGAAGTTCAAGATCGACGTGCCGAGGAACCGCCTGGAGAAGGTGCTCTACTACCTGAAGAGGGACACCGTTGGCTTCGGCAAGATAGACGTCATGATGAGGGATCCCTACGTGGAGGACGTGAGCTGCGACGGCGTGGGGGTGCCGATATACGTGTGGCACAAGGACTTCGAGTCCATAAGGTCCAACGTCTCGTTCAACACGCAGGAGGAGCTGAACTCCGTCGTCCTGAGGCTCGCGTACATCTCGGGGCGCGCGGTCTCGCTGGCCAACCCGATACTGGACGCGACGCTCCCGGACGGGAGCAGGGTGAACGCCGTCCTCGGGGGACAGGTCGCGACCAGGGGCGGCAGCTTCACGATAAGGAAATTCACGGAGAAGCCGTTCACCATAACCGAGCTCATAACCAGGGGCACCCTGGACTATTACACTGCGGCCTACTTCTGGGAGCTGATAGAGCACAAGAGGAACATAGTGATAGCTGGCGCGACGGCGAGCGGCAAGACCACCACCCTCGGGGCGCTGGCGAACTTCATACACCCGGACTACAAGGTGGTGACGATAGAGGACACGAGGGAGCTGAGGCTCTACCACCAGAACTGGACCCCGCTGCTGACCAGGACCTCCTGGGGCCCCGAGGGCAGGGGCGAGATAGACGCGTTCGAGCTGCTCAAGGCGTCGCTCAGGCAGAGGCCGGACTACATAATAGTCGGGGAGGTCAGGGGGCAGGAGGCCTACGCGCTCATACAGGCGATGGCCACGGGCCACGGCGGCCTCACCACCATACACGCGGACGACGCCGAGGCCGTGATATCCAGGCTGTCGTCGCCGCCCATAAGCGCGCCCAAGCAGCTGATAGCGTCGTCGCTGGACGCCATAGCGATGCAGCGCAGGATCATGATAAACGGCAGGCCTGCCAGGAGGGTAACGGATGTGTCCGAGGTTGCGGGATACGATGCCCCGACGGACACCGTGATCCTGAGGAGGGTCGTGTCCTGGGACCCGGCCTCGGATCGCATGGAGGTGGCGGGCGAGAGCGTCCTGCTCCCCGAGATCGCCGAACAGAGGGGCATAAGCGTCGACGCGGTGAAGCGCGAGATCGAGGACAAGAGCGACGTCCTGCGCTGGATGGTCTCCAGGAGGATGTTCGATTTCCAGGACGTCGCCAACGTGCTCAGGAGCTACTACAGGGATCGGATATCCGTGCTCGGCAGGGTGAGGATGGAGCTTGGCCCGGGCGCTCGCCGAGCTCGCGCGCAGAGCATTGGAGGCCATCTACGGCTACCGCGTGACCGACGAGCTCCTGCGCTCCCGGGGGATAGGGCTCGGCAGGGACTCCTTCCTCTCGCGCGAGCTGATCATCTGCTCGGGCTCCGCGCTGGCCGCGGCGCTTGTGGTCCTGGCGCTGACCCTCAGGGCCGGGGAGCCCGATTACGTGTCGATCCCGGCCGCGGCGGCCATGTTCGCGGAGGTGTTCGTGATGGTCGGCGCCCTCCGGGGCAGGCGCCTGGCCCGCGGACGCGGGCGGCCCGTCCCGCTCCCGCGTGGGCGCGCCCCCCGCAGCCCGATGGCCGGGCTCCTGAGGCGCGTCTTCGATGAGGACAGGGTGCGCCGCCTGCTGGAGCTCTCGGGCGCCGGGGTGCCCCCCTGGCACTTCTACGATGAGTCCGCCAGGGCGGCCCTGGCGGGCGCGGTCGGCGGCGCCGCATCGCTGGGCGCGCTCGCGGCCCTCGAGCGCTACCCCCCGGCGGCGCTCGCCATATGGGCGCTCGCCGGCCTCCTGGCGGGCCTCTCGGTCGGAATGATCGCGCCCTACGCGTACATCTCGTACAGGGCGAGCTCCAGGTCCTCCAGGATCGAGCAGGACCTCTCTACGTGGGCGGCCGCCATGATGGCCTACGTGTCCAGCGGCTTGACATTCCCGGAGGCGCTGAAGCGCAGCGCCTCGGCGCTCAGGAACGGGCCCCTCAGGCGCGAGCTGGAGACTGTCATGAGGGACTCGGAGGTCCTCGGCTCGGATCCCAGGAGCGCGCTGCTGGCCATGGCCCAGAGGTCGCCCTCGCAGCTGCTGAGGGAGATCCTAGTGGGCGCCATCGATGCCATGGACAGCGGCAAGGACCTCTCGAGCTACTTCAGGGACTCGCTGGCGTACGTGTTAAACTACAGGAGGAATTACCTGAGGAAGCTCGCGAACGACGTCGCGCTCGCGGCCGAGCTCTTCGTCATGATATTCGTCGTGACGCCGCTGGTGCTGGCCATACTGCTCGCGGTCATGGGCTCGATGAGCGTGGGCGCCCAGCCCTACTACGGCGAGCTTCTGGCGGTCATAGCCTTCGCCTTCGTGCCGCTGGTCGGCCTGGGCTACCTCCTGCTGGTGGACTCTATCTATCCGAGGTGGTGGTAGTCGAACCGCGAGGACCTGATTTACGCTTCGATCGGCGCGGCCGCCGCGGCGGCGTTCCTCTCGCTGATATACTACGAGCTGGAGATCCAGGGGATCCGCAGCCCCATACCGCACTTCAGCGGCTGGTACTACTACGCGCCGCTCGCGCTGGCCATCGGGCTCGCCCCCTACGCGCTCCTGGATTACAGGAGGCGCGCCTGGGCGAATAGCGTGGAGAGGGAGCTGCCCAGGATGCTGTCGGACCTGGAGGGGCTGATCGAGAGCGGCCTCTCGCCGCTCATGGCGCTCAGGCAGATGTCGCAGAAGGAATACGGCGCGCTCACCCGGATAATGAGGCGCGTCGTGTCGCTGGCCAGCTGGGGGTACACGTATGACAGGATAAAGGGCGTGCTGGAGCGCGAGATCCCGCACCCCGCCGCGCTCATGGTGTTCAAGCTCCTGCTGGACGCGGAGGAGGGCGGCGGCGACGTGGCCTCGGCGATCGGCAGGCTCAGGGACTACCTGAGGGACGCGGACGCCCTCAGGGGGGAGCTGCAATCGACGCTCAGGACGCAGGTGTTCGTGGTCTACCTGGCGCTCGCGATCTTCCTCTACATATCTCAGACCGCGCTCTCGTCGCTCATGGCGCCGATGAGCTCGTCGATCGGCATAGGGATCTCCTCCGGTTCGCTGTCCTACGTGAGGTCGATAATGCTCGGGATGTACCTCGTGGAGGCGCTGCTCGGGGGGCTGGCGCTCGGCAAGATGACGGCGGGCAGCGCGGGCGCCGGCGTGAAGCACTCCATGCTCCTGGCGCTCATGGGAGCGCTTTATATAATGCTGCTCGGCTGATTCGAATCCGTGCAGCCGGGGATCTCCCTCAGGATGGAGGCCTACCGGCGGCCCGAAGCCAGGGACGCGCTCTCCCGGATACTTCGTGAGGGCGGCGCCTACTCCACGGATCACCCCGCCGAGATCCTGAGGGAGCTCTCGGAACTCGGCATCCTGCGCGAGGTGGCCCGCGAGTCCTGGATGAGGGATCCAGGGACCGGCGCCACGTCGTTCACGCTCAGGCCGTCCTGCCCCTACTGCGGGTCCTTCAGCCTGGGCAAGGAGGACCTGCTGGAGCACGTGGGCTGCGGCTACGTGGGCAGGGCCTCGGAGTTCATGCGCGATGGGGGGTGCGCAGTGTGCCCCCGCTGCGGAAGGCCCGCCGAGGTGAGGAGGATAGGGTCCTGGTTCTACTGCAGATCCTGCGGCAGGAGCTTCCACTCGCCCAGGATATTCGCGTCGTCCGGCGGGAAGGCGATCCCGGCCGAGGACCTGGAGCTCGTGGAGGCGGCGCGCTACGAGCTGGCCCCCGGGATCGCCGATGAGGTGAGGGGCGTGCTGTCCCTGTACTCCAGCCTCGAAGGCCGCCTGCGCTCGTTCGGGTACTCCGTCGAGCCGGCCAGGGCGATCACGGGCACCTCGGGCGTCCGGCACGTGTTCGACTTCGTCGCGCTCGGGGAGGGCCCGATGGTACTGGCGGACGTAATCCTGGGCGAGAGCGAGCAGATGCTCCTGGCGAACCTCCTGGGCCGCGTGATCAGGTACCTGGATGCGCCCAGGGGCTCGACGCTGCTCCTGGTGCTCGCGCCGAGGAGCGACCTCCCCAAGCAGCTGCTCCGCGGCTGCTGCCCGGGCTCCCTCCGCACGGTGGAGGGGGAGGACCCCGAGGAGGCCGCGGCGGCGCTGGGCGCGCTGGACCTCCGAGCGAATCCCGGATGACAATTGGGTCCAGCGCGATAGGCAACGGCTGCTGATAGCGTTCCGGGGGGATGGCAGCACGTGATACTCTCGGATGCCGCCATACGCGGGCTGGTGGAGTCCGGGCGCCTCGTCATAAGGCCGTTCGACGCGTCGAGCCTGACCCCCAACGGAGTTGACCTCTCGGTCGGGGAGGAGGCGATGATCATGGAGGGCCCCTCGGAGGGATCCCGCGTGCGCCTGGAGCCCGGGGCAGAGCTCGTGGTGCCTCCGGGCTCCGTGGTGCTGATACTCTCCGAGGAGTACTTGGAGCTGCCGCCCGACGTCGTGGGCATGGTGAACCTGAGGAGCACGTGGGCTAGGAGGGGCCTGCTCATACCGCCGACGATCGTCGACGCAGGCTACAGGGGGAGGCTGACGCTGGCGGTCAGGGGGCCGCCCTATCGGGTCTCGATCCGCCGCGGCGAGAGGGTCTGGCACCTCTTGCTGGCGGAGTCGCGCCCCGCCGAGAGCCCGTACAGAGGCAGGTATCAGGGGTCCATGGGGCTCGCGACCGCCCGCGAGTAGATCGGACGATCCCCCTGAGCCCCGAGAGCGCCCTCCTGCCCTCGACGGAGCGCGCCATCTCCTCTATCTCCCTGATCGTCCTGTCGTACGTCTCCCTGTCCACCGGGAATGGCAGGCCGTCCTTCCCGCCGTGCGCGAAGCTGAACTTCAACGGATCCCTCCAGCTGGGCCTCTCGCCGTACACGAGCTCCGCCACGAGCGCCAGCGCCCTGACGACCTTGGCCCCCACGCCGCGGACCAGCAGCAGCTCCTCGTAGGTCCGGGGCCTCACCTCGTACAGCCTCCTGAGCGCCCCCCAGTCCACGTCGAGGTCGCCGCCGACGGCGTACACCTCGGCCCCGGCGCCGGACCAGCCGAAGTACTCGTCGAGGGCGCGGTAGCCGCCCGCGATGCGCCTCAGCGCGCCTATATCGCTGGCCGCGTCCACGCTCGCCCTCCTGGCACCCGCCGACTCGGCCGCCACCATGTTGAGGACGGGCACCCTCGATTCCCAGCCAGCCACGCCGGAGTGGGGCTCGTCCACGAAGCTCCTCAGGGAGCCGCTGAACCAGTGGTAGCGCCTGGCCAGCCCCTCCTCCGCCGACATGCCCTGCTGCACCACCGCCCAATCGCCGTCCTCGCTGAAGAGTATCAGGTGATGATAGAGCTGGTAGCCATCCTGAACCGCCGCCGAATCCACCTTGGCCGTGAGCCTGCTGGCCCTCTTCAGCTCCTCCGTCCTGCCGTCAGAGAGGCCCAGCTCCTCTGCCCCCCTCTCCACCTCCCCCAGGGTCTCGCCAGCCCGCCCCTTGCCGCCCGCCGCGCGAATGCCCACGTCGGCGCCGTTGAGCGCGTCCCTGAGGGCCGCCGACGTGACCGTGGTGAGCCCCGAGCTGTTCCAGTCGAACCCCAGCACGCAGCCGAGCGCCTGGAACCAGAGGGGATCCGATACCCTCTCCAGCAACCCCCTCCTCCCCCTCTCCTCCACTAAGATCTCGGAGATCCCCCTGGCCAGCCGGACCATCCTCCAGTAGAGCCACTTGGGCGCCCTGCCCTCGTGGAGGGGCAGCTGAACGACCCCCGTCCGGACGGTGCCCATCGCCATGCTCTGATGGGCGGGAGCGGCTCTTAAAGCGCTCGCCCGGCGATCCTGGCCGGATCCAGGCCCGGGGAGTGCTGGTCCCTGTGCCATGTCTTCCTCGCGCGCAAAGCGTGGAGGATCGCGGCCGCGGCCGAGAAGGCCGATATCATGAGCACGTACGGCACGAGCATCAGCGCCACGCCGCTCTCCCTCGCGTAGTAGCCGCCCAGGCGCCTCATGTATGCCCAGAGAGCCACCGTCGCCGCCGCGGATCCGACGAGCATGAGCGCCGCCCACGAGGGGATCCAGGCGTCGATGGCAATGTTGACGAGCCCGAGCGCAGCGAACACCGGCGATGAGAACAGTAGGGCGGCGTCCAGGGTGCCCCGGCGGTCACTGGAGCGCCTCAGCCCGCGGAGGGACTCGGCGAACGCCTCGAGGTACCCCCTGTACCACCTTACCCTCTGCCTGAAAAGGGCGCCCAGCCTCGTGGGCACCGAGACCATGGCCGTGACCCCGGAGTACGCCGGCCTCACGCCCGCAGCGACGAGGGCGGACGCCATGACCGCGTCCTCCGCCAGAGATCCCTCCCTGAACCCCCCGATCTCCACGAGGAGCTTCCGGTCGATCGCGTAGTTAGATCCGGCGGGCGGAGGGCACATCATGCGCAGCCGCGACCTCCCCTCGCACATGAAGCGCCAAGCCAGCTCCTCTATCAGGATCATCCTGCTCACGGCGCTCTCGTGAGGGTTGGCTACTGCGTAGCGTCCCACGATCGCCCTGGCGCCGGCCCTGTACATGGCGGCCAACCTGAGCAGCGCGTCGGGATCCGGAACCGCGTCCGCATCCAGGAAATATATCAGCTCGCCCCTGGACAGCCCGAGGGCGCGGTTGAGGGCGGCGGCCTTGCTGCCGGCGCCCTCGAAGTGATACACTTTCATCCAGGGGCGAGTGGATGCCAGACCCCTCAGCACCTCATAAGTTCCATCGATCGAGCCGTCCTCCGCGAATATGACCTCCATCCTATCCCTGGGATACCTGATCGCGTCGAGCGCCTCCACGGTCCTCCCCACGACGCTGGCCTCGTCCCTCGCCGGTATCAGTATGGAGATGAAGGGGAGGTCCGGAGGGTCCGGAGGGTCCGCCGCATCCCGATCCGCGAGCACCTTGAGGGCCCCGTAGAGCAGGATCGCCCCCCAGTACGCGGAGTAGGCTGCGAGCACCGCCCCCAGGGCTATCCCGGGCCACCAGAACCGCAGGTCGAAGGGCAGCTGCATCATGCCTGCGCCGTTAGCCTCCTCAGCTCCTCCTCGAAGACCCTGTAGGTCTCATCGTCGTAGAGGCAGAATATCACCCTCGGGATCGAGCACCTTCCGCTCCTCATGTAGTCGAGGGCCGCCCCCAGGAGGGCCCTGGCGCTGACCTCGCGCGGGACCCCGAAGGTCCCGGCGGAGATTGCTGGGAAGGCTATGCTGCGGACGCCGTGCTCCTCCGCAAGCCTCACGGAGCTCTCGAACGCCGACCTGAGCTTGCGCTCCTCGTCGCCCTCGCCCCATATGGGGCCCACGGCGTGCACCACGTACTTGGCCCTCAGCCTGCCGGCGCCCGTGATCGCGGCCCCCCCGACCGGCACCGGCCCGTTCCTCCTCACCCACTCATCGCACTCCCGCTGGACCTCGTCCCCCGCCTTCCTCCTTATGGCGCCGGCCACCCCGCCCCCCATCTTCAGCATGCCGTTGGCGGCGTTCACGATCGCGTCGACCTCGAGCTCCGTTATGTCGCACTTCATCAGCTCCAGGCTGCAGCCGCCTAGGCTGATCATGCGATCGAGCTGGCAGCGGGTTTAAATAACGCTTTCCGTGAGGAGCGCGCGAGGGGGTTGAAGGTGAAAGGGAGGGATTCAATTTTCAGGGGTGAGCGCCTTTATACTACCCTCTGATGGGCGTTCACCTGCTGGTTCCCCGACCGAGCAGATCGCGATCCCCGGGCACTCCTCAAGGAGGTGCACAGGGCCTTGGCCAAGGGCAAGCTGAGGGCAGCGATCGTGGGCGTCACCGGAATGGTGGGACAGCAGTACGTCCGGATGCTGGAGAACCACCCGTGGTTCGAGATATCAACGCTGGTGGGTAACAGGAGCGCCGGGAAGCTCTACGGCGAGGCGGTGGAGTGGATAGACAGCTACGAGCCCTCCGAGCGCATAATGAATATGCCAGTGAGGGTCGCCAATCCCGAGTCGGACGACGTCGACGTAGTGTTCGCCAGCCTGCCGACCGAGGCGGCGTACCAGCTGGACACGCGGTACGCCGCGCGCTTCCCAACCGTGAGCGACGCGAGCTCGTACAGGATGGAGCCCGACGTACCCCTGCTGATACCCGAGGTGAACCCGGACCATCTCTCCCTGCTGGAGGCGCAGAGGAGGGGGAGGGGATGGAGGGGGCTGCTGGTGACGAGCCCGAACTGCACGGCGACGGGGCTGGCGATGGTGCTGAAGCCCCTGCACGACGCGTACCGCCTTCGCAAGGTCGTGGTGTCCACGCTGCAGGCGCTGAGCGGAGCCGGCTACCCGGGCGTGCCATCGCTCAGGATCATCGACAACGTGATACCGTACATAAAGGGCGAGGAGGACAAGGTCGCAGCCGAGACCAAGAAGATGCTCGGGAAGCTGACAGACTCCGGCACCGTCTCCCCGGACCCGGTGGGAATCTCGGTCATGGTCCACAGGGTGGCAACGATAGACGGTCACCTGGAGAGCGCTTACATAGAGACGGAGAGGCCTGTGGACGTGGAGGAGGCCAAGGAGATACTGAGGGACTTCAGGGGCAGGCCGCAGGAGATGAAGTTGCCCACGGCGCCCGAGAGGCCCATAATCGTCAGGGAGGAGGAGGACCGGCCGCAGCCGAGGCTGGACAGGATGGCCGGCAGCGTCCCCGGCATGAGCGTGGTCGTCGGCAGGGTCCGCAGGGGGCTCGACGAGCGCTCCCTGAGGCTCACGCTCCTCAGCCACAACACGATCAGGGGGGCGGCCGGGAACGCGATACTGATAGCGGAGATGATGCGCGAGCTCGGGTACCTGGGGTGAGGGGATTGGACGGCAAGCGCATCAGGATGAGCAGGATATCGAGGGGCGGCCTCTTCCTCTGCGTCCCCATGGATCACGGGATCTCGAGCGGGCCAATCGCCGGCATAGACAAGGTCTACACGGTGCTGAGGGAGGTCTCGGAGGGCGGCGCCACGTGCGCCGTGCTCAACAAGGGGATCCTGAAGGCCATGCCCGAGAGCCCGGGCCTGGGCATATTGATGCACGCGTCGGCCAGCACGTCGCTGGGGCCGGACCCCAATCACAAGGTCAGGTCGGCCGGCGTGGCGGAGGCCGTGAGGCTGGGCGCCGACGGGATCTCGGTGCACGTCAACATAGGGGCGAGGGACGAGCCCGAGATGCTGCGCGACCTGGGCGCGCTCTCGGACGAGGCGGACGAGTGGGGGATGCCCCTCCTGGCGATGATGTACCCCAGGGGGGAGAACATAAGGAACCCCAGCGATCCATCGGTCATCGCGCACGTGGCGCGCGTGGGCGCCGAGATGGGGGCCGACATCGTGAAGTGCAACTACACCGGGGACAAGGGGAGCTTCTCCGCCCTGACGAGGAGCGTGCCCGTGCCGGTGGTAATAGCGGGGGGCCCGAAGATGGACACGGATGTCGACGTGCTCAGGCTCGTGAGGGACGCGATGGACTCGGGGGCGGCGGGCGTGGCGTTCGGCAGGAACGTGTTCCAGCACCGCAATCCCCGCGCGATAACGAGGGCCATAGCCGAGATAATATTTGAAAACGTGGACGTGGAGAAGGCCATGCAGGAGCTGAGCGCGGTTGCCGAGCAGGAGTAACAAGGAGCTGCTGCTCGATGCCCGCGGCGCGCCCGACGAGGTCCTCAGGGCGGCCTTGGCCCTGGGCGTCAGGCGCTTCGTGGGCAGATCGCCGGAGGGCGGGGAGCTAGTCCAGGTGCACGAGGGGCCGGAGGGCTCCGGGATCCGCGCCGTCAGGATATCGTCGCCGGAGGACGTGGCGGAGGTCCTCAGGGCGGCCGAGGGGGGCGCGAGGGAGATACTGGTGCAGGCCTCCGACTGGAAGATCATACCGCTCGAGAACCTCATAGCGGCACTTCAGGGGAGGGGCGTTAAGCTGCTGGCCGAGGCATCGAGCCCCCAGGAGGCCGAGGCCCTGGCCGGCGTCCTGGAAAGGGGAGTCGACGGCGTGGTCCTCAGGGCGCGCAGCGCGGACGAGCTCGTCCGGGCGATCGATGCGCTAGGGAGGCCGGAGCCGGTGGCGCTCGAGGAGGCCCGCGTCGACTCCGTGGCCCTGGCCGGCATGGGCGACAGGGTTTGCATCGACACCGCCAGCATGCTGTCGGTGGGCGAGGGCGCGCTGGTCGGCAACCTGGCCTCCTTCCTCTTCCTAGTGCACGGCGAGACGCTGGAGACGGGCTACGTGCCGGCCCGGCCCTTCCGCGTGAACGCGGGCGCCGTCCACGCCTACGTGCTGCTGCCGGACGGCCGCACGAAGTACCTCTCGGAGCTCTCGGCGGGCGATCGCGTATCCATAGTGGACTGGAGGGGCAACGCGAGGGCGGCGGTGGTCGGGAGAAGCAAGATAGAGAGGAGGCCGATGGCGCTCATCAGGGCGTCATCCGAATCGGCCTCCGGGTCCATCCTGCTCCAATACGCCGAGACCATAAGGCTAGTGCGGCCGGACGGCAGCCCCGTGTCCGTGACGGAGATCTCGGCGGGCGATAAGATCCTCGTGCATGTGCCGAGGGCCGCGGGGAGGCACTTCGGAATAGCCGTTGATGAATTCGTCCTGGAGAAGTGAGCGTCATTGCTGAGCACCGGCACCAGGCTGGTCGCGAGCGTGGCGCCGCGCGCGGCCGCGGAGATAGCCGGCCTCTACTCGGAGGCGCTATCCCTCGGCGCGGACATTGTGGAGCTCAGGCTGGACGCGATGGGCCGGCCGGACGGGGCGGCCATAAGCGAGGCCCTGCGGTCGCCTGGCATATCCTGTGATCGCCTGTTGCTCACGTATAGGTCCCCCGAGGAGGGGGGCTTGGGCCCCCTGCCCCTCCACGATCCCGCTGTAGCGGCCCTCGTGGGCGACCTATGGAGGGGCTGCAGCGGATCCCTGGTGGACCTGGAGGTGGAGGCGCTCTCGCGCTCCGAGCGGCTGAGGGAGCTGGCGCGCGAGGCTGTCAACCACTCAGTGATATCCAAGCACTACAACAGCACTCCCACGATCGACGCGGCGGAGAGGGACTACGCGCGCATGTCCGGCGCAGGGCGCTACGTCAAGATGGTGTTCCGCGCGTCGAGCCCCCTGGACAACCTGCTGCCCATAGCGCTCCAGCGCGCGTCGGGGCGCGGCCGGCTGATCGCCTTCTGCTCCGGGCACGCGGGGCTGCTCTCGCGCGTCATGTCGGCGGTCCTCGGGGCGCCCCTGGCTTACGTGAGCCTCCCCAGCAGGCCGCTGGCCGAGGGCCAGATGGGGCCGGCCGAGTTCGCGGCGCTGGTGGATGGCGTGTCGTCCGCGCTCGGCCCGGCCCATCGCGAGCGCGGCCGAGCCCCCTAAAGCTAATTTCCATGGATCGCGAGGAGGATCGCCGTGGCGATAAAGACGAAAACCCTCGCCCCTTCTGGGGGCGGGGTCGTCCCACCCCGTGGGCCGGAGCGGAAGGCTTCTAAACAGGGCCTCGTTGGAGTGCTCAGCAGCGCCCGTCAAGGGGGCGTAACCGACGAGACCCCGCCCCGGGATCCCCGGGGAACCCCCGCCCTGAAGGGCGGGGAGGGGGTCAGAGTCGTGGATAGGTCGGAGCCGGTGGGCTCGGCGCTCAGGAGGATGCTGAACTCCGGGGTCTGGTCGGTCGTCGTATCCGAGGGCGGCAAACCGATCGGCGCGCTCACGGGGCGCGACTTCCTCAGGACGCGCCTTCTCAGGGGATGCGATGGCGCGCCGCCGATCCCGGTCGGTGAGGTGGCGACCTCCCCGGTGGGCACCGCGTGGAAGCTCATGGCGGAGCACAACGTCAGGAGGGTGTACGTGGTGGAGGGAGGGGCCATCGTGGACAGGGTGACCCAGACCGGGCTCTTCCAGAAGCTCATCGAGGCATTCCTGACGCTCCCCCAGCTGGTGTCGCTGCGATGACCGACAGCTCCACGGCGCTGTACTGCCTGATAGGGGACCCGGTCTCGGGCTCCCTCTCGCCCGAGATACACACCGCAGCGTATGCAGCCATGGGCTTGAACGCGACCTACCTGGCCTTCAGGGTCACGAGCGAGGCGCTGAGCGCAGCCATAGGCGGCCTGAGGGTGCTGGCCAAGGGCTTCAATGTGACTATACCGCACAAGACGCGCGTCGCGCTCATGATGGATGAGCTGACGCATGAGGCGTCCCTCATTGGAGCGGTCAACGCGGTGGCCGTCAGGGAGGGCTCGCTCGTGGGCCATAACACGGACGCGCTGGCGGCCTCCGACGTCCTCGAAGCGCTAGGCGCGAGGGGGGGCGCCGCCACCATAGTGGGCGCGGGGGGCGCCGCGAAGTCCATCGTCTACGCGCTCTGGCGCAAGGGCTTCTCGGAGGTCCGCGTGCTGGACAGGACCCCTGAGAGGGCCGAGGCCCTCGCCTCCGGGGCGAAGGCGGTCTACGGCCTCAACGCCGTCGGCGCCGGCCTCACTAGGTCCTCCCTGCTCGACGCCGTCTCCTCGTCCAACCTGCTGGTCAACGCGACCCCCCTGGGCATGTACGGCGGGGAGCTCGAGGTGCCGGAGGAGGCGCTCCACGGCGGGCTGGCGGTGATGGACCTGGCGTACACGCGCGGGGAGACCGGCCTCATACGCCTGGCGCGGAGCCGCGGCCTGAGGGCGGCGGATGGCCTGGAGTTCCTCGTGATCCAGGCGGCCCACTCGATAGAGTTCTGGACCGGGATGCGGCCCCCGGTGGACGTCATGCGGAGGGCTGCCCTGGAGGCGATCTCCGGACATGCGCGCCAGGGCCGAGGTTAACGGGGCGGTGTCCGTAGTCAACGCGGCGGCCACGGGCTTCGGCGCGGCGATCGCGATCTCCGCCAAGATATCCGTCGTGGCCGAGCCCTCGGATGAGGGGATCCGCGTGACTTTCGATGGCGTGGACCCCGGCGACACGAGGCTGGTCGAGGCCTCCGCGGCGGTGATCTCGGAGGAGCTCGGCTGGACCGGCGGATGGTCGCTGAGGATAATTTCGGAGGTGCCCCCCAGGAGGGGGCTGAAGACCAGCAGCGCGGTATCGAGCGCGCTGGTCGCCTCCATGGGAATGGCCCTGGGCTTCGAGCTGAGCGCGGACGACGTGCTCAGGCTGGGGGTTCTGGCGTCTAAGCGCGCTGGCGTCACGTTGACGGGCGCGCTGGACGATGCCGGCGCCAGCGTGCTGGGCGGCTTCGTGGGGGCCGACAACGACTCGGGGAGGATAGAGGTGCGCAGGGAGGTGGATCCCGGCGGGCTCCTGGTCCTGGTGGGCATCCCCGAGGGGGAGCTCGACAAGTCATCGGTGCGCAGGGAGGCCTTCAGGGCGCTCGCGCCGGTCTCCTCGAGGGCGAAGGAGCTGGCCCTGGAGGGCAGGTACTGGGACGCCATGACGCTGAACGGGCTCGTGGTCGCGGCGGCGCTCGGCCAGGACTCGGCCCCGGCCGCCAGCGCCATCCGCGCCGGCGCCCTGGGGGCAGGGATAACGGGCATGGGCCCCGCGGTCGCCGCGGTCGCGCCGGAGGCCATGGCGGCCGAGGTCTCCCGCGCGCTGTCAGCCCACGGGCTCAGGGTGTCCGCGCACCGCATAGAGAACTCGGCGGGGAGATGGTATGCTGAGGTTTAGGGCTCCCCCCACCGTGAGCGGGGACTACGTGCCGCCCCCGAGCAAGTCGTACACGCACAGGGCGCTGGTGGCCGCGGCGCTCGCGGACGGCGAGTCGCTGATCGTGAACGCGCTCAGGTCCGATGACACGCTCATGACCATGCGCGCCCTCAGATCGCTCGGCGCTCGCATGATTAGAAGGGGGAGCATCGTCATGGTTCGCCCGGGCCGGCTGAGGGCCCCCGGGGACGTCATCCATTGCGGCGCCTCCGGCACCACGCTCAGGTTCATGATATCGGTGGCCTCGCTGACGGATGGCGGCTACTCCGTGCTCACGGGCACGCGCAGGCTGAGGGAGAGGCCCGTCGGCCCCCTGCTGGATTCGCTCTCCCAGCTCGGCGTGGAGGCGACGTCGACCAGGGGGAATGGGCTGCCCCCGGTGATAGTGAGGGGGGGCGGCCTCAGGGGCGGGACGGCGTCGCTGAGGGCGGAGGAGTCGTCCCAGTACGTCTCCTCCATACTCCTAGCGGCCCCGAGGTCCGCGGCGGGCGTGGAGCTGGAGGTCAGGGGCATCGTATCGAGGACTTATGTGGATGCGACGCTGGTCGTCATGGAGGCGTTCGGCGCCAGGCCCGAGCGCGCTGGATATGATCGCTTCAGCGTGGAGCCGACGGGCTACCGCGGCGCGAGGTTCGCTGTGCCCGGCGATTACTCGTCCGCGTCGTACTTCATGGGGCTCGTCGCCGCCGTCGGCGGGATCCTCACGGTGAGGGGGCTGGGATCGATGCCGCAGGCAGACTCGGCGATATTGGGAATACTGGAACGCATGGGGGCGCGCGTGCGCTTGGACGGCTCGACTGGAGACGTCGTTGTGGAGTCCAGCGGCGCGCTCCGGGGGGGCGAGTTCGACCTGAGGGACTCGCCGGACCTCCTACCAATCGTGGCTGCGCTGGGGGCGCTGGCCCAAGGGCGCACCCGCATAACCGGGATAGCCCACACCAGGCTGAAGGAGTCGGACCGTCCGGCCGCGATGGCGGAGGAGCTATCCAAGCTGGGCGCCCGCGTGTGGTGGGACGAAGGCCACTTGGAGGTCGAGGGACCCGTGGCCCCGCCGGAGGGGCCCCCTCCGGTCCTGAGCGATCACGGCGATCACAGGATATTCATGGCGCTCGCCATCCTCTCCGCCGCGCTGAGGGGGCGCGCGGCGCTGGCCCCCAGCTCGAGCTACAGGAAATCCTACCCCGGGTTCCTGGAGGACCTGCGCGAGCTGGGGGTGGATATTTATTAGGTCGAGACCAATCGCGCGCCGTGCCGGCCAACGAGCTGGGGGAGCGCCTCAGGGTGACCATAGTGGGGGAGAGCCACGGCAGGCTGGTGGGCGCGGTCCTCGACGGGGTGCCAGCAGGGCTCGAGCTATCGGAGGGCGACGTGCAGCCCATGCTCGACCTCAGGCGCCCGGGGCGCGCGCCGCAGTCCACGCCGAGGAGGGAATCGGACCGCGTGGAGATACTCACCGGCGTCTATCGGGGGAGGACGACCGGCGCCCCCATACTGCTGTGGATACCCAATGAGGACGTCGACTCATCGCCCTACGAGGGACCGCCCGTGCCGAGGCCGGGGCACGCCGATTACACAGCATGGATCAAGTACGGCGGATACAACGACCCGCGCGGCGGGGGGCGGTTCTCGGGGAGGCTGACCGCGGCCATCGTGGCGGCTGGGGCCATAGCGCTCAAGCTGCTGAGGACGGTCCTGGGGGTCGAGGTCTTGGCTTATACCTTGGAGATAGGGGGAGTGCGCGCCAGGGGCGACCTGACGCTCGACGAGATAAGGAGGAGGTACGAGGACCCGCTCAGGTGCCCGGACCCTGAGGCGGCGCGCCGCATGTCGGACGCGATAGAGAGGGCGCGGGCCGCTGGCGACACGCTGGGCGGCGTGGTCGAGGCGATCGCGCTGGGGGTCCCCCCGGGCCTGGGGGAGCCCATCATCGATACGCTGGACGGCGACCTGGCCAAGGCGATCTTCGCCATACCGGGCGTGAAGGGCGTCGAGTTCGGCGCCGGCTTCGCGGCCGCCCGGCTCAGGGGATCCGAGAACAACGATCAGTACGTTGTCGAGGGCGGCAGGGTGCGCACGATCACCAACAACTCCGGCGGAATACTCGGGGGGATAAGCAACGGCATGCCGATAGTGCTGAGGGCGGCCTTCAAGCCGGTGTCTTCCATACACATCCCCCAGCGCAGCGTGAGGCTGGATACGATGGAGGAGGTGACCCTCACGGTGAGGGGGAGGCACGACGTGTGCGTGGTCCCCAGGGCCGTGCCCGTCGTGGAGGCGGTCGTGGGAATCGTGCTGGCCGATCACGCGCTCAGGTCGGGCGCGATCCCGAGCGTGCTGAGGTGAGGCTATGGGACTGGAGGAGCTGAGGAGGGCGTCCAAGCGCCTCCTCCTGGAGATAATAAGGTCAGCCGCCGAGAGGCGGAGCGTGGCGCTCAAGGCCGCGGCTGAGAAGCTCAGGCTGGGCCTCCCCCTCGAGGACCCATCTGTGGAGGCGGATCTGTGGGCCGCGGCCGTGGAGGAGGCGGGGAGGCTCGGCATGGACGAGAGGGCCGCGGGCCGCCTGACCTGGTCGCTCGTGAGGGACGCGCTGATCGCGGAGGGCGCCCTCAGGGAGGAGCCCATCGCCCAGCCCGGGGCCTCCGAGGAGGACGT
Organism: Nitrososphaerota archaeon; assembly: GCA_009903775.1. Lineage (GTDB taxonomy): Archaea > Thermoproteota > Nitrososphaeria > Conexivisphaerales > Conexivisphaeraceae > Conexivisphaera. The sequence goes on along the minus strand of WYEM01000047.1, from coordinate 16,155 downwards.
CGTCAGGCTGGACCTGGACCTGTGGGCGCCGCTCCTGGAGCTCCGCGGGGAGGGGACCAGTTCTCTAGAGGAGGCTGAGGCCCGGCTCGCGGAGGCCCTCGGCGCGCCGCGGGGCTCGCTCGTGGCTTTCCCATCGTGGAGGGAGGCGCTCAGGGTGGTCCTGAGCGCGATGGCGGATGGCAGCGGAGTCTTCGTTTACGAGCCCGTGCACCCGTGGATAGTGAGGGCGATCTGGGAGGCAGGGGGCAGGCCATACCGCGTCCACAGGGAGGTCGGGGACTGCTGGAGGGTCAGCGCGCCCGAGGCGTCCCGCCGCGGCTGGATGGTGCTGCTGGAGGATCCCGACTACGTGACCGGGATCTCGCACCGTGAGAAGGAGCTGGCCGAGGTCTACTCAGCGGCCGACTCGGCCGGGATGCCGGTCCTTCACGCGAGCGCCTGCACACTCACCTCAGCTCCGCTGCAGGGCTCGGCGCACGCCGGCGCATCGGTCAGCGTCGGCGGATTGGGATGCGCGCTGGGATCGATCGACGCGGGCCCCTCCTGGGCCGTGTCGCGGGCCCTCTCGGAGAGGCTTCGGAGGCTGAGGGACTCGCTCGGGATGCTGCCCAGGCCGACCGACGTGTCGGCCGCGGCATCGGCCATGGCCTCGGGCGCGCTCGAGGGGGTCAGGGGGGAGATCCGGCGGAGGATCGACATACTAGGCTCGCTGATCCCCAGCGGGCTCCTCGAGTATTGCGAGCCCTCGTCAGGACCCCACGCGTTCATGACGGGTCGCAGGCCGCCCGCTTGGATGTCGGGGGTGGCCGTGGCTCGCGGCTCGGCGTTCGGCTCCTACGCGGATGGCTTCCGCATAAACTTCATGGTGGACGAGGACTCGCTCAGGCTCGGCCTCGGGAGGTTGATCCTCTCACTGCTTCCTCGAGGGCAGGCCTCAGGCGCTCGTACGTCACCCTCAGGTGCTCGGGCAACACCTTGACGTCGGCCAGCACCGGCATGAAGTTCGTGTCCCCGGCCCACCTGGGGACAACGTGGTAATGCAGGTGGTCCATCCCCGCGCCCGCGTGCCTCCCCACGTTGACCCCCACGTTGAAAGCGTCGGGATTCATCACCCTCCTGAGGGCAGCGATGGATGCCGATATCAGGTGATGCACTTCCAGCGCCTCCTCATCGCTGAGCTCGCCGGGCGCTGTGACGTGCCTGACGGGGACCACCATGAGGTGCCCGCTGTTGTAGGGAAACCTGTTCATTATGACGTAGGCAGTTCTCCCCCTGTAGAGCACTAGCTTCTCCTCGTCCGGCCCCTTGGCCGCGTCGCAGAGCACGCAGGCTCCGCCGCGCACGGCAGCGGATGAGATGTACTCCATCCTCCAGGGAGCCCAGAGCCTCCTCACGACCGCGCGGGGAGCGCGGCCCCCTAAAAAGCGGTATCGGGGAGCAGGGCGGGCCTGCCGCGCCTCCGAGATATCCTCAGCGCGGCCTCGACGTCCTTGCGCGTCCTGATGCCGCCTCCCGTGGTGTTCCTCTCGTCCACCAGCTCGAGCGAGTAATCCTTCCCGAGCACGTCAGATGCCTCGCGCATTATTGCGCGGGCTCCCTCGGGCTCGCCGAAGCCCAACCTGACGATCCTCCTGCGCGCTCCGAGCGAGAGCAGCTTCCTCAGCAGGGAGGCGACCGACCCGGGATCGCCGTAGACGCCCTCGTGCACTATCGCACCCCTGTATTGAACTATGACCCCTATCCGGCGGCCCGGGTCGATGCCTACGAGGAGCTCCTCCTTGCCGCCGCTGAGCGTTGACAGTATTAGCGCCGAGTCCAGCACCGGATCGCCCGTCAGGTCCTCGTAGAATATCAGCGCGCTGCCCCCGCCGTGAACCGCCTCGCCCCTGGTCGTGAGCACCAGCGCGGCCTGGAAGTGCTCCCATGGGAGGCGCGCTGAGAAGGGTATCCCGAGCCTCCTGAGAATCGATACGAACCCGTAGAAGGCGCGGCCATCGGTCGTGGCCACGACGACCCTCCTCGAGGGGGCACCATCGCCGCTAAGCCAGCTGCTTGGTCTCTTATAATATTAATTTCTTAAGGTAAATAGCGCGCTCGGGAGGGGCCTCATGGATTCTGCCTTCAGCAGGATGCGCCAGGTGAGCTACCCCGCCCTTCAGGGCGGGGCTTCCTGCTTCACGGCCCCACCTTGCCCGCGGCCCTCGGCCGCGGGTAGAGGGCGGAGCTCCACAGGCGCCGCGGGTGGCTCCCGCCCTGCCCTCCTCAGCGCGTTGAGGGACGCGTTGTAGTCGCGATCGGCCCTCCAGCCGCAGGCCGGGCACTCGAAGGCCCTGTCGACCAGCGCCAGATCATGCTTCACGAACCCGCACCTCGCGCACGCCCTCGAGGAGTCCCTCGGGTCGACGAGGCAAACACCTTCCCATTTATATAATGTGGTAGAAAACCTCGCCATTCATGGCGGGGATTGCGTGAATGTCTTAAAGGGCGATGCCCGCCGTGGGGTTCCGCTTCAGGGCGTACACCGACCAGCAAACGTTGGGGGCGTTAAAGGCCCAGTTGAGGCTGGCCTGCGAGGTCTACAATGCCCTGCGGCGGGCGGACATCGATTTCCACCGCGAGAACGGGAGGGGACTGACCCTCATGGAATTGAGGCAGCTGGCGCTGGACCTGAGGAAGCGGAACGAGGACTACCGGCAACTCCACTCCCAGGTGGCGCAGGAGATCGCCGACCGGTTCTACAACGCCAGGCGGAGGTTCCTCGAGGGCTCCGCGAGGTTCCTAAGGGAGAAGAAGCCCCACAGGTATTACTCATTGACCTACCCACAGAGCGGCTGGAGCATTCTCAGCGTTAGGGATATCAGGGCGGGGTAGCTCACTCGGAAACGGCGACTAATGCGCGATGATGCCCAGCTGCGCTTACTGGGTAGAGAGGGGGAGGCTGGCCGGCAGCTGCATGCCCAGGGGGATGGACGACCTGAGAGCGATCAGGGACTCGGGAATACGGAGGGTAGTGGTCCTGCCCGAGGACCACGAGATAGCCGAGTACTGGGGTGATGTGCGCTCCTACTTCGAGGCGCTCTCCGCGTTCGACCTGGATTTCCTTCACGAACCAGTCCCCGACATGGAGGCGCCGAGCGTGGGGCAACTTGTGGATATCGTGCGCTGGATTAGGGAGGATGGGCCTGCCCTCGTGCACTGCGTAGGGGGAATAGGGAGGACCGGCACGGTCGTCGCGGCGTGGCTGATCGTCGAGCGCGACCTCCCCGCCCGGGAGGCCCTGGCGCTCGTGCGGTCGCTCAAGCCGGGGAGCGTCCAGAGCTACAGGCAGCTGTCCTTCCTGGCAGAGGTCGAGGAAAAGCTGGAGAAAATAAGAGGTATGTTGTATGAATGATTGGTATCACATCATCTGCTTGAGGTTCTTTATTATCTCCTGGGTGTACTCCTTGCTGGATACCGGCTCCACTCCCCTTATCCTGGCCATGTCGTAGGTCAGCTTCTTGCCATCGTTGAGCGTCTTGAATATCGCCGACTCGATGAGATCCGCCTTGTCGTTCTTGCCCATGTAGCGCAGCATGAGCGTCGCGGTGAGCATCAGCGCGGTCGGGTTGGCCTTCCACTGGCCGGCGTACTTAGGGGCCGATCCGTGGACCGCCTCGAACATAGCGTACTTGTCGCCGATGTTGCTCGATGGCGCCACGCCCAGCCCCCCTATGAGGCCCGACGCCAAGTCCGACTCTATGTCGCCGAACATGTTGGTCATGAGGAGCACGTCGTACTCCTGGGGCTTGAGCACCAGCTGCATGGCCATGTTGTCGACTATCCTGTCCTCGAACTGTATGTCCGGATAATTCTTCGCGACCTCGCTGGCGACCTTGAGCCAGAGGCCATTTGTAGCCTTCAGTATGTTTGCCTTGTGGACGACCGTCACCTTCTTCCTCTTGAACTTCCTGGCGTACTCGAAAGCGAACCTGGCCACCCTCTCCGAGTTCTTCCTGGTGACTATGCTTATGGACTCGGCGGCGTCAGCGGTATCCACGTTGGCGCCGTTCGGTATGAAGTGCTCCACGCCGGAGTAGAGCTCCTCGGTGGCCTCCCTCACTATGACCAGGTCTACGTTGCGGAACCTTGGGACGTCCTCGTAGAGCCAGGGAACAGGGAGCGACTTCGCGGGCCTCACGACCGCGTAGGTGTCCAGGAGTATCCTGAGGGTGACGTTCAGGCTCCGGTAGCCGCCACCTATCGGGGTCGTCAAGGGACCCTTCAATATTATGGGTGTCTTCAGTATCTCGTCGACGGCCCACTTGGGGAGCGGCTCGCCATACTTCGCGATTGCAGGCTCCCCTATCTCGACGACGTTCCACTCTATCCCCGCGTCAGCCGCATCCAGCACCTGCCTCGTCAGCTCGGTGAGCTCGGGTCCGGTGCCGTCCCCCGGTATCAGAGTGACCTTCTCAGCCAACTCGGCGGGGGCTCAAGGCAGGCCCTAAATATGTTTACCGATCCCCGCGGATCCCTGCCGCGCATATCCGCGGCCGAGGGGAAGCTCGAACCGCGCCGATACGGCCTTATCCATCCCGCGCGCCGCGGATGTCGGCGTTGCCTGAGCTGAGGATCTCCGAAGAGGTGGCCTCGAGGCACCCGGGACTGCGGGCCAAGCTGTTGACGATCGACGGCGTGCGCGCGAGGCCCTTGGACGAGCGCCTGGAGGCCCTGAAGGCCGAGGTGCAGCGGAGGATATCGGCGGAGCGCACCCTGGAGGGGCTGCGCGAGGATCCGATCTTCAGGGCATACAGGGACTTCCTCTGGAGCGTGGGGATCGACCCTACCAAGACCAGGCCGGCCAGCGAGGCCCTGGTCAGGAGGGTCCTGAGCGGGAGGGGGCTCCCCAGGATAAACACCGTCGTCGATTCGTACAACTTGGCGTCGGCCTCGAGCGGGATCCCGATGGCGGCGTTCGACGCTGATAGGCTCTCGGGCGAGGTCCTGACCATGCGCTTCTCCAGGCGGGGCGAGGAGTTCCTGGGCATAGGCATGGACTCACCCAGGGCCCTGACGGGGAGGGAGATACTGGTGGAGGATGGCGCGGGGCCCATCGCCATTTACCTGTACAGGGACGCGGCCAGGACCATGGTGACCGAATCCACCAGGAGGGTGTTGCTGATGATATGCGGGGTCCCCGGGATCCCGGAGGAGGCCCTGGACGAGGCGGGGCGGCTCGCGGAGAGGATTATAAGGGACTACTCCTCCTTGACGAAGTAGTAGCGGGGCCAGCTTGGCCAGGATCCAGGCACCTTCTGCGGGTTCCTGTCGAACTCGACGCGCACGCGATCGCCTATCCTGATCTGATCCGGTGAGGCGACGGATGGCATCATGCCCGGTATCCTCGGCCCCTCGTCCAGCCTCACGACGGCCACGGCGTAGGGCTCCCTCCCCTCCAGCAGCACCGTGGGCACGTGTATTATCGTGAAGGTCTCGACAGTCCCCCTGCCGCTGAGCTGAACCCACTCCAGGTCCCTCGAGTAGCACTCCGGGCACACCGGGCGCGGCGGCACCATAAGCTTGCCGCACCTCTTGCACCTCGCGCCCATCAGGCGGCCCTCTGCGACGAACCTGTAGAAGCTCTCGATGGAGAACTCGGGATCATCCTTCGACGTCCCGCATCACCTCTCGAGCACGAAGACGTTGTGGGAGGCGCCGGATCCCCCCATGTTGTGCGTGACGCCGACCTCGGCGCCCTTCACCTGCCTCCGACCGGCCCTCTCGGTCAGGTGGAGCCATATCTCGTAGATCTGGCCGACGCCGGTGGCCCCCACGGGATGCCCCTTGGCCTTCAGGCCGCCGCTCACGTTGACGGGGATCTTCGAATCGTAGTAGGTCAGGCCCTCGTCTATGATCTTGTACCCTTCGCCCCTCCTGGCGATGCCGAGGGCCTCGTAGAGCAGTATCTCCGCTATGGTGAAGCAGTCGTGGACCTCGAACAGATCGACGTCCCCCACGTCGACGTTCGCCATCCTGTACGCGGCCTCAGAGGCGCGCCTGGCGCCCTCGAGCCAGGTCATGTCCTCGCGCTCATAGACCCCCAGGTAATCCGTGCTGTGGCCGAATCCCGTTATGTAGACCGGGGTGTCCGTGTACTTCTTAGCCAGCTCGGGCCTCGTGAGGATGACCACGGAGGCTCCGTCCGTTATCGGGCTGCAGTCGTAGAGTTTGAGGGGCCACGCGACGACCCTGGAGCTCAGGGCCTGCTCCAGCGTTATCTCCTGCGGATACTGCGCCTTAGGATTCATCGAGGCGTGCTTGTGGTTCTTCACCGCGACCTTCGCTAGGTGCTCCTCCTTCGCTCCGTAGCGGTTCATGTATGCGGTCGCCATCAGGGCGAAGAGGCCAGGGAAGGTCAGGCCGTTCCAAATCTCCATCGGGAAGTCGCCCGCCTCCCCCAAGTAGAGCGTGACCTCGCCGGTCCCCCTGTTCCTCATCTTCTCCACGCCGCCGACCAACACGGTGTCGTACTGGCCGGACAGTATCCCGGCCAGCGCTATCCTGAGGGCGGTGGATCCGGATGCGCAGGCGCTCTCCACCCTAGCGGCGTGGGTACGAGGGATGCCGGCGTAGTCAGCCGCCCAGGAACCCGAGTGCGCCTGGTACTCGTACTCACTTCCCATCTGGCCTATGAACACCGCGCCGATGTCCCTCTTCGGATCCAGGTTCCTGGCCCCCTCCAGCGCCTCGGCGAAAGCCTCGGCGAACAGCTCCCTCGCCCCCTTTTCATCGTGCTTGCCGTACTTCGTGGAGCCGGCTGAGACTATCGCTGCCAAGGGTCTACCGTGCATCGCTGCCCGAGGGCCCGGCGTGGATAAAAGCTTTAGTCGGATACCGTTTGTTCCTATGCGATCATTCCTGGGCACCCGGGGACCTCCACCTCGCCCACTCCTCACGGGCTATCGGAGTGGGCCCATGGGCGGCCGTCGGGCCCAACGGCAAGGGCCCCCATCCACTGGAACAGCCTCAGGCGGCGCGGGGACCCTCAGGAGTAGGTCGGTGCCCCGAGTCCGCCCTCCACGGGTGGTATGAGGGCCCTGAAGGCCCTCTTGGCAACGGCGCGGACTCGACGATGGCCGCCCTGGCGACCTCGCCCATCAGCCCCGGAGGCACTAGATCTAATAAGAATGAAAAACAGGGCCCGTAAACTTAACAACTGAACACAAACCACGCTACAGCCCGACGAAGATTACACTATTGCACGTCTCGGCGCGCCAGCCGACGCCCCCTCAGCGGTGATCCACGGAGTAGTAGCTAGCGATCGGCCGGGCCGCCCGGTCCGGGCCCGGCTCGGGGATGGCGACAGCTCCTCGCGCAGCGCCCGGGATACCTTAATCTCGCGCCGACGGATCCTCGGGGCCATGGACGGCGACGTGATATGGGCGAGGGGCCTGACCAAGGTATACCCCGACGGCACCGTGGCCCTGGCGGGGATAGACCTAAGCATAAGCGGGAGGGGCGTCGTGACGCTCCTGGGCAGGAACGGCGCCGGGAAGACCACCTTCATAAGGATAGCCGCGACGCTCGCAGCGCCCACGTCCGGGGAGCTCAGGGTGCTCGGCATGGACGTCACTAGGGAGGCCAGGTCCATAAGGAGGAGGATAGCGATGATGCCGCAGGAGAGCACTCCGCCCACGTTCCCGAGGCCCGGCGAGCTCATAGAGGCATACCTGATAGCTAGGGGCTGGAGCGCCCGCGATGCCAGGAGGGAGGCCGAAAGGGTGCTGGAGGAGGTGGGGCTCTGGGAGCACCGCAGGAAGAGCGTGTCGGAGCTCAGCGGCGGGATGAAGAGGAAGGTCATGCTAGCTATGGTCCTGGCGAGCGGCGCGGAGCTGATGTTCCTGGACGAGCCGACCGTGGGGCTGGACCCACAGGGCAGGAGGTCGATATGGAGGATCCTCGAGGGAGCCAAGAGGGAGGGCAGGACCATCCTGCTCACGACGCACTACATGGAGGAGGCGGAGGCCCTGAGCGATGAGGTGGTGATAATGGACAGGGGCAGGGTGATCGCGACCGGGAGCGTGCGGGAGATAGTGTCCAGGGTCGGTGCCACGCACAAGGTCGAGCTCGCGGACGCGCCCGGGGTGATCGAGGAGATGTCAGCGTATGGGAGGGTGTTCAGATACGGGTCCAAGGTTATACTCTACGCGGACAGGAGGTCGGTTGAGGAGGCGGCAGCGCGCGCGGTCGCCTTGGGAGGGGGAGGGCTGAGGGTGAGGGAGGTCGGGCTGGAGGACGCGTTCCTGGCGCTCACGGGCGGGCTCGACGAGGCGGAGGAGGGCGGGAGGAATTGAGCTGGGCGGAGCGCAACTGGCTGGTGACCCAGCTGAGGGCGATCGCGGCGATCGCGTGGCTCAACGGGGTGGTCGCGGCCGTGAGGGCGCCGCTGTGGATAGCGTCGTACGTGACGCCGCCGTTGAGCATACTGCTGATACTCAGGCTCGTGTCCTACGGAAGGGCCTTGTCATTCGGCATAGTGGGCGGCCTCACGATGATAATAGTGAGCAACGGCCTGGGGGTGCTCTCGGACGCGGCGACCTACCGCCTCCACTTCAAGTTCCAGGACCTGATGGTCGCGGGCCCGGTGTCCCAGTGGGCCTACATGCTGGGCCTGGCCCTGTCCGGGCTCCTCTTCAGCGTTCCCGGCATCGCGGCTTTCCTGATCCTGATGGGCGCGCTGGGGATCCACGTGTACGACGCGCTGGAGGCGGCCTCGTCCATCGCGCTCCTCTGGGCGGCGAGCGCCGGAATGGGCTTCTCGCTCTCGCTCGCCTTCAGGGATCTCAAGGAGGTCTGGTCCACGACTTCGATACTCGTGTTCGCGATCTCCGTGCTGCCGCCCGTGTACTACCCCATCACGGCGCTCCCCGCGTGGCTCCAGTGCGTCTCGCTGATCAGCCCCACCTCCGGGGCCGCGGCCCTCCTGCAGGAGTCCATGGGGCTCCTGAGCCTGGAACCCTGGCTCAGGGCGCTGTCGGCATCGCTCCTGGCCGCGGAGGCCGCGGCTCTCTTCGCCGTGTCAGCGTTGAGGAGATCCGATCGAGGAGGCCGCCTACACGAAAGTGACGCGCGCCTCGGGGACCAGCCCCGCCTCGGCGGCCATCCGGAGCAGCTCGCGGACGGCCCTCTCGCCCTCCGCTCCCATGTCGATCGTGTAGTCGTTGACGTACATCCCGACGAACCTGGACACGTCGTCCATCGCCAAGCCGCGGGAGAACTCGGCGGCGTGGCCCAGCGCCTCCTCAGGATGCTTCCGCGCGTACTCCAGGGAATCCAGGAGAGCTGCCTTCACCGCCGCCGCCACCTCAGGCCCCAGCGACGATTTCACGGCGTCCAGGCCCAGGGGCAGTGGAAGTCCGGTGGTGGCCTCCCACCACTCGCCCAGGTCCATCACCTTCCTCAGGCCGCGCCTGGAGTACGTTATCTGCCCCTCGTGTATGAGCAGGCCGGCGTCGACGGCGCCGGAGGAGACGGCGTCCATGATCCTGTCGAAGGGGACCTCCACGGTCCTGACGCCGGGCAACGCCAGCTGGAGGAGGAGGGAAGCGGTGGTGTACCTCCCCGGGATTGCCACCAGGCCGACGTCGCCCGCGTGCCCTGAGGCGACCAGGACCGGCCCGTAGCCCCTGCTGATCGATGCCCCGACCCTGAGCACGTAATATTTATCGCCTACATAGGGCAGCACGTGCGCGCTCAAGGCGGTCACGTCAAGCCTGGCGTGCAGCGCCAGCCTGTTCAGGGTCTCTATGTCCGCCAGGAACTCGCGGACGCCGAAGGGCGCCCTCACGAGGCCGCGCTTCAGGGCGTAGAACATGAACGCGTCGTCGGGATCCGGGCTGTGGCCTATCAGGAGCTCCACGCTGCGACCACCGAGGCCGTCCCCTTAAGCGTATCCGTTCCCGGCAGGCGAGGACTCGGCGCCGCGAGCGCCGGGCGCTCGCGGCCGTGTGAGGGGACACCGGGGCAGCCCGAACACGCGCAGCTCCTCCTCGATGCCCCTCAGGACCGACTCGCTGACCCTGTAGCGAATCGACCCATAGTAATCCTGCAGGAGGCGCCCCGAGACGCCTATCCTGCGCGACACCTCGGCTATCAGCTCCCGGGGATCCGCGCGGAAGCGCTCCAGCGATGCGCCTATGGCGCGCACGATCTCGCGCGCGCCGCGCGCGTCGACCCCCCTGCGCGCGGCCATGACGGCATACACCAGGGGCAGCCCCACGCGGCGCTGCCAGAGCTCGCCCACGTCCACCAGGTGAGGCGCCCCCGAATCCACGAGCCTGAGGGCATCATCCCCTATCACCAGGACGCCCCTATGCGTCCTCAGGGCGGCGATCGGATCGTCGACTATCTCGAATTCCAGGCCCATCAGCTTCCTGAGGGCCATCGCGTTCACGCTCGTGTCCGATACCGCGGCGTATCCCTCGCCGGCGCCCGCGAACAGCCTGGCAGATATGACCGGGCCCTCGCTGAATATCGCGAACTCCGGCAGGATCTCCAGCGCGCCGCAGTTGAGGGATGCGTAGGTCAGCGGGATGAACGCTACGTCCACGCGCCCCCCCAGGAGCAGGTCTATCGATTCCCGATTGCTCGCGCTGATGGCGTCGATGCCGCTGTAGCGGAATAGGGGATCGCTGTGCGAGTACTTCAGCCTGGCGACGCGCATGGGAACTCACAGCTCCCTCAGCGCGCGCTGGAACGTGTCGCGCTGAACGGGCCTCCTGCCGACCTCCCTGGCGATGTGCGCCAGCTCCTCCAGGCTCGCGGACTCGCCGGAGCCCGCGGACCTGAGCACGCTCTCGTTTATCATCGTGCCCACCAGGTCGTTGGCGCCCGACAGCAGAAGGACCGAGGCCATCCTGCGCCCGACGGAGACCCAGTAGGCGCTTATCCTCGGCACCTCCCCGGCTAGCATGAGCCTGGAGATCGCCGCCACCTTTATGTCGAGCTCCGGCGGGGCCGGCCCCCTGACCAACCCATCCCTCATCAGCTCGGTGTTCCAGGGCACGAACTTCACGGGGATGAACGTCAGCACCCCGCGCAGCTTCCTCTGGAGGTCCCTCACCTTGGATATGTGCTCCACTATGTGGCGGGGCTCCTCTATGTGGCCGTAGAGCATCGTGGCGTTGGTGGGGATGCCGACCTCGTGCGCCTCCTCCTGCACCCTCAGCCACTTCTCGGCATCGAACTTGTAGGGCGCTATCACCCTGCGGACGCCATCGTCCAGTATCTCGGCGCCGCCCCCGGACAGGGCATCCATGCCAGCCCTCCTGAGCCTGTCCAGGACCTCGCGGTAGCTCATCCTCCAGACCCTGGAGTAGAATTCCACCTCGGCCGCCGTCAGGCCCTTTATCGCCACCCCGGGGGAGGCCGCCTTGACCGCCCCGAAGAGCTCATCGAAGTACTCCGGTCCCAGGTCCGGGTGGAATCCGCCGTTTATGTGGAGCTCAGTGATCCCGTACTCGGCGACGGAGCGCGCCACCAGCCTCGCGACCTCCTCCGGGCTCCTGACGTAGCCCTCGGGGTGACCCGGCGGCCTGTAGAAGGCGCATATCTTGCAGCCGGCGACGCACACGTTCGTGTAGTTCACCACCAGGTTGTTCACGAAGGTCACTGTGTCGCCCGCGACCTCGAGGGTGAGCCTGTCCGCGGCCTGCGCGAGGTCCATGGGATCGAATTCCTCCATTATGCTGGCCGCCTCCCGAGCGCTCAGCCCAGACCTGGCCGCCTCCAGCAGGTACTCGTAGCCGTATCCGCGCTGCTGCACGGTCCCGAGCGCCCCCGGAGCTATAGAAACGTATCGCGCGGGCCGGACCATCCTATAAATAGCGAGCCGCGCCCTCCCCGGCGTGCCCCGCGGCAATGCCCTCGAGAGGGCGCTGAGCGGCGACCCCCTGGGGATCGGGGACGTCGAGGAGCTCATGCGCTGGGACCTGTGGGAGCTCGGCAGGGCAGCGTCCAGGTTGACGCGGTCGCTCTTCGGGGACCGCGTGACGTTCATCTCCAACATGGTATTGAACTACACCAACGTGTGCTCCGTCGCGTGCAGGTTCTGCGCCTTCTACAGGCCGCCGGGTCACCCCGAGGGCTACGTCAGGAGCCCGGAGGAGGCCGCGAGGCTCGCCAGGGAGCTCGACGCCGCGCACGGCCTGAGGCAGATACTGGTCCAGGGGGGCGTGAACCCGGAGCTCGACGTGGAGTACTACGAGGAGCTCTTCGCCGCGCTGAAGAGCGCCGTGCCGGGGGCGGCCATACACGGGCTGAGCCCGGTGGAGGTCGACTACATAGCCAGGAGGGGGAGGATGAGCTACCGCGAGGTCCTGGACAGGCTCAGGAGGGCTGGCATGGACACGATGGCCGGGGGCGGCGGCGAGATACTCGTGGATCGCGTGAGGCGCGAGATAGCGCCCAGGAAGCTCGGGACGGACGCCTGGCTGAGGATTATGGAGGAGGCGCACTCGATGGGGATCATGAGCAACGCCACCATGATGTACGGACACGCCGAGAGCGTCCGGGATCGCGCCGAGCACATCCTCAGGATACTTGAGCTGCAGAGGAGGACGCGCGGATTCCTCTCGTTCACGGCCTGGAACTTCGAGCCCGGCAACAGCGACCTGACGCGCGAATATCCGTATCCGGCCACCGCCGCAACGCTGCTGCGCGTCGTCGCGGTCTCGCGCCTGGTCTTCAGGGACGTCCTGCCCAACATACAGTCCAGCTGGCTCACCAACGGCCTGGACGCTGCGCGGCTCGCGATCCGCTTCGGCGCGAACGACTTCGGGGGGACGCTGCTGGAGGAGAGGGTCATACCGGCCACCGGATCGCGTGCCAATGCGATGGACCGGCAGCGCGTGGTGGATATCATCAGGTCGATGGGGATGAGGCCCGCCGAGAGGGACAACTGGTACCGCGTGATCAGGGAGTACCGAAGCCGCGGCCGGCGATAACGAAAAAAGGGCGGGAATCGGCCCGGCGTCGTGCTGACGCCGGCGGAGCGCGCCCACATCGGCGTGATAGGCGGGTCCGGGCTCTACTCGCTCGAGGGCCTTGAGGACGTGAGGGAGCTCAAGGCCTACACGCCCTACGGGGAGCCGAGCGATAACATCGTGCTGGGGAGGCTCGGCGGCAGGGTGATCGCTTTCCTGCCGCGCCACGGCAGGGGCCACAGGATACCTCCTCACAGGGTGAACTACAGGGCCAACATATGGGCGCTTAAGAGCCTCGGCGTGTCCTGGATAATATCCGTGTCCGCCGTCGGGAGCCTCACGGAGGAGTACCGCCCCGGGGATCTCGTGGTGCCTGACCAGTTCATAGACATGACCAAGGGGAGGGACTACACGTTCTTCGATGGACCGACCGTGGCCCACGTCAGCATGGCGGATCCATTCTGCGAGCACCTCAGGAGGGAGCTCGTGTCCTCGGCAGCGGGGCTGGGCTACAGGGTCCATGGGTCAGGCACCTACGTGTGCATAGAGGGCCCCCGCTTCTCCACGAGGGCGGAGAGCAGGCTCTGGAGGTCCTGGGGCGCGCACGTGGTGGGGATGACCCTTGTCCCCGAGGTCAACTTGGCATGCGAGGCCCAGATCTGCTACGCGGTGCTCGCGCTCGTGACGGATTACGACGTGTGGTCGGAGAGGCCCGTGACCGCCGAGGAGGTCACCAGGACCATGGCGGAGAACACGGAGAAGGCCAAGCGCGTGCTCTCGGAGGTCGTGCGTGGGCTGCCGGAGAGGCCTGACGAGTCCGCCTGCGGCTGCTGCAGCTCCCTGAGGACCGCCCTCATATGAGGTGCGGACGCGCGAAGTTCATGGGCGAGCCCGCGGAGCAGATCTTCTCTGGAACAATATTTATATACCGAGTGGAAGAATTCTACCGCAGATGTCGCGCACAGAGGGAGTTCTCAGGACGGGACCCGTGCGCAGCAGCGGCTACGCCCTCAAGCTGAGGCGCGTGGTGAACGCCGCCCTCAGGCCGCTCATCAAGGGGGGGACCCTGACGGCGGACCAGGTCAACGAGGAGCTCACCAAGCTGAACAGGGCGCTCTACTCGTACATAGTGGAGAAGTACCTGATACCGAAGGAGGCCGTCGTCAACGTCGCGCTGAGGTACACGGTGGAGGGGGGGCGCTTCTCAATAACCGATGCCCAGGTCGACATCTACGAGAGGGACGACATCCTTAGCAACAACGTGACGGAGGGCGTCAGGAGGGATCTGCAGCTGCCCCAATCCCAACAGGGCGCCCAGTGATTCGGGAGCTCGCTTTTATTTCGGGATGCCGATCTAGCCGGCGTGGTGGAAGCCAGGGTGATCGGGGGAGCCATTCGATTAGTGGCCCCCAACGAGGGAGTCTACGTGCTGGACTTAGAGGGGAGGCCGACCTTCTTCGAGCACGGCATGAGGAGCTACGAGAGGGGGCTGAGCGGGCTCCTGGTCAGGAAGTCCTGGGACGGCGGCAGGAGGATCGTGGAGGAGGTCCCGGGGGGCGAGAGGGAGTCGCTACTAGAGCACGTCTACGGCGCGGTGAGGAGGGCGCTGGAGGGGGCGGCCGACGAGGCCACCAGGGACGCGCTCGCGCTCGCCGCCTCCCGGGGGATCGGGTGGCTCAGGGAGGACGAGAGGCGCTTCGCCTCCCTATATATGCCCATATCGATACTGCCGCCCGATCAGTATCTGTCCATAGTGCTGCAGGCGACCGTGGGTTGCTCCTACAATAAATGCAGCTTCTGCGACTTCTACAGGGACAGGGGGTACAGGGCCAAGGATCCGCGCGAGTTCGAGGCCCACGCCAGGGAGGTCAGGGAGTGGCTGGGCGCGGGGGCCATGCTGAGGGGGAGGATATTCCTGGCCGACGCGAACCCGCTGGGCGCCCCACGCGATTACGTGCTGGAATACGCCAGGATAGCCCGGGAGACCTTCCCGGGGCGCGAGTTATTCGCCTTCGCCGACTACTTCTCCACGAGGCTGACGCCGTCGGACTACGCGCGGCTTCGCTCGATGGGGCTCAGGAGGGTATACATAGGCCTCGAGTCCGGGTCCAGGGAGGTCCTGAGGGTCCTGAATAAGCCGCCGGAGCCGCGGCTGGCGGTCAGGATGGCGAGGTCCCTCGGCGAGGCGGGGATCTCGAGGGGCCTGATAGTCCTCGTGGGCGCGGGCGGCAGGGGGCTCTGGAGGCGCCACGTGAGGGAGACGGTCGACGTTATCGACTCCATGGACCTGGGAGGGGATGACCTGATATTCTTGTCGAGGTTACTGGTGAAGCCCGGCTCGCCGTACGCGCTCGCGGAGCGCGACCACATGGAGGCGCGGGAGCTTGACGCGCAGGAGCGCGAGTTCGAGGACGAGTTGAGGTCCAGGGGCCTCAGGGTCGCCCCCTACGACATAAGGGAGGCTATCTATCGATCGCGGCGACCGGCGGCTTCATGCACGCGACCACGCGGTCCACGTCGGCGTCGTCCGGCGGCTTATCCTTCAGCACGATTAGGCCCGCCGCCAGCGCCGCGTCCGCGAGCTCCCTCGAGGCGCTGGTGGCCCTGTGCGCGCTGATCAGGACGAATCCGCCACCCTTGGCCACGCGGGCCATCTCCAGCACCGCCCGCCTCAGGTCCCCCGCGAGCTGGATGGACGTTATCGAGTAAATGGACCAGAAGGAGTCGGCCCTGAACGGCATGCGCTCCATGTCGCCCAGGACGCGCTCGCGCAGGGGACCGCCGGGCGCCCGGCTGAGCATGGACCTGCTGATGTCCAGGCCCACCGCGAGGTGCGAGAGCGACCTGAGCAGGATCCCGGTGCCGCAACCCACGTCCAGCGCTGGGTACTTGGGAGGAACCATTGCCAGGGCGTCCCTGACCTTGGGGGCCTGCTCCGCGCCGTAGCGCAACTCGTACTTCTCGGCCTCGGCGTCGTACAGCCGCATCAGCGTGCGCTTGCGGGCGCGGCGCGGGGTCCCCATTGAGGGGCGGGACCCTCGGCGAACTTAAAATCGATGCGCCCGATCCCGCGGCTCCGTTACCTTAAGCCCACCCCCTACCCGAGCGAGAAGATCGGGCGCAGCACGTCCAGACACGGGGGCATCCCCTCCTCTCCCCACACTAGTGGGGGCCTCCCCAGATCCCAGTTCTC
>WYEM01000115.1 GCA_009903775.1 Nitrososphaerota archaeon | reverse complement strand
CCCCCGACCGCGGGACCTCGATCGCGCCTTATCAGCTCGTCCGTGTCCTCCGAGGGGCCCGCCCTGGACCTCCACTCGCGCACGAAGTCCACGTCCCTCCCCGACAGCTTCTCCGGCACGCGGTCGACCCTCACGAGGGCGGGCAGCTTCACCCACTGCCCGACGAGCACCATCTCGCCCGGGTTCAGGTCGGGCAGGTAGTCCGAGATCTCCTCCGTCACGAACTCGCTGGACTCCTGGACGAAGGACCTGTCCCTCTGGTTCAGGAGCCTCCCTATGGCCAGGGATCCGACCTGGCTCAGGACGTCCTGGTCCAGCCTCTGGGGCCTCTGCGAAACTATCACGAGCGAGACCCCGAACTTCCTCCCCTCGCGCGCTATCCTGGCGGCGGAGTCCCTCGTCCTCCAGTCCCCGTCGCCCCCGGGTATGAACGCGTGGGCCTCCTCGAGCGCCAGGACTATGGGCCCGGGGGAGGCGCCGCCCCCTCCCTGCCCCGCCCTGGACCTCTTCCTGTCAATGAGCACCTCGTCCATGAACTGCGAGATCACGACGTCCGCCTGCCTCGGCGAGAGGTCCGAGAGGTTCACGACGTTCACGTAGCCCTCGGCTATGAGCTTGAGCGGCCCCGGGCTCTCCGGGTCCAAGACAGGGCCGAGCCTCCTGAGCGCGGAGGCCAGGATGTCCAGGACCCTGCGCGCCGGCTCCCTGTACTCGCGGGAGTCCCCCTCGGCGATCGCCCTGAGGCCGGCGCGGAGCCCCTCCCAGAAGTCCTTCGAGTCCTTGGCCCTCTCCAGGGCCTCGCTCAGCACGTGCCTCTGCTTATCCGCCGCCTCCCTGATCTCCAGGAGGTCCGCGAGCTCGTCCGGGTCCAGCAGCCTGGGGTTGACCCTGGGCCTCACGGCCCTCCCCCTCCCGCCCAGGTCCAGGTCGAGGTACTCCCCGTGGTAGTCGAAGATGACCATGGTGCCCCTCATGCTGGCCACGTGCTTCGCGATCAGGGCGAGCAGGTTGGACTTGCCGGCGCCGGTCGAGGCCAGTATCGCCAGGTGCCTCTGGGCCGCCCGGTTCAGGTTCACGTGGACGCGGACCGAGGGCGACCTGAGGAGCGCGCCCACGGGCACCCACTCCTCGCCGGGCCCGCCGAACGCCGCCGACAGGTCAGACTCCGAGGCCCTCCTCACCGGCGACCCCGGCATCGGGGGGAGGGAGGGCATCATCACCCTGTTCGACCTGAGCTCCTCGAGCAGCCCCATCACCCTCACGTGGGACACGTAGGACTTGTCGCGGGGGTTGGCGCTCGCGAGCCTGCCCGCCGCCAGGGCGCCGACCGAGTTCGTGGACTTCTCCATTATTATGCTCCTTATCTCGGTCCTGTCCACCATCCCCAGGACGTCCCTGCCGTCGGCCGAGGGCGCCACGACGTAGTCCCCGACTGGCAGGGGCCGCCCGGTGATGACGCTGAACTCGTAGGGGAGGGCGCCGCTGGCGACCACGCCCAGGGCCCCCTCCCACACGTCGCCCGGCCCGGCCCGGGACCCCTCGCTCACCCAGGACCTCCCTCCCCGTCTCCAGGAAGCCGACGCCCATCAGGTCGGCGAGCGCGCGCATGTCCACGTCCCCTATGTGCGCCATCTCGTGGGCCAGGATGAGGACGTACGGGTAGCCGTCCACAGAGCCGTGGGCCAGCGAGTCCACCAGGCGCCTAGTCTCCGCCCACTCGCCCTCCCTCGACGCGCTCGGGCAGGGCGGGGCGCCGTCGAGCGAGCCCGGCACCTCGACGCGGAGCACCTCCGCGTAGTCCTCGAGCCTCGCGTAGAAGTGGGTGACGCCGTTGGACGCGCAGGGGGCCGAGAACCCGGCCCTGGGGGTCGCGCGCGAGAAATAGTATATGTCGCCGAGGGGCCCCCCGATCAGCTCTGTGCTCTGGGACCTCCCGATCAGCTCTGTGCTCTGGGACCTCTTGGCTATGAAGACTGCGTTATCCAGCTCCAGGAGCTTCGGCACGGCCTCGGCAAGCGTCGAGATGGACCTGGACCTGTAGTCGTAGATCCTGGCCAGCAGGGACCCGTCCAGGAGCACGAGGTCGACCCTGGGCGAGCTCTCGAGCGCCAGGTCGGCCTCGAACTTCATCCCCCTGCTCTCCAGGAAGAGGTTGGGATCGTGGACGGCCCTGCCGCGGATCTCCACCGACATACCCGACGCGCCCACCTCGTGCCTGGGGGCCGCGACGTGGTTGGAGCCCGCATCCACCGATACTGCGTCGACCGCGTACACGTAGAACCCCTGGAACTGGAGGTAGTTCCAGCCGGAGTCTATGCCGGCCTTGCTGGACTCCCTGGGCTCCGGCGAGTGCTCCACCCACAGCTCCCTGGCCCTGTCGATCATCCAGCGGTCCTCGATGCTCGAGGACAGGCCCGCGGAACTCCGGAGCGCGTCCTCTATCAACTCCTCTATCAACGTTCGCTGATGGCCGCTGGCCAGATTTAAGCGTGGCTGCGGGGGCGCGGCCCCGTCACCTCGGGCTGAAATCGTGCCCGGGCGAGGGGATCCTCTTCTTCGGACCCAAGCGGAGGCCCCCTCGGATTCAGGTCCATCGATCGGCTTGAGGCGACGGAGCCCGGCGGGTCGGACAAAAACTTATCTCGAATGGGGTCTCGATCGGCGCGTGCCCAGGGGAAGGAACGGCTGGAGAAAGTGGGCCCTGTTGGCGATCGCGGTGGTGATACTGGCGGGGTTCGTGACGCCGTACATGCTGGGCGCGATATCGCCGGGGCCGGGGTATCAGCTGGCCCCGTCGGGCGTGCCCCGGTTCCAGGTTTGGAGCCCGGCGTTCGCCAACGGGAGCACGATCCCCGCCAACTTCACGTGCGCGGGCGCCGACGCCTCGCCCCCGATCAACTGGTCCGGCCAGCCGAGCGGAACGGAATATTACGCGCTGATCCTCGTAGATCTCAACTCGTCGCCCGCCGGATTCGTCCACTGGATCGTCTACAATATACCCGGGAACGCTACCGGCCTCCCCGAGGCGGTGCCGCGGCTGGGGACCGTCATCGGGATCGGCGAGCAGGGCCAGAACGGTTACGGCGGCATAGGGTATGCGGGGCCGTGCCCCCCGAGCGGCCAGGTCCACGAATACGAGCTCGTGGTCTACGCGCTCAGCGGGCCGCTGAACGTGCCGCCGGGCGCGAGCGAGGGCGAGGTCCTCGGGTCCATGAACGGGCTGGTGAGAGGGATCGCCGTCCTGGTATTCTATAGCTGATGCGCGCCCCCGATCTGGGCTTCCGCCGCGACCGCCGGATGATCAATGGCTCCTGCCCCGCGCTCCATATTACGGGCCGCGCTCGCCCGGGGTCGTTCCGTGCAGATTTCAAGGGGGATTCCGCGCCCAAACCCCACACCCATTCACCGCCGAGCGCTGGGGGACGGGGACCCGCCCCCTCAGGGGATGGGAGGCGCCGGGACCCCGCCCCGCTCAGCTAATGATGGGTGGCGAGAGCCTCCCCGCACGGTTGCACGCCTCTCCCGCGGCCTCCCTGCCGTCCTGACCCCCCTCCCCGCCTTAAAGGGCGGGGCTTTCGTTTGCAAATGCTGTTTATGTGATTTACAGCTCCGCCGCGGGGCCCGCCCCCGCTATTTAACGCGCTTCCTGTAGGCCACGTATATGGAGAGATCGTATGCTATTTTTATGAGCCCGCCCGCCCAGAGCGGGCCCCAATCAGCTCCGGAGGATATCAGGTACCCGGCGATGGGGGGCTCGCCGTGGAGCTTATCGTGCGGAACGTGTTGGTTAGAGCGTTGGCCCCGACCCTCTCGCGGTCCTCGAAGAGCTCAGCCATCATGGACTGCCGCGTGGGGACGTCCATCTGGGAAGTGCTCTGCCTCAGGAAGAGGAATGCCGCCGCCCACGTAATGGTGCCGCCCACCGGGATGAGCAGCAGGAACAGGTTGGAGAGCAGGTGCGTGTAGACCATCGTGCGCAGGTTGCCCAGCCTGTCCGCGAGGACGGATGCGCCGTATATCGAGAGCGCCGTTATGACGTTCGCTATCGAGAATATCTCGCCGAGGCTCGCCAGAGATGCGTGATATGATGCGTAGAACCAGTAGGACAGCACGGACTGCGAGACGAATCCGCCCCCAAACGCGTCGATCGAGAAGAGCGCCGCGAGGTTGCGCGCGTCGCGCAGGGCGACGGGCCTGAAGGACCTTATCCCGGGACGCGCGCCGGCGGCCGCGGGCTCCACCCCCTGAGGCCGGCGTAGATCGCGAGCAGGATCGCGCCGGCGGCCGCGAGGCCCAGGAACGCCGTGCGCAGGGTGGCCGCGCTGACCGATAGATATGGTATCGCCGAGGAGAGGGCGCCGGCCGACGACGCGGCGTATCCCACGGCGTTATATATGCCGAAGGCCCTGTTCCTCGCGCGCTGATCGACGAGCCTGGGGAGCACCCCGGCCTCTATGGACTAGAACGGACCGGCCTCCGTGCCGGTGGTGCTCACGTTGCTCGCCAAGAGCGCCATGTAGATCGCGGGCACCCAGTCGATGAGCGCCAGCACCAAGCCCGATGCCATCATGAGGGCAGCGAATGTGAAAAGCGCCCTGCGCCTCCCGAGGCCGAGCCACGTGACGGCGATGTTCGATGCGACGTTCCCGGCCGCTATCGCCATCAGCCCCAGCCCGACCATGACCGGGCCGAGCCCGATGCGCGCCATGTATATGGGGGCCAGTATGCTGATCATGCTCGAGAAGTACACGCG
>WYEM01000100.1 GCA_009903775.1 Nitrososphaerota archaeon | reverse complement strand
CGCCATGCAGGGTGGTCGCGATAGTCAGTGGCGGCCCCGACAGCCTTTGCTACGCGGTGCGCTGGATGCGCAGGGGATGCGACGTCCACGCGCTGAGCTTCCTCTACGGCCAGAAAGGATACCATGAGGTCGAGGTGGCCAGGCGCGTCCTCTCGCGCCTCGAGCGGCTCCGCGGCGAGGGCTGGGGACGGCTCGTTGAGCACAGGGTGATCGACCTCACCTCCCTCGGGGAGCTCTGGAGGGGCACCCAGCTGACCGACAGCTCGGTGAGCGTCGAGGGCTCCTACGCGCCATCGGTCGTCGTGCCCATCAGGAACGTCGTGATGCTGACAATAGCCTCGGCGTATGCCTACTCGATCTCGGGCGGCGCCTCGCGCACCTACGTCATCTACGGGGCGCACTACGACGACATAGTGCCCAGACAGGATACGCGGGAGCCGCTCTACCCCGACTGCAGCCCCGAGTGCGCCGAGGCACTGCAGGCCGCCCTCGGGATCTGCCACTTCAGGTCCGCCAGGGGCCTGGAGATCTGGAGCCCCGCCAGGGAGGGCCTCAGGAAGTCCGACCTGCTCAGGGAGTGCTACGCCGCCGTCGGCGGCCTCGTGCACGAGACATGGAGCTGCTACCTGAGCGGGCCCGTCCACTGCGGGGCGTGCGAGTCCTGCCGCAACAGGCACAGGGCCTTCCTGGAGGCAGGGGTGCCGGACTGCACCGTGTACGGGGAACCCCCCGGCGATCCGGGGGAGTTCGCGGCCGTCCCGGGGGGCTACGTGCACAGGGCCTGCGCTACAGCAGGGAGCGGAGGATCGTCAGGAGCCTCTCCGCGTCCAGCTCCAGGCCGCCCAGCCTCCTCCTAATCCTGCTGGCCGACGGCTCGTTGGAGAGCGCCCTCCTGACCGCCGTCTCGAGGAGCTCGCCGTCTATCCCATAGTCCCCCAGGGTCCTCTCGAATCCGACCGACGATTGGAACGATGAGAGGGTCCTGGCCGCCCCCTCGGGGGTCCCGTCGAACCTCGGGTCCAGCGCGCGGAGCACCCTGCCGGAGGCCTCGGGGGAGAGCTCGTGGACTATCCTCGCCAGCGGGGGGCCTATTATGGCGAGGCCGCACCCGTGCGGCAGCGCCGGCCTCAGGCCGCTCAGGAAGTTCTCGATCGCGTGTATGAGGTTGGTCGGCGAGATGTCTATGGCGACGCCGCTCAGCATCGCCGCATACATCAGCCAGTACCTGTGCTCCACCGAGGAGGGCTCGGCGACCGCGAGCGGGAGCCTCTCCGCGATCCTCGCGGCCGAGATGGCCGCCGCGTCCTGGGCCAGCGGCGGGCTGCCGACCGTCGTCGCCGACTCGTACGCGTGGTATAGCGCGTCGAACGACGTGCACATGACCTGCTCCCTGGGCATAGTCAGCGTGTACTTCGGATCGTCGAAGGACGCGCGCGGATAGGACACCTCGCCCCCTATCTTGTCGCCGGTGGCTATGTCGGTCAGGTTCGCGTAGCGGTTGGCCTCGCTCCCGGTGCCGTGCGTCAGGTTCACGGCGTACACGGGCAAGCCCGGCCCCGCCCTGAGCCTGCCGTATATGTAGTCCATGGGGTTCCCCCCGCCCGAGGCGACGGCCGACGCGACCTTCGCGACGTCGATCACGCTCCCACCTCCCACTGCTATCAGCGCCTCCGCCCCCTTGGCCCTCGCGAGATCGGCGACCTCCTGCGCCTGCGCGGATGGGGGGTTGGGGGCCACGCGATCGTACACCGCGTATGTGATCCCGGCGCCGCGCAGGATCCCCTCCACGTCCGACATCGCGCCGCTGGCCCTGGCGCCGGATCTCCCGGTTATCACGATCGCGCTCCTGATCCCGCCCAGCTCCCCTCCCAGGGAGCCCAGCGCCCCCGGCCCGAAGTGTATGGAGGCGCCGCCGTAGGTCCAGTGGAAGGGCCTCACGCACCCAGTGCGCCCGCATCTTATTTAAGCTGAATTACGCGGCTGCAAGCCTTTTAGGCCGCTCGCCCGGCGCGGCTGCGTGGCGCCGCAGCTGGAGCTCCTGGCCTGGGCGCTGATAATGTTCGGCGCGTCGGCCGCGATCTATAGGGCGCTCGTATCAGCGCTGAGGGCCGATCCCACGCTGGCGGCATCCGCCCTCTACCTAGTCCTGCTCACGGTGTCCCAGTACGCGGCCTCCAAGGTGACGGAGTACCTGTGGTTCGGGGTCCCCGCCGGCACCGCCACGTACGTGGCGACGGTGGCGATGCTGGACATAATAGTGATGAGGGAGGGGTTCGACTACGCCAAGGGCCTGATCGCCATGGGGCTGGCTTCCCAGGCGCTCGTGAGCGTCACGAACATCTCGGTGCTCTCCATGCCCACCCTCTCCGCGCCCGAGGACGTCTACGGCTACGTCTTCGGCGTGTCGGCGAGGGTCGCGCTGGCCTCCGCCGCGGCCTACCTGGCGGCCGAGCTGACGGACGCTTACGTGGTGTTCAGGGTCAGGCGCGCGATATGGAAGAGGGTGCTCTACTCGGATCCCGTGGCGATGGCCGTCGACACGCTGATATTCGTGCCCCTCGCATTCTACGGCGTCCTCCCCGAGGGGACGCTCCTGAGCACGATGCTGGGGCTCGTGCTCGCCAAGTGGTCGCTCTCGCCGATGGTTCTGGGGCTCGTTTACGCCAACAGGAGATTTCTCCTGAGGGACGTCTACGGGACCGGCGCGCATCGGCGCCTGGCCGCGCAGTAGGCCAGCCCGAAGGCCAGCGCCGCCGCGGCGATTGCCAGGAGCGCCGGGGCGGCGCCGGGGTCCAGGGACCAGGCGGCCATGCCGGCGGCGCCCGCGCCCGCCAGCGCCCCCGGCAGCAGGCAGCCCCCTCCGCCGGCCCTCCCCCCTCCATCCTCGTTCAGGCGCTCCTTTATGAGCGTCGGGAGCTCCAGCGCGTCCTCGATGGATCTGACGAGCCTGCGGATCCTCCTGCGTATCTCCTCCCTGTACATCTCGGACTCCAGCCCCTCCTCCCTGATGACCGAGGAAAGCACCGGGAGGAACCTGAACTCGGGGTCCAGCCTCTTGCAGACCCCCTCCAGCACTATGACCATCCTGACGTAGAGCACGAGCTCCCTGGGCAGCCTGAAGGGGAAGCCGTGTATTGCCCTGCCGGCCACCCTGAGGAGCTCCTCCACCTCCGACTGCGCGTTCAGCGACTCCCCCCTGGCCTCCTCCAGCATCAGCTCCATGGCCCTCCTGAGCGCCCTCCTGTCGGCGCCCGGCTGGACGGCGCCCAGGTCCGTCAGCGCCTCGAGCGCCCAGTCTGGGTCGCCCTCCATCACAGCGCTGTAGAGCCTCACCAGGGAGAGCCTGGTCCTGCGATCCAACCTCCCGACCATTCCGAAGTCGTAGAGCACCAGGCGCCCCTCCGGCGTCACCGCTATGTTGCCGGGGTGCGGGTCCGCGTGGAAGGCCTCGCCGCTCAGCACCATCTCCATGAAGATCCTCTCCAGCCTGTTGGCCAGCCTCCTCCTGTCCACGCCCGCCGCGTCGAGGCGCTCCACGTCGGTGACCTTGATCCCCGGCACGTAGTCCATGACCAGCACGCGGGCAGTCGAGACCTCGCGATGCACCCTCGGCACTATCACGCCCCTCCTGGACAGCCGAGGGCCCAGCGCCTCCATGTTGGAGGCCTCCCTCCTGAAGTCCAGCTCCTCATACACCGTCGACTCGACCTGGTCCAGCGCCGACGCCAGCGAGAACCTTATCGACGGGTCCAGGAGCCACCCGAAGTACCTCAGGAGCGACCTCAGGGCGGCCGCGTCCTCCCGGACGCGCTCCTCGACGCCGGGCCTCTGGACCTTGACCACCACGTCCTCCCCCCTGTACTTGGCCCTGTATACTTGGCTCAGGCTGGCGCCCGATATCGGCTCCGGGTCGAACTCCTCGAACAGGTCCTCGAGGCGCCCGCCCAGCTCCCCCTCTATCAGCGGCCTCACGCGCTCGAAGTCCTCCGGGGGCACCTCGTCCTGCAGCTTGGAGAACTCGGCGATGTAGGGATCCGGTAGGACATCGGGGCGCACGGACAGGACCTGCCCGAGCTTCACGAAGAAGGGCCCGAGCTCTATGAATGCCGCCACGGCCCGCCCGGCGTTGCGCCTCATCCTGCGCTCGTCGGCGCTCCCGAGGCGCCCCCGATTCCTGCGATACTTGGAGTCATCCCTCGAGAACGCTAGCACGAGGGGGGCCAGCCTCAGGGCCAGCTCGAGGGTCCTCAGGCGCCCGCCGGGCATCGGCGTCCCTTCCGGGACGCGCGGAGCACGAACTCCAGTGCGTGAAGCATGGGATGCTCCCGCGGATCGAACAGGTCGAAGTGCACCTCGTAATGGTCATCGTACTCGCGCACGTGGAGCCCCGACGGCCCCCTGTACTGGGCACTAGCCCCCAGCGGGAGGCCCAGCAGCGTCCGCTCGAACCAGGGCGGGAGCCCCGCCATGACCTCCTTGTCTATCCTCAGCCCGGCGCGGCGCAACTCACTCCACTTTGACGCTCCTGGCGCCCTTCACCGGTATCCTGACGGTCAGGACGCCGTTCTCGTACCTCGCGCTGACCTCGCCCTCCGGGTCGGGATGGATGGGGAGCGGCACCACCCTGTGCACGCGGAGGGGCCTCTGCTCCCAGAAATACACGACGCCGTCGGGGGCCTCCCTCTTAGCGGATATCGTGAGCACGGAGCCGTTCAGCGTCGTCTTTATCGAGGATTTGTCGAAGCCGGCCATGTCGGCGACGACCACCAGCTCGGAGCCCTCCTCATAGATGTCGATGGGCGGCATGACGAGTTCGAAGAATGCCCTGGACCTGGAGCTCAGCTCTTTAGACACCTCCTTGGTCATGTACTTGATAATGTCACTCATCGGTGCTTCTTGACGGCACCATGCTATAAATCTTAGCTGGCTTTCGGCGG